>JANPDD010000300.1:0-23416 GCA_031431295.1 Hyphomicrobiales bacterium | reverse complement strand
CGGATCAATATCGGCGGCCTCAGCCGCAACGCCAAGAGGCAACACCAGCGCACTGGCCAGCACCATAATTTTCAAATTTCTCATCATCCACCTTACCCCGTTTCCGGTATTTCTTGATGGTGTGAGGTTCGCACCGAACCACGGCACCAGACTGACGAAAAAGAGGCGATATTGTGAATGCGGTGCGGTGTGGTAGGTGCGCCACAGAAACTTGACCAGTTCCAGCGCAGCCTGTTGAGCGCCGGTTAAGGTTAACAGCAAGGCGCGCAAACTATGCCCTACCGGGTCACAATCATCGATTGGCTGCTGTTGGCGGGACTGGTGTTCTGCTGGGGCATGTCTTTTTCCATGAGCAAGGTCGCGCTCGGGTACGTTGCACCCGAATGGGTGGCCGCCACACGCCTCTGCATCGGAGCAACCACCCTGCTTCTGGTGGCGCTGCTCCAGCAAACGCCGATCCCGATCGATGGCAGGATGGTCGGCGCATATTTTTGGCTCGGCCTTGTTGGAAACGCGGCACCTTTCTTCGCCATCACCTGGGGAATGCAATTCATCACTTCAGGTGTAGCGGGCCTGCTGATGGGAACCATTCCACTGATCATCGTCGTCATGGCTCATTTTGCCTTGCCGGGTGAACGCCTGACCCTGCCGCGCACCGCAGGTTTTGTGCTGGGCTTTGCCGGCATCATTGTCTTGATGGGGCCGGAGAACCTCACTGATTTCAAGATCCATGGGCAACAGCTGCTGGGTCAGCTTGCGGTCATTTCAGGTTGCTTCATGTATGGCATCAACTCCGTGGCCGCAAAGCGCCTCAAACTGCCGGGAAGTGTCGCCATCTCCGCCGGTGTGCTGGTGGCCGGGGCTGTCCTGGCAACCGTGGCGGCAGCGCTGCAATCTCCATTCAGAGTGACAAGTGTTCCGCCAGCGGGAATGCTTGCCCTTCTGGGTCTGGGACTTTTGCCCACCGCCGCAGCAACCGTGATCTGGTTCAAGGCCGTTGAACGCACCAGCCCCACCTTCACGGCCCTGTCCAACTATCTGGTACCGGTCTTTGCCCTGTTGATGGGCGCGGCAACACTCGGCGAAAGCATCGGCAGGAACGTGCTGGCAGCGCTTGCCCTGATACTGGGTGGAATATTCGTAAGCCGGATGAACCGGCGGTCGACGGGGTAGTCCCTGAAACTGGATTGGGGGGCCACTGTAGATGAGCCCCCCAAAAGCAAGATCACGTTTGACAATGTCAGGCAGGTCCACCGACAGTCCCGGTGGCTGCAATGACAAGAGCGACTATTTTTGAATACAGGTGTCTGCCGTGTCCTTGGTGCACTCATCGAGGCCCGTGAACACCGGATCATCGACCTTCTCTCCCTTGATCAGCTTGATCATCACGCTCGGAGCCAGATAGCCCATTTCAAATGGACGCTGTCCGACCAGTGCGGTCACCAAGCCTTCCTTGGCGATTGCAACTTCCTCGCCGATGGTGTCGGCGGCGACAATGGCAAAGTCGTTGCTGGCGATACGGTCAGCAAGTGGCTTGGTGAGATCACGATAGGGCTGCGGTGCCATGAACAGAGGCCAGCCGCCCATGATTGCAAATCCGTCGAGTTTAGGATTGGCGGCCAGAATGTCCGTCATCGCCTGAACGCCCTTGACACCGTCGTCATTGATGAACACCGGGCAACCGGCAACTTCCGTCCAGCCTCCTTCGCCGGCCAGAGCTGCAAGGCCCTTCTGGCCCGTCAACGCATCACGCGCGCCCTGGGCACGGCGCAAGATGTTGTCGGCTCCGGGATTGCCTTCAATCAGGCAGACCGTGCCACCCTTGGGCTTGGCCGCCTTGAGATATTCGCCGAGCCGGAAACCCATCGTGTAGTTGTCGGTGCCGAGATAGGTCTTGCGCAGGGCTGAGTCTTCAACTGCAAGGTCGGCGTCAATCGTCATGATCGGAGCCGTCGGATTGGCTGTCTTGAGCGTCTGGGCAATCAACTTGGCATTGGATGGCGAGATGGCCATGGCAGCCGTATCGGCCTTGCCGAGCAAATCCTGGATGATCTGGGCTTCGCCCGCTTCATCCGAGGTCGACGCCGGACCGGTGTAGAAGCACTCGTATTCCGAGTCAGCGTTTTCCTTGTTCCATTTCTGGCAACCCTGGTTGATCGCTTCGAAGAAGGCGTTGTCGAGGCCCTTCACAACGATGACAAGCTGCTTCTTGGCCATGGCTTCGCCGGCACCCAGGGCCAGCGCAGCAACGGCTGCAGCAAACAATAGTGTCTTTTTCATTTTCTTCCTCCCATTGAAACAGACGGACACGGCGTGCCCGCCATGCTGCATCAACCCACCGCCCAACTTAAATGACCGCCTAGTCCGGGCCGCTATCCGTTGGTTCGAACAAAGTTGACTCGCATTTCTTTCAACTCTCCCTGGGCGGGATGCCCGCACCTTTGCGGGGCATTCACCTAAATTGGCCAGCTGAGAGCTTCCAAAACCTTGTGCAAATAGAATTTACAAAGAGCTATTTGTATGACAATACAAAATTTGAATTGTAATACAATAGAAAAAATTGGACAGTGGAATTGGTTTCACAAAACAGGCAATTGACACCCGCCGGGTGATCAGACAGGTCTGTCTTGTTGATGTTTGTGCGGCTCTGTCAAGGATGCGGGCCATAGGGAGGCAAAAGGCATGGCTGTGCTTGAACTCGACAATATTTCCAGGCACTTCGGGGCGATTCAGGCAGTCAACGGGGTGTCATTGACAATTGAAGCCGGGCAGGTTGTGGGCCTCATGGGCGACAACGGCGCGGGCAAATCCACTCTTGTGAAAATGATCGCCGGAAATTTCCCGCCGAGTTCCGGCGCAATGCGGATGGATGGCAAGAGCCTGGTGTTGCACCGGCCGGTTGAAGCGCGCCAGCATGGCATTGAAATTGTGCATCAGGACCTTGCGCTCTGCAACAACTTGACGGCCGCCGCAAATGTGTTTCTGGGCCGTGAATTGAGAAAGGGTGTTGGACCATTCCAGGTTCTTGACTACACGGGCATGTATCAGCGCGCCGGCCAGATCTTTGCCGAACTGAAGTCTGAAACCCGGCCCCGCGACCTCGTCAAACAGATGTCGGGCGGTCAGCGCCAGGCCGTGGCAATCGCGCGCACGAGGCTTTCCAACGCCAAAATCGTCTTGATGGATGAACCGACGGCGGCCATTTCCGTGCGTCAGGTGGCAGAGGTTTTGAACCTCATCCGGCTGTTGCGCGACCAAGGCATTGCGGTTGTGCTGATCAGCCATCGCATGCCCGATGTCTTTTCCGTGGCTGACAGTATTATCGTGCTGCGCCGGGGCCGGAAAGTTGCCGATAAACTGATCAAGAAAAGTTCGCCCGAGGAAGTAACGGGCCTCATCACCGGCGCCATCGAGACGGCATGAACAAGTGAACGATTGGGCACACCATGACAACCACAATTGAACAGACCATTGACCAAAAACGGAATGGCTGGCGCGCGGAACTGCTCGGCAGCCAGACGTTCTGGGTATTTGTCGCCGTCATCGTTGCATTTGTTTTCCTGTCGTTTGCAACTGACTCGTTTGCCACGACAAAAAACCTCTACAACATCACGCGCAACGTCACTTTTGTCGCCATCATGGCGCTGGGCATGACTCTTGTGATCATCACCGGAGGCATTGACCTGTCGGTGGGCTCAGTACTGTGCCTGTGCAGCATGATCCTCGGCGTTGTCATGCATGCGGGCTACGGCATTGAGGTCGGCATCGCGGCGGCCATTGCCACGTCCCTGCTGGTGGGCGCGTTCCATGGTGTGCTGATTGCCTATGTTGGCATGCCGCCCTTCGTGGTGACACTGGGCATGCTTTCCATTGCCCGCAGCCTCGCCATGGTTGCCTCCGGCAACACCGTGGTTTATGAATTTGGCCCGGACCACGACAAGCTCCTGGCGCTGGGTGGCGGCGCATGGTTCTTTGGCATCGCCAATCCGGTCATGTACATGATTGTCCTGGCACTCATCACTGGCTTCGTTCTGCGCTGGACCCGGTTTGGCCGCTATGTTTTTGCCATCGGGGGCAATGAGCATGCGGCAACCCTGACAGGTGTTCCGGTTCGTCCCATCAAGGTTGCCGTCTACATGCTGTCGTCCCTGTCGGCGGGCATCGCTGGCATCATTCAGACCGGCTGGCTTGGCGCCATCACCACCAATATCGGTGCCGGACTTGAATTGCAGGTAATTGCCGCAGCCGTGATCGGAGGGGCCGCCCTCGCCGGTGGCAGTGGCACTGCCATTGGAGCTTTGATCGGCGCGGCGCTGATCGAAATCATCCGCAACAGCCTGGGGCTTCTCGGCATCAACGCCTTCTGGCAGGGCTGCTTCATTGGCGGGGCCATATTGCTTGCCGTTTCATTCGAACGCGTGCGCAACTACCGGCAGAGCGACTGAAATTGAGTGACTGAAGCTGGCGTCCCTCAGGCCGCCGCTTTTGAAATGACACCGCACAGGTCATCGACAATCGTCGATACGAGTTGGCCATCATCTCCTTCCGCCATTACCCGGATCAAGGGTTCCGTTCCTGATGGCCGGATGACCAGGCGCCCGTGATTGCCAAGCCGCGCCTCGGCATCGCGAATGGCGTTTTTCACATGGGAATCAGCCAGCGGATCACCACCCTTGAATTTCACATTCTTGAGAATCTGCGGCAGCGGCGCAAAAAGCTTGCACACTTCGCTCACCGGTTTTCCCTGTCGCACAACCTCGGCCAGAACCTGCAGGGCTGCCAGTAGACCATCACCGGTTGTTGCATAGTCGGACAAAACAATATGGCCTGATTGTTCGCCGCCCACATTGAAGCCAGCCCTGCGCATGTGCTCCACCACATAGCGGTCACCCACCTTGGTGCGCGCCAGAAGAAGCTTCTGAGTGGCGAGAAAGCGTTCCAGCCCCAGGTTCGACATGACGGTGGCCACAAGCCCGCCGCCTTTCAACTGCCCCCGCTGCGCCCATGATGTTGCAACCAGCGCCATGATCTGGTCGCCGTCGACAACATTGCCTTTTTCATCGGCGATGATGACGCGGTCTGCATCGCCATCGAGTGCGATTCCGATATCGGCGCGCAATTCCCTGACCTTGCTGCACATGAGTTCCGGGTGGGTGGAGCCACAGCCATCATTGATGTTGGTGCCGTTGGGTTCCTTGCCGATCTCAATGGTCTCGGCTCCCAGTTCCCACAGGGCCGTATTGGCCGTTTTGTAGGCGGCACCATTGGCCGTGTCGATGACGATCCGCATGCCATCAAGGTTGCCCTCGCCGGGATAGGTGCGCTTGGCAAACTCGATGTAGCGGGCACCCGCGTCTTCGATCCGTTTGGCCCGGCCGATCTCGCTGGCACCTGCCAGTGTGACTTTGGCGGGGTGGTCGATCATGTCCTCAATCGCCAGCTCCTGCGCATCGGAGAGCTTGTAGCCGTCAGGACCGAAAACCTTGATGCCATTGTCGGCAAAGGGGTTGTGGGAAGCCGAAATCATAACGCCAAGGTCGGCCCGCATGGAGCGCGTCAGCATGGCCACGGCAGGCGTGGGCACGGGTCCCAGCAGGAACACGTCCATGCCCGCTGACAAGAGCCCGGCGGTCAGTGCCTGCTCCAGCATATAGCCCGAAAGCCGCGTATCCTTGCCGATCACGACCCGGTGGCGGTGGCCGCCGCGGCGATACATCTGGCCCGCCGCCATGCCGATCTTCATGACGATGTCAGGCGCCATGGCGCCTTCATTGGCGCGCCCGCGCACCCCGTCGGTGCCGAAATACTTGCGTGTCATTCCACTTCCCCTGTGTGCCGCGCCGTTGTCAGCATTGCGCCCATGCGTACCGTTCCATACATAGAGCATCGCGCGGTCAATTGGAATCACAAGCATCAATTGACCGCGACAACGATGCTCGTAGATTTAATACGTTGGCGCAACTTTCCTCTCTCAAATCGTTCCGATTTGATCGTCCGTTGCGCTGGTAGCAGAACCTAAATGTCTGCTGAACCAGGATTGAGTAACGCCGTAAACACCGAAAGCGCCTCGCGGGTGGCCTTCACATCATGCACCCGCAGAATATGAACACCCGACAGGGCGGCCTGCATGGCACCCCCCAGCGAGCCATTGACCCTGTTTCCCGCAACCTTTTCACCCGAGAGAGCGCCTACAAATGCCTTGCGCGACAGGCCCACCAGCAGCGGCACGCCAAGGCCATGGAAAAGCGTTAACCCTGACAGCAAATCGAGGTTCTGGCGAAAGGTTTTGCCAAAGCCAATGCCGGGATCAATGCACATGCACTGGCGTTTGATGCCCGCCGCCAGCGCCCGTTCAATATGGGCTTCCAGCGCATCATAGACATCAAGCAGCACATCTTCGTAGCGCGGCGCAAGCTGCATCGTCTTGGGCTCACCCTGCGCATGCATCAGCACAACCGGCGCGCCCGCCTGTGCTGCAACGCCCGCGCTGTCTATGTCATGAGCCAGTGCCGAAACATCATTGATGATGGAGGCCCCTGCGGCGAGGCTTGCCCTCATGACCACAGCCTTGCGCGTGTCGACCGAGACGACATGCGCCTTGGCAAGGGCCGCGATCACCGGCAGCACACGCTGCATCTCTGTTTCGCCTGCAACCGTATCCGAGCCGGGTCGCGTGGATTCACCCCCCACATCGAGGATGTCCGCACCATCTGCAGCCAGGGAAAAACCGTGGGCGATGGCGGCATTGTCCCCTGCCAGTTTTCCGCCATCGGAAAAACTGTCGGGCGTGACATTGACGACACCCATGATCCGGGTAGACGAGATATCGAGCGGGCCAACGAAAGGTCGAGGTGCCGACAGACGCGCCAAGGCCTCAGAGTCATCAACGCCGGAAAGTCTGAGATACTCCCGCTCTACGCGGTCTCCGAGCCTCGTGGTCACCTCCACGTGTGTGAACCCGATATGCGCCATGCCGGCAAGTGGCAGCGCATCGCCCTCGGACATCATCCGAGGCACATCGGGGCCAAAAACGAGGCCGATGGGACGGTGGTAGGTTTTCACGGAGAAGCCTTCGCCCATTTACACACCGTCATGCCGACGACAGGAGGCATCCAGACTTTCAGCCAGCGGGTTTTGTGAAAGTCTGGACCCCTCCTGGCGTCGGGGTGACGATGTTGGATTGAGGGTTTAGGTCCTTCACTGCGGCTGTGGTTCCGGCTCCAGTCCCGAAGGCCCGCGCTTGGCTCCCGCCCGCGGCACACCTGATCCGCCCTTGCCGGAGCGCTTGACCGGTTTTTCGTCACGGTCAATCTTTTCGCCGTTGATCACCCGCCGCACCTCATCGCCCGACAGGGTCTCAAGTTCCAGCAGCGCTTTGGCAATGGCATGCAAATCATCGCGCTTCTTCTTCAGAATGGACTTGGCCTGCGCCTCGCCTTGTTGGATGAGGTGGCGCACCTCTTCGTCGATGATTTCAGCGGTCCCTTCCGAGACATTCTTGCTCTGGGTCACGCTGTGGCCCAGAAAAATTTCCTGTTCATTGGCAGAATAGCGCACCCGGCCCAATTTCTCCGACATGCCCCACTCCGTCACCATGGACCGCGCCAGGGCTGTGGCCATCTGGATGTCGCCCATGGCGCCATTGGTCACGTTCTTGTCGCCGCCGAGAATGAGTTCCGCCTCGCGGCCACCAAACAACACGGCAAGCCGCGCCTCACACCACTCGCGCGTACGGCTGTAGCGGTCACCATCCGGCAGGTTCATGGTCAGGCCCAAGGCGCGGCCACGGGGAATGATCGTCACCTTGTGCAAGGGATCATAGTTCACATTGAGGCCCACCAGGGCATGGCCTGCTTCATGATACGCGGTGTTGCGGCGTTCTTCCTCGCTCATCACCAGGGAGCGGCGCTCCGCCCCCATCATCACCTTGTCCTTGGCGTCCTCAAACTCGCTTTGCGTGATCATGCGCTTGTTGCGCCGCGCCGCCAGAAGGGCAGCCTCATTGCACAGGTTGGCGAGATCCGCACCGGAGAAGCCGGGCGTGCCGCGCGCAATCACCTTGGGATCAATGTCGGGAGCCAGTGGCTTGTCCTTCATGTGAACCTTGAGAATCTGTTCGCGGCCCTTGACATCGGGGTTGCCCACGGTGATCTGCCGGTCAAAACGGCCGGGCCGCAGCAATGCCGGGTCAAGCACGTCAGGCCTGTTGGTGGCCGCAACGATGATGACACCCTCATTGGGTTCAAAACCGTCCATCTCGACCAGCAACTGGTTCAAGGTCTGCTCGCGTTCGTCATTGCCGCCGCCAAGGCCTGCGCCACGATGGCGGCCCACGGCATCAATTTCATCGATGAAGACAATGCACGGCGCATTCTTCTTGGCCTGTTCAAACATGTCGCGCACACGGCTTGCACCAACGCCCACAAACATTTCCACAAAGTCGGAACCTGAAATGGTGAAGAACGGCACATTGGCCTCGCCGGCAATGGCGCGGGCCAACAGTGTCTTACCCGTGCCCGGAGGGCCGACCAGCAACGCTCCACGCGGAATCTTGCCGCCCAGGCGCTGGAATTTATGCGGGTCTTTGAGAAAGTCAACGATCTCGACAACGTCGTCCTTGGCTTCATCAACACCGGCGACATCGGCAAAGGTCACTTTGCCCTGCTTCTCCGTCAGCAATTTCGCCCGGCTCTTGCCAAAACCCATCGCCTTGCCCGTGCCGCTCTGCATCTGGCGGATGAAAAACACCCATACGCCGACGATCAGCAACATCGGCAGCCAGTAGATCAGGGCATTGGAAAGCAGTGAATCACTCTGCTGGGGGCGGAAGTTGACTTTCACATTTTTGGCGCGCAGCGACCTCAGGTCTTCTTCGGTCAACACGCCGTAGGCCTGCAACGTCTTGCCGTCATTGGTG
This sequence comes from Hyphomicrobiales bacterium, assembly GCA_031431295.1. Classification (GTDB taxonomy): domain Bacteria; phylum Pseudomonadota; class Alphaproteobacteria; order Rhizobiales; family Aestuariivirgaceae; genus Aestuariivirga. The sequence goes on along the minus strand of JANPDD010000300.1, from coordinate 14,499 downwards.
AGGGCGATGATCGTTTCACCCGCATAGGTGACACTTTCAACGGACCCGGAATTGACCTTGTCAAAGAGTTCAGAATAACTCACCTCGCCGCTGCTGCCTGTGCGCAGCGCCTGCCCCTGGAAAAGGCTGAAAAGCGCGAACAACAAGAGCGCGATGACAATCCAAACGGCAAAGCTGCGAAACTGGTTCACGTCGATCCTCGATTCTGGTTCAGCCGCCGAAGCGGCCAAACATGCGTCCTACCCAAACTTGCAGTCTAACATAGGTTCCGCGAAACCGGATTCCAAGCACGGCATTGCGGTAAATACGAGACTAGAGGCAAAATCCTTCACCGATGGTGACTGAAACACCCGAAACCACCTCAAAATGTGGCACAACCACCTTTCCGGTGGGAAGCACCACCATGGGCAGCGTGGCCCGGACGAATGCCGGAAGTGGCTTGCCTGACCAACCCTTGGGCAATGGAATTGCATGTCCGGCCGTCTGGACGCTGGAACCAGGAGGGGCCTCCAGCCCGAACCGGCCATCCCAGAGAAGGCGGCCTGTCGGGCCAATGACGGGCATTCCGCGGGCGATGCGACTGGCCTCCCGTCCGACGCAAACCTCGCGGCTGCGCGCCGCAATGACCGACCCGCCCAGCGTGGCGCGGAACTGGGCACCGCTTTGAAGCCTTTTGACCAGCCGGAGAACACCGCCGGCATCGGGCATGGTGCCGCCACTGGCGATCGCCAGGATCCGTGACAGCGCCTCTCCCGCAATCAGTACATCAACTGTCAACAAGGGCTGCCGCGCCACAATGATCATGCCGAAAGGGGACAGTGTCGCTGCCGTCTTGAGAAATTCCTGGGCCGCCTGAACCATCACCAGTGTGGCGCGCCGTGCCGTGTCTGCCTGTGCGGCGAGCAGCGCCACATCTTCGGACGGCATGTTTTGCCGCACCCGCACCCGCTCAAACCGGGCATTGGCATTGCTCGGATCTTCAAGCCAAGAAACCCCCGCCGACCGCAAGTATTGCCTGAGTGCTCCACGCCGGAGACCGAGCAAGGGCCGCAGCACACGCACCCCCTGCCACGTCATATCCGGCCAGATCGCGGCAAGGCTCTTGGGCGACGACGTCCGCTGCAGGCGCATGGCAACGGTCTCGGCCTGGTCATCCATCGTATGCCCCGTCAGAAGTGTGTCGACCCCATGTTCGCGGCACCATGTGGCCATCAGGTCGTAACGCACCGTTCGCGCCCTCGCCTGGATGGCGCTGCGCGGCTTTTTACCGGCCCAAGTGAGAATATGATGTGCCACACCCAGTTCAGCGCAATGGCGGGCAACCGATTCCGCTTCGGCCCTGGAGCCGTCACGAAGCCCATGATCAACCGTCAGAACCACCAGTTGCTGGGCGGACAACTGCGCCAGCGCCAAGTGCAGCATGGCCATTGAATCCGATCCGCCCGACACGGCGAGGGCAAGGCAGCCCGACGATTTCAAATTTTCAAAAACTCGCCGCACTCTTCCACCGTCACCCCGACGACAGGAGGGGCCCAGACTTTCAAGAATTTCTGGAGCTGAAAGTCTGGATGCCTCCTGTCGTCGGCATGACGGACTTATTGGATGAAATTTATCGTCTCAGCAACCCGCCCTCTTGTATTCGACCGTCGCGCGCTTCTTTGCCTCGACGGCCCGCGGAAAATCGCTGCTGACCGAATTGAGCGCAGCGCAGGCCTGTTCCTTCTGGCCCATCTTGTTGAGGGCCATGCCAAGCTTCAATAAGCTGTCTGGCGCACGGCGGCTTTTGGGATACTTCTTGTAGGCCTCAAGAAAGTTCTGCGCGGCCTGCCGCACATCGCCCTGCTGGTAATAGGTTTCGCCCAGCCAATACTGGGCGCTGCCGGCAAGACTGTGATCGGCATACTTGGCCAGGAACGACTGGAACCCTGCTTCAGCTTCAGGGAATTGCCGGCGCAGCAACGCTTCATTGGCGGATTTGTAAAGCTCATCAGGGCTGTCGGCGGGCTGCAACGATACCTGTTCAATGCCATCCTGCTGCTGCACGCCCTCGGTTACGACTGACTGGCCCGCGAGTGCTGTCTGGTCCGTGCTCTCGGGGACAACAACCTGTCCTTCGAAGGTGCCGTCTTCTGTGTTGGCCGCCTTCTTGAACGGCACAAGCGTCGGCGTATTGCCGCTGCCGTCTTCAACACCACCAACAATTTCAGCAGAACCGGCAACAGATTTTTGCGCCTGCCCTTCCTCGATGACCTCAATGCCATCGGCTGAAGGAGCGGCCTCCGCCACAGCCTTCTGCTGGAATTTGCCCGGAGCGGGCTGGAGGATCTCGCCCGCATCGCCCTGCTGACCGAGCTTTTGCTGCAAGTTTCTCACTGTGAAACTGAGTTCCTCAACCTGCCCGGTCAATTGCCGGATGCGTTCCTCCATCTGGAAAATGCGCGAGGCGATGTCCTGGGCCGAAACCGGAAGGACTGTGAGTGTCAAAAGGAATAGGCTGGCAAAGGCGCTGCGTTTGAACATGTCAAAACCTGGCAATCTGATGGGTTGATATGGCGCTTGAACCGAAAAGAGGGAAAAATTGAGGCTGCGCAACAGACAAACGCACAAGAGCCGCCGCCGTGGCACAACTGCCACAGTCAGCCGCCCGAAAATCCGGTTAGTTGGTACCGCCAGTGATCACTGTCACCGCACGGCGGTTCTGTGACCAGCATTCCTCGGCATCACACAGGCTTGCCGGGCGTTCCTTGCCATAGGCGATGGAGGAAATGCGGTTGCCGGGAACGCCTTGCCGGATGAGGTAATTGCGCGTGGCCGTGGCGCGCCTGGCCGACAGGGATATGTTGTATTCACGGGTGCCGCGCTCATCGGCATGGCCATCGACATGAAAACAGAACAGCACAAATATCAACACCAATCCCGAAAGATAATAGAGCGTGTCTTCAGCCTCAGGAGTCAAGGTCACGGTATCCACGATGAAATAGATGCGGTCACCGACATTGGTCTCAAAATCGGCCTTTGAACCCGGTGACACCTGCCCGATCCCCGCTCCGCCACCGGGGCCCGCTTCCAGATCCGGTGTATTCTTCTTTGAACAGGCGGCCAGCGCCAGAAAACAGCTCATCAAGGCTGCCGTTTTGAACCCTGCTGATCGCGTCAACATCTATTCCACTCCATATTTCTGGCCCTTACCGACCGTCCCGGGCCGAAATCAGGCGAATTCGCATCCGCAATTGCGCAAATTGCCACCACACGCAAGTGTGATGGCAACGCCACCAACAAATTGTCAGGGGACGAGCAAAACCGCCGAGCAAAACCGCCAAGCAACGCCGTCGGCCACCGATCAGCTCGTCCGTACGCCACCGGTGATAACCGTCACACCACGGCGATTTTGTGACCAGCATTCTTCCGCGTCACACAAAGTGGCGGGCCGCTCCTTGCCATAGGCGATGGAGGACAGCCTTTTGGCCGAAACACCCTCTGTTATCAAGAAGTTGCGAACTGCCGTGGCACGTCTCGCCGAAAGCGACAGGTTGTATTCGCGGGTGCCGCGCTCATCGGCGTGGCCTTCGACCTGGATCTGGACATCGGCATATTGCTGCAGCCATGACGCCTGCTTGCGCAACGTGTCCTCGGCCTCGGCCGTCAGCGTCACCTGGTCCATCGGGAAGAACACTCGGTCGCCAATGGCGGTCTGGAATTCTTCGGCTGATCCAGGCGATGCCGCACCAACCGCCAGATTGCTGCCTATACCGTTGGCGCCGAGACCTGCCGTGTTGGTTTTCTTGGCGCAAGCCGCCAGTGACAAGGCGCAAGTCACAACGAGCGCCAGCTTGAGTGAGGTCTTGAAAATCATCGTCAATGTTCCACCAAATATGAAGTGAGGCCCCCCGGTATTCCCCATGGCCCCGATTGTCCTAGGTGAAGTCATGACCTGATAACCTGAATATCGGCTTACGAAACTTAGTTAAGCCTCGGTGACCAGGCGGGATCCGACGAGAAGCCCGGTGTCGGCACAGGCTGCTCATTGTAGCCCGAGACATCCACGGAAAAGAGTTGCGGGCCACCGCTTTCGCCCGCCGAATCCCGGAAGAACATGATGACCCGGCTGTTCGGCGCCCACGTCGGCCCTTCGTTGTGGAAGCCTTCGGTCAGAATGCGTTCACCCGAACCATCGGGCTTCATCACCCCGATGGCGAACTTGCCATTGGCGTTTTTGGTGAAGGCGATCCACTTTCCGTCCGGCGACCACACGGGCGTGGAATAGCGCCCCTTGCCAAAGGAAATGCGGTTGGCATCCCCGCCGTTTGCCGACATCACGTAAATCTGCTGGTTGCCGCCGCGATCAGACTCAAAGGCAATGGCACCGCCATCGGGCGCAAAAGAGGGTGCCGTATTGATCGCGGCAACATTCGTCAGTTGCTGCAATTGCCGGGACTGCAGGTTCATTTCAAAGATGTTTGAGTTGGCCCCGTCATCCGACTGCAGCGACATGACCACACGGTTGCCATCCGGCGAATAGCGCGGCGCAAAACTCATGTTGGGAAAATCGCCCACGATCTCGCGCTGGTTGGTGTCGATATTGTAAATGAAAACCCGTGGCACGCCCGTGTCGAAGGACATGAATGTGACTTCATTGGAGGTCGGGGAAAAGCGCGGCGTCAGCAACAGCTCGCCCTTCACCGGCAGGGTGCGCGGGCCAAACCCGTCCTGGTCCATGACCGCCAGCTTCTTGACGCGTTGGTCCTTCGGCCCTGATTCATCAATGAACACTATGCGCGTGTCGAAATACCCCTCAAAGCCAGTGAGCGCCTTGTAGATCTGGTCGGAGATGCGATGCGCCAGCCTGCGTGCAACCTTTGGCGTTGCAGCAAGCGACTGGCTGGCGAGCAACTGGCCCGAGTTCACATCATAGAGTTTGAAGGCGACGCGCAATTTTCCGCCGTCCATGTAGGCCTGGCCCGTGACCAGCGCCTTGACCTGCACCTGGCGCCAGGAAGCCATGTTGGGCTGGGCCTCAAAATCGGAAATGCCCTCAATGAAACTTTCCGGCGGCAACGGGTTGAAGTAGCCGGAACGAGCGAGATTGTTGGCGATGATGCCTGAGATGATTGCCGCGTCTTCCTCCGAACCGGCACCTGCCAGGAACGGAGCAATCGCAATGGGGAGCGGATTGATCTTGCCGCCCGACACGTCAACCTCGAGCGCTGAAGCGGGGTGCAATGGCGTAACTGCCGCCAGGAACATGATCATCAGGGCGCCCAAAAGCGCATAAAGGTTTGGCAGCGTCCTATTCATGTCCCATCCCGCGCGAATCGGCTTCATGTGCCCGACATCATGTCCGGTGTAAAGTTTACCGTGATTTCCTGCCACATGTCATAGCGGTCCGCCGGCAAAAATTCGTAAGGAGCACACTCCATCACGGCCGACACGGCAGACTGTGCCGTGGCATCCGAGAGAATGTCACCACCGCCCGCCAGCACGATGGGCAGGCCTTCGACACTCCTGTCTTTACGCAAATTGAAACGCACCTTGACGGAAATGTTGGCTTCGCGTGCGCCAGGCGGCACGTTCCAGCATTCGGACAATTTGCTGCGCAGCGCGTCAATCAGGGTGGCGGCCACCTCAGCATCATCGCCTTGCACTTCGGATTTGCCCTTGTCAGGCGATCCATCGGTCTCCCCTGATTTTTTCGGAGCCGTGCGCTCCTCATTTTCCTTGTTCAGCAGGGCGTCAAGTGCAGCCACATCAAGTTTCGGCTTCTTCTTCTTCTCAGCCTCGGCCTTCTTCTTTGCGTCTTCGGCTTTTTTCTTTTTCTCGGCTTCGGCTTTCTTCTTTTGGTCGGCCACTTTCTTTTCCGCGAGTGCGGCCTCTTCCGCCACCTTTTGTTCCGCCTCAGCCTGCTCCTTCAGGAGTTCCTCCAGCTTGGTATCCACAACAGGCTTGTCTTCGACTTTTTCCGGCGCTGGTTCCGGTTCCTTGGGCTTGGCTGCAAGAATTTCCTCCTCCGCCACTTTGGGGGCAGGGACAACGTCTTTGGTGATTTCGGTTTTTTGTGCGGCAGGCGTGGGCGGCACCGGCACTTCTTCCTTGGTCGTTGCCTTGACCTTGGTCACGTCGCCGATGTTGGAGATATCAACCTGCATCGCCTCCTGCGGCTCGATTTCGAACGGAACAGGATTGGGCAGGCCCACCAGCACCGCCAGGAGCAGCGCGCTGTGGATCGAAACAGAAGCTGTGAGGCTCCGTTTCATGGGCTTTGAACGATGTCCTTTGTCAGCGTGACAAGACCGATCTTCTTGAATCCGGCGGCATTGAGCGTGCCCATGACTTCCATCACCGCGCCATAGTCGGTGGCAGCGTCTGCACGCACAAACAACTGCCCTTCATTGCCGTTCCGCGTCAGCGCCCTGAGCTTTTCGCCAAGTTCTTCCAGCGGAATTTTCGTTTCCTGAAGGTAGACACTGCGGTCTTTCTGGACCGTGATGTAAAGGGGCTCTTTCGGCGAGTCCATGGATTTGGCCTCGGTCTTTGGCAGCTCCACCGGCACACCCACGGTCATCAAGGGTGCTGCCACCATGAACACGATGAGCAGCACCAGCATCACGTCCACGAGCGGCGTCACGTTGATTTCGCTCATGGCGCCATGGCGCGAGCCACGCCTGCCGCGGCGCGCATTGATGGCCTTTGCACCACCTGCTGATGCACCCATGGTGTTTACGCCCTTTCGTCGAGCTGGCGCGAAATGATGGCGGAAAACTCGTCGGCAAAGTTCTCCAGCCGCGACTGCACCTTGGCCGCGTCATTGGAATACATGTTATAAAAGATTGTCGCCGGTATGGCGGCCACAAGGCCAATTGCCGTGGCAAACAGGGCCTCGGCAATGCCGGGTGCCACCACCGCAAGGTTCGTCTGGCCCGAGTTGGCAATGCCCTGGAACGACGTCATGATGCCCCAGACCGTTCCGAAGAGGCCGATGAAGGGCGCGGCCGACCCGATGGTGGCAAGAAACAGGAGGTTTGACTCAAGCCCGCCCATTTCCTTCTGGATGGCAACCTCCATGACTTTTTCAATGCGTTTCTGCACACCCGCAAAACCCGCCCGCAAGGCCGCACCCTGGCTTTGCTTCCACTCCTGCATGGCGGCAAGAAAGATGGACGCAAGACCGCCCGTCGCCCTGCCGCCGAGACCTCGGTAAAGGTCTTCCAATGATTGGCCGGACCAGAAGCCCGCCTCGAAGCGGTCGTTGGCCGCGTGCTCCCGGCGGAACGTGAAAAACTTGTTGATGATGATCGCCCAGCACCAGATGGAGGCAAGGGCAAGACCCGCCATCACAAAAAACACAGGCCATGAGGCCTGCATCACCAGATGCCAGAGTGAGATTTCTGCGGCCCCTGCGACCGCGCCTTCGGTGATGGTTTCCATATGTCCTTCGTGCGTCCCCGGAGCGCAACTGCAGCCGCCTGTTGCCGGGCCTCAAACAGGCAAAATCTGTCGAAACTGCGGCGATTTCAGAGACTTTCCCGAATCGCTGCGAGGCCCCGACCGGGACCGGCCAAGCCTGAAACGTGCTTGGTTCAGTTATGGTTAACAAAAGGTTAGCGGGCAACCACGCGAAACTTCGCAGCCACTTCAGTCGGCAGCCGCTTTGGCTTGCCGTTGCCATCTATCAACGCCACTGTCACTTCGGCAGAAAAGAGCAGTTCATTGCCGCGCTGCACCCGCTGCGACAGCTCCAATCGTGCACCTGCCATTTCTCTTGGTGACGTCTCCACGGTCAAGACGTCCTCAAACTTCGCAGGCTTGAGGAATTCGCACACCATGCGCCGCACCACAAACAACAACGCCGCCTCCCCGCCGATCATGGCATTTTGATCGACACCCAAAACGCGCAGAAAATCCGATCGCCCGCGCTCGCAGAATTTCAGGTAGTTGGCGTGATAGACATTCCCGGAAAAATCCGTGTCCTCGTAGTGGACGCGGAGCGAGAGGTGGTGAACGCCAGCCGTGGTACGGCCTTCAAGCATCGTCTTCACCCAGCGGCAACACGCCTTGCGTGACCTCCGCCCGGTTCGGCACCGCCAACCCCAGATGCTTGAAAGCATGGTGCGTGAGAATGCGGCCCCGGGGGCTGCGGTTGAGAAACCCAAGCTGCAACAGATAGGGTTCCACCACATCCTCAATGGCGTCACGCCCCTCGGAAAGGGACGCCGCGATTGTGTCAATGCCCACTGGCCCGCCACCGAAATTGCGCGCGATGCAGTTGAGATAGCGATGGTCAAGCGCATCAAGTCCGGCGTGGTCAACTTCCAGATTGCGAAGCGCCCGGTCGGCGGATGCGGCATCCACGGTTGAATGACCATCAACGGAGGCAAAGTCGCGCACCCGCCTGAGCAAGCGCCCCGCAATGCGCGGCGTGCCGCGTGAACGTCTGGCAAGTTCGTGCGCCCCATCCGCAGTGACCGAGAGGTTGAGAATGCGCGCTCCCCGCTTCACGATGTCGAGAAGTTCGTCCACAGTGTAGAACTCAAGCCGGATGGGAATGCCGAAACGGTCGCGCAGCGGCGTGGTGAGAAGCCCGGTGCGCGTTGTCGCCCCCACCAGCGTGAACTTGGCGAGATCAATCTTCACGCTGCGTGCCGCTGGTCCCTCGCCGATGATCAGGTCAAGCTGGAAATCCTCCATGGCGGGATAAAGGATTTCCTCGACCGCCGGGTTGAGCCTGTGGATTTCATCGATGAACAGCACGTCGCGCTCTTCGAGATTGGTGAGGAGGGCAGCAAGGTCACCGGCCTTGGCGATGACGGGGCCGGAGGTTGAGCGGAAATTGACGCCCATTTCGCGGGCCATGATTTGGGCAAGCGTCGTTTTGCCAAGCCCCGGAGGCCCCGCAAACAGCACATGGTCCAGCGCCTCGCCCCGCGCTTTCGCCGCTTCGATGAACACCCGAAGGTTTTGCTTCTGCTTGGTTTGACCTATAAATTCATCAAGCCGCTGCGGCCGCAAATGCGTGTCGAGCGCGTCCTCGGGCGTCACATCGCGGTCGATAATGGTGCGGGTCATCCCTTCGCCATTTCCTTCAGCGCCAACCGGATCAATTTCTCCGTGGGCTGGTCATCTCCGGCCTTCTTCAGTGCCGCACTCACCGCCATGGCCGCTGGTGATTGTCCGTAGCCCAAATTCACCAGCGCTGACACCGCATCGCTGATGGCTGAGGATTTAGGAGAGGACAGTTCCGCCGCCATTTGCGTGAGGCCAATATCGGTCGCCGTGTAGGCGGGAACCTTGTCTTTCAGTTCCAGCACGATGCGTTCCGCCAGTTTCTTGCCCACGCCATTGGCGCGTCCGATCATGGCCTTGTCTTGCAGCGCAATGGCACTTGCCAATTCCCCCGGAGACAGGATTGACAAGATCGCCAGCGCCACCCGTGCACCCACGCCCTGCACGCTTTGCAAGAGTTTGAACCATTCCTTTTCCAACGGTGTGGCAAAACCCACGAGCCTGATGGAATCCTGCGAGACCAGCATGTCCGTGTGCACCTCGGCAAATTCGCCACTGCCAGGCATGGCCGCGAGGGTCTTGCCTGAACACGATACAAAATAGACAACGCCCCCCACATCCACCATCAGCCAATCCGGCCCGGTGGAATCAATGCGGCCTTTGAGCTTGCCGATCATGGATGTGACTCGGGTGTGATAAGCGCCACACTGGGAAAGTAGCTGCGGTATCGCGCGCTATCACGGGTCAGGATGCGGTAGCCTTTCACAGTCGCATGGGCGCCAATGAAAAAATCGGGAAGTGTTCGTTCGCGCTGTCCGCCACGCCTCCGATAGGCAATATGTGCCCGGCCCGCCAAATAGGCTGCTTCATCAGAAATGTCTTCACTGATCACGCCCAGCTTGCCAAATGCTGCAATGGCATCCTGCAGGCGTTGAAAATTGGCCGACGCCTCGGCAAAAACCACCGCATTGAAGATGATTGTTCCCGCGCGTTTGCTGTCGCTGATCCAGCGCCTGGACCAGGCATTCCAAGGCGACCCGCCGTAAAGCAGATCAAGGATCGCGTTTGAATCCAGGATCGTCGGCATCCTCGCTGTAGCCCCTTATCATGTCCATGTGCTCATCAACCGTCATGCCAAGAGGCTCGATCTTTCCCTCCTTGCGCATGCGCTCGACCAGTGCGGTAAACTCCCGAAGATCGCCGGCTACTGCGTCGGCCTCACTTGCCGCACTTTCATTTTCTAGCACAACAGCCTGCCCCTCTTCACGGAATCCCACCTCATCCCCCGGCGCTATGCCGAGTTTTTCCCGTATGTGTTTCGGGATTGTCACCTGGCCCTTGGTTGTCACGCGCATGGTATTACTTTAACTCCTGAAAAGTAATACTTCCACAAAACCGTGAACAAGTCAAGAACGCGCCAACACTGCCGCCAGCTTTTGGCTGCCCCGATGATGGGCGTGGCAGATGGCAATGGCCAGCGCATCGGTCGAATCCGCAGTCTTCAACGCGGCGCGTGGCAGCAGCAGCTTGACCATGTGTTTCACCTGTTGCTTTTCCGCGTGGCCAGCCCCCACAACAGATTTCTTGACCGTGTTCGGGGCATATTCGGACACGGGAATCGTCAGCGCCGCCGGGGCAAGCATCACAGCCCCCCGCGCCTGGCCCAATTTCAGCGTCGCCCGCGCGTCGGTATTGACGAAGGTTTCTTCGATGGCGGCCTCGTCGGGCGCGAACTCCCGCAGCACCGCCAGAACCTGTGTGTGGATTTGCAGCAGCCGTGTCGCCAGCGGCGCATCCGCATCGGAATGCACGGCTCCATCTGCCACATAGATCAGCCGCGAGCCCTCGACCTCGATGACGCCCCAGCCTGTGTTGCGCAAACCCGGATCGAGGCCGATGATCCGCACCATCAGACGTTCAGCTTTTCCATCACATCGTCGGGAATGTCGGCATTGGTGAAGACGTTCTGCACATCATCATCTTCATCCAGCGAATCCACCAGCTTCATCAGGCTTTCCGCTTTCTCGAAATCGACAGGCACCATGACATTCGGCTTCCAGACGATCTTCACGGTTTCAGCATCGCCGAATTTCGCCGCCAATGCAGAAGAAACCTCTCCGATACTTTCAAACGCGCACGTGACGGTGTGAACCTCGTCGCTTGACGCATCATCGGCACCTGCTTCAATGGCCGCCTCCACCATGGCATCCGCACTGGCCTTGGCCTTGGGATAGACAATCTCGCCCACCTTGGCGAACATGAAGGACACCGACCCCGTTTCCCCCATGTTGCCGCTGAACTTGGCGAAGTAGGAGCGCACGTTCGGCGCCGTCCGGGCGCGGTTGTCGGTGAGCGCCTCGACAATCACGGCCACACCACCGGGGCCATAACCTTCGTAGCGAATGGCGTCGTAACTTCCGGCATCGCCTACGGCCGCTTTTTTGATGGCCCGTTCGATCGTGTCCTTGGGCAGGTTTTCCGCCCGGGCATTCTGGACGGCAAGCCGCAACCGGGCATTGGCGGAAGGGTCCGGCAGGCCCGCCTTGGCCGCAACGGTGATTTCCCGCGCCAGCTTGGAAAAAATCTTGGAGCGCATCTTGTCCTGCTTGCCCTTGCGGAACATGATGTTTTTGTACTGCGAATGGCCGGCCATGTGCTTTTCCAAATCCTGTGTCAGCGCCCTAGCGCAACGGACGATCAAATCGGTACGATTTGAGAGCGGATAGTTGCGCCAGACCATTGATTTACGAGCATCGTTGTCGCGGTCCAACACTCCAATGGACCGCGCGATGCTCTATAGCCAAGGCCATGCAAGCCGCACAAGCGCCCTTTAACCCCACATTAAGTCTGTTCCTTCACCATGGCCCGCAGTGTGTAGTGTGTAACAGTTTGTGAGTGGAGTTGCGTATCATGGAAACGGCGGCAAAACCGGCAATCAACAGCTTTTATTTCAACGTCGACAACGTTGGGATCGCAGGCGCCACCGCCCTTTGGAAGGTCCGCTCTTTGGCTGAACGTGCGCCCGCCGGAAGGCTTTTTTCCTCGATCTCCACACTGGCCGACCAAAGCGCCGCTGCGGCCCAGGCCTATGAGGCGGCAGGCCTGGCCGAACTGGAAACCGAGCGCGAAGCAAGCATCATGTACGGCAACCGGATCATCCATGCCCTGACCCGCGCCGTGGGTGCAGATGCGGCGACGCCGCTCCCCGCCTTTATCCGCCGCCGCTAGTCACATATTCTGCAGCCGCCTGATCGCCACGTCCTGCATGTTGCCGGGCAGCATTTCCATGAACTCGATGCGGTTGCCGTCCGGGTCCTTGATCCAGCACTGGTTGTTTCCGTCCAGACCGAGCTTCGGCGCACGGAAAAGTTCAATGCCCAACTTGCCCAAGGCTTCCGCCGTTCGGGCAACACTTTCAACCTGCAGGCAGATATGGTGCATGGACGTTGTCTCCTCGTCGGGCGCAACCGAACCCCGTCCGCGCGGGAAAAGCTCCACGTACTGCGTGTCAGTCACCCGGAGGTAGACCAGCATCAGGCTGCCATCCTCGTGGTTGATCCGCAACATTTCAGTAAAACCCAGTGTATCCCGGTAGAACGCCAGTGAGCGTTCAAGTTCATGCACCTTGAGCGCCCAATGGGCGACGTGCGAGATGCCGAGATCGGCCTTGGGTTTCATGTTGGCCCCCACGACCGAAAGTCAAACGCCATCAACATATTTGTGCATGTACCCCCAAGGGTCTTCCACCACATGCGAGCCATTTTCCGACCCTCCCAGAAACGCAGGACCGATTGGCACCTTGCCATGCCCGCCCGGAATATCCAGCATGTAAGTGGGCTGGCACAGGCCGGACAGGCGACCGCGCAGCGCCCGCACCAGGCGCTGTCCCTCGGCAATCGAGCAGCGAAAACGGGAAGTGCCGCGCGCCCGGTCGAGATGGTGCAGATAGTAGGGCTTGACCCGCACCGCCACCAACGCCCGCATGAGATCGGCAAGTGCCTCAACGGAGTTGTTGACGCCCTTCAACAGCACCGTCTGTGAGAGAAGCGGCACGCCCCCATCCACCAGCCGCGCCAGCGCCGCTTTGGCAGTGTCCGACAACTCACGCACATGGTTGACGTGAATTGCGACATAGACCGTCGGGAATTTCCTGAGTGCGGCCAGCAGCCCTGCATTGATTTTTTCCGGCGCCACAACCGGCACCCGCGTGTGGATGCGCACGACTTTCACATGGGAGACGCTGGCCAGTTTCTTGAGGATTTCCGAGAGCCGCCGGGGCGAGAGCACAAGCGGATCGCCGCCGGATAGAATGACCTCGAAGATCGCCGGATCATTCCGGATATAGGTCAGTGCGGCGTCAATTTCCGCTGCAGTCAGGCCTTTCTCGCCCTGGCCCACCTTGTCCTTGCGGAAACAGAAGCGGCAATAGACTTCGCAGGTGTGGGTGACCTTCAGCAAAACCCGGTCAGGATAGCGATGGACCACGCCTTTGAGCGGGCTGAACGGGCCATCTCCCGTCGGATCATCCATCTCCAATCCGTCACTCTCAAGTTCTGCCGCAGACGGTACATACTGTGCGTATAGGGGATCGCTTGCGTCCTTGCGCCGTATTCCGGCCACCACCTCAGGAGTCACGCGAATGGCAAAATCCTTCGCCGCTTCGGAAACGGCGGGCAGGTCCTTTTCCTGCAGTAGGCCGGCCTCCAGCAAACCCTCGACTGTCGTGATTGGTTTTAGGGCTTGCTGTTGCTTGCGCATCACCAAAACGCCACTTCTGCGCCGCTCAACTTCCCGCCAACGCGGATGGGTGCAATGTGCTTGGCCAATCCCGTCTTGTCATCCGTTTCGACGGCAAGCCCGCACAACGTGGCTTCGCCTTTGGCCGGACGCATGCGCTCGACGGACAGCTTGCGCAGAAAGCGCTGCAGCGGTTCGGCCTTGTCCATGCCGATGATTGAATCATAGTTGCCGCACATCCCGGCATCCGTCTGATAGGCCGTGCCACCCTCCAGTATATGGTGGTCAGCCGTTGGCGTGTGGGTGTGGGTACCCACAACAACACTGACACGGCCATCGCAGAAATGCCCCATGGCCATCTTCTCTGACGAGGCCTCGCCGTGGAAGTCGAGGAGAATGGCATCGCAATCCAAACCGAGCTTGCAGTTCTCGATTTCCTGCTCCACGGCAGGAAATGGGTCATCCAGCAGGGGCTCAACCATGACGCGGCCCATGGCGTTAATGACCAACACGCGCTGCCCCTTCGGCGTCACAAACATCATGGAACCACGGCCTGGGCAGCCTGCCGGCCAGTTCAATGGACGGATCAACTGCGGCTCCCGTTCGATGGTCACCAACAGCTCCTTCTGGTCAAAGGCGTGGTTGCCAAGGGTAATGACATCGACACCCGCGTCACGCAGAAGATGATAGTGGCTTTCGCTCAGGCCAAATCCATGGGTGGTGTTTTCGCCGTTCAACACAACGCAATCGGGCGCATAGCGCTCA
>JANPDD010000299.1:0-9899 GCA_031431295.1 Hyphomicrobiales bacterium | reverse complement strand
AGCGCGCCGCCCGTCTGCGAAGATCAAGGGAATAGTACTTGCTCATCCATGCCAGCCTCCAATCCAGCCGACATCTTGAATCACAAAGAAGATGATTTGGGAATCCCACTTCGATTCAAACAAGCAAGATCGTGCTCTAGGAGGCAATGGGGCGCAGTTCGCGGATGAGTTTCTCGCGGATGGCGCGGGCAAAGTCCTCAAAACTGCTGGCAGGCTCGATAAAGGCGTCGGTCCCCACAATGACATTGTTGCGGTAGTAGTCGGTCAGCTCATCACCTTCCGCTGAAATCGGCAAGCCATTGACGACAATGCCTTGCGCGTCCGCGAGATCACGTGCCGCGTCAAGGCCCGGACCGCCGTTGTCAATGCCGTCACCAGACACATCAATAACCCTGCGATCGCCTGCAAAACTGTTGCCGTCCAGCAGTGTCACGCCATGCGCGATGGCTGTGGCAATTGACGTGCTGGATGCGAGAAACCCACGCCGCGCCCGGCTGATGCGAAAGCCGAAGGCCTTGGCATCCCGTGCCGAGCGAATATGGCTGAAGGGGACAATGACTTTTGCCTCGCCTGCACCACCCCACTGGGTGACCGCCACGGCAACACCGGCAGGACCCAGATTGTCGATGGCTTCAAGCACGCCCTTGTCGCGGAAGGACGCGGCCAGGCCCGCGATCTGCAGGGCGAATTCATCCTTGTCCATGCTCGCCGATGCATCAAGTGCCAGGACCAGTTCCACGGCAACCGGCAGCTCCTGCGCGCGCAGCGGCGCCGGCCAGATGAACAAAAGTGCAAATGCGACCCGCGCTGCCATGTCGCGCCAACGCCCCGACCGCTTTTCTGGTAGACGTTTTTGCATGTTTGGTTGGCCCAAGTTCTCCGCAACGTGCCTTTGCTTTTTCTTCCTCATGGCGCGGGCCATGGCAAGTGATATCATGGTGACAGGGGCGTATGCCCCCGCCTCGCTCACACCGATGGCTCAGTCCGCCGCCGTTTACCTTTCACTGGTGAACCATGGCAGCGAGATGGATGTTCTTCTGGCTATCAAGACCGATGCGGCCGAGGCTGCCGAAGCACACCAGTCGCTCGACGAAAATGGCATCATGAAAATGCGCGCCCTCGAACGCCTTGAAATCAAACCGCAGGAGACTGTGGCATTGCAGCCCGGCGGAACACACATCATGCTGATGGGGCTGAAGCAACCTTTGCTGGAAGGCCAAGTGCTTTCCTTTCAACTGACCTTTGAGCGTGCAGGCATTGTGAAAGTCGATGTACCGGTGCGCGGCAAGACTGCGGGCCAGGCAAACACGGGCAAGACAAACACGGGCCACGAACACCCTGAAGTTCCGGCGGAGTGACCTGCACACGCCAGCGCCGGGATGGTGAAATCATGGTTAACCCAACATGAAATGTTGGTTCAGGCCAAATTGTCGGTGCAGGCTTAATTCAATGTTCAGAACGCACCGTTAGTTTTCGCCCCGATTCAACCTTGGGGACCATCATGAAAACCATTAAGATCGCTGCCTGCAGTGCCGCCATTCTGGCCTGCCTTGAGACCAATGCCCATGCCTATCTCGATCCCGGCACGGGCTCAATCATTTTGCAGGCTGTTGTGGCATCGGTGGCAAGTTCGATTTTCGTGGTGAAAATGTACTGGTACAGGCTCAAAGGCGTCTTCGGCCTGGGCCACAACCAGTCCGATGACGATGGTGCGGACGCCGCACAATGAGCATTACTGTTGCAGACGCCGGATCGTTCCGCGATCCGGGAGGTCAAATCTATGCCCGCGGTGGCGAGATTTATCGCGCCGTGATGGGAAAGGCCGCAGGTGAATTCGCGGCATTCAGGGAATCAGGGCTTCTTGATCGGCTGATCCAGAAGGGCACGCTTGTTTCCACCTGCGAAGTCAACGCCACTGTTCTGGCAAAAACCGGTGTTGATCCCTCGCTCGTGCTGCACCACCAGCGCGTGCCCTTCATCTCCTATCCCTATGAGTGGTCGTTTTCCTTGCTCAAGGCCGCAGCCCTGTTGCATCTCAATGTACAGATTGATGCGCTGCGCGGCGGTTTCAGCCTGTCGGATTCCACCGCCTACAATGTCCAGTTCAACGGTTTAAAGCCGGTGTTCATCGACGTCTTGTCATTCCGCAAATACGTCGAAGGCGAAATCTGGTCAGGCCACCGCCAGTTCTGCGAGCAGTTCCTGAATCCTCTCCTGCTGCGCGCCTTCTTCGGCATTCCCCACAACGCCTGGTTCCGCGGCAATCTTGAAGGCATTGAAACGGCGATGCTGGCCCGCATGATGCCATGGTGGCGCAATCTCTCGTTCAATGTTTTGTCACACGTGACACTGCAAGCCCGTCTGCAATCCACGGCCATTGCCGACAACGGCAAAAGCGTGGCCAGGGCCAAGGCGGTGAAACTTCCCAAGCTCAACTATGAACGCCTGCTCCTGTCGCTGCGCGACTGGATTTCCGGCCTCCAGCCCAAGGACACGGGCCAGACCGTGTGGCAGCACTATGCCGAAAACACGACCTACGACAGCGCTGAGCAGAAAGCCAAAAAGCGTTTCGTGGCCGCGTTCTGCGAAAAGGTGAAACCCGCCCAGCTCTGGGATATCGGCTGCAACACCGGCGACTATTCAGAAGTTGCCTTGTCCTCCGGCGCCAAGCAGGTGATCGGTTTTGATTTCGACCAGGGTGCACTCGAACGCGCCTATGCGCGCGCCAAGGCCAAGTCACTCAATTTCCTGCCGCTCTTCCAGGATGGTGCCAACCCATCTCCCAACCAGGGCTGGGCCAACGCGGAACGCAAAAGCGTTCTCGGCCGTAGCGGGGCACAGGCGGTCGTGGCGTTGGCTTTCGAACATCACCTCGCCATCGGCCGCAATATCCCGCTGCCCGGCGTTGTTGATGCGCTTGTGAAACTGGCACCTGCCGGCGTGATCGAGTTCGTCCAGAAACAGGACCCGACCGTGCAGCAGCTTCTGGCGCTCCGCGAGGACATTTTCCCCGACTACACAATTTCTGCCTTCGAGGCTGCGCTCAAATCCAGGGCGCGTATCGTGAAACAGGAAACCGTCTCGGTGTCGGGCCGCACCCTGTACTGGTTCGACCGCACATAAGTCTTCGAATATAGCAGGAAAGCCGCTTTAATCAGGGCGGTTTTTTGATTCGAGGTGGCGAGACATGGTGGTAAGCAGCGGCGCGGCGAGAACGTCATTTCCGTTCTACATCCTGACGCTCGCGGCGTTGCCGGTTCTGCAATTCGCCGCAGGCAACACAGGCCGTGTGGCACCACTTCAGGCCCTCGGCATATTTGCAACCATCCTGGCCCCCTGCCTTGTGCTGATGATTGCCCTCCGCCTGGTTTTCAGGCGCCCATTGGTGACCGATCTTCTGGTCGGCCTGCTGTTCGGCATGGTGTTTCTGCCCATGACTTTTGTGCAGCCGGGGACATCAAAACTATGGTGGGTCGTACCCTGGCTTGCCCTGGCTGTCCTGGTCTGGCGCTGGCGCGAATCCCGCCGCTTCTTGCCCGTGATCCTGGCTGGCGGCAGTGGCATCCTTGGTTTCATGTTCCTCTATACAGCACTGGCAAACGGCATCTGGCTCAAGCGTCAGTCGATCCAGGATGTCACCTCGGCTGCCTTCAGCGAAATGCCGATGCCTGCAACACCGGTTTTGGAAAAGCCGGACATCTATTACGTCATCTTCGATCGCTACCAGCGCGCCGACTACCTCAAGAAAATCTATGGCCATGACAACGAGCCATTCCTTGCGGAGTTGCGCAAGCGCGGCTTCTTTGTGGCGGACAAGGCTTACGCCAACTACCAGCGCACCGCCCATTCCGTGGTGTCTTCGCTGAACTTTGATTATCTCGACAGCCTGGAGACTGCCGCCACGGCCACTTCGGCCGACTGGTTTCCGCTCTATTCCATGTTCCAGGATTTCCGCATGGGGCGGTTCCTGAAAGCGCAAGGCTACGAAGTCCATTTCTCCGGCTCCTGGTGGGAGCCCACACGCCGCATCGCCATTGCCGATGTGCACCACAATTTCTATGAGTCGCGCGAATTGCTGTGGGTGATCTACGAGTACTCGCTGCTGACGGATATTGCCCGCATGGCTGGCCTGCGCGGGGCAGACCCTCTCCATTGGCAATGCCAGCGTTCACGCCTGATGTTCGAGCAACTGCAGAATACAGGTGCAAGCGAAAAGCCGCGCTTCCACTTTGCCCATTTTCTCGTCCCCCACCCGCCCTTCGTCACCCATGAATCCGGCCGCTGCATGGAAATTCCGGAAGCGCAGTCGCGCAGCCGGGCCGAGAACTACGCCGGACAGTTGACATTCACCAACCGGGAAATCCTGAAAATGGTGGATGCACTGTTGGCAAAGCCGGGGCCGGAACCGGTGATCATCCTGCAAGCCGACGAAGGCCCCTGGCCCGCGCAATACGCAGGCGATGAGCTGCTCACCTTGTCACGCAATGTCTCGAAAGTGGACTGGCAAACGCTGACCCCCGAACTTCTGCGCGAAAAATTCTCCATTCTCAATGCCATCTATGCGCCAAAGCTGCTGCCCGGGGATCTGTCGCCTGACATGACGCCGGTCAACACGTTCAGAAAGATCCTGAGGCGCTATTTCGATGTGCCAATCGACCCGCTGCCGGACCGCATGAAGATCTACGTTGATGACTTCCACATCTACAATTTCAAGGATGTGACAGAGGACATCACCCGCGGCTGAAAATCAGCGCACGTCCAGCACGCTGGTGCGCGCCCGGCGCACCACTTCCGTGGCGAGCGAGCCCTTCATCAGGCGCTGCAGGCGGCTGCGGCCCTCGTCGGTAACGACGATCATGCGATAGAGCGAGCCCCGTTCGACGATTTCTTCAAGCACGTTGCCAATTGCGGTCTTTGTTTCCGCCACATCAATCTTCATGGCCTTGAGCAGGGCTCTGGCATTGGCCACGGCCTCTTCCGCCGCCGGCAGGGCTGCCGCATCCGGGGCTGCAGAAAACAGTGTGATCGGCTGGCCCGTCATGGTTGCCAGCACGGCGGCACGGCGCACCGAATGCAAGGCGCGCGACGAGCCGTCGGTGCAAATGAAATAGCCCGTTTTTTCAAGGCTGTTGCGCGCCACCAGCACCGAACAGGGCGCCATGGTCGTCACCGTCTGGGTGATGCCCGTGCCAAAAAACGACTGCAACTCACTGCGCCATCTGGAGGGTTGGCCGAGGATGACGAGATTATAGGGGCCAAGCTCATATTGATCGAGAATCCCGCCTGCCTCGTCGGGTGCGGTTTTCAACTTCAGGACAACGCTTCGCCCCTCGCGCGAGGTATACTCGACCTTGGTGTCGCCCGCCGCGTCACCCCAGCTTTCTTCGTGGGCACCAGACCTCGTCCAGTTGCTGACGTCGATGCCTTCCTGCCTGAGAACATCAAGGGAGTTTTTCAGGTGCTTGACGCCCGGAAGTTCAAAGCCCGCATCGATCATGTTCTGGCGCGCCAGCCGCACCTGCAGTCCGCCGGAGTGAAGCCCCTGGTCGATGGGACGGACATAAAGAACGATAATGTCGCAATCGCTTGTGGCCGCAAGCCCCGCCGCAAACCGCACGGTGATCATGCTTTCATCACTGCCGTCAATGCAGGCGAGGAGGCGGAAGCGGTTGCGGCGCTGGCTGCGCAGATTTTGCAAGGTCTTGCGGACAGCCGCCTCCTGGCGGTCAGAGAGGTTGGTGCGCTTGAAAAGATCAAACAGGCCCATGGCGCTCAACTCGCAATCAGCGGCCAGTAGAACGTGGCCATGGCAAGAATGAGCAGAACGGAAACAACGGTCATGCGCACTCCAGACCTGAAGAAATCCGAGGCCTTGAGATAACCCGAGGCATAAATGATGGTGAAGGCAGGATGTGCCGCTGCCGTGATATAGGCAAAGGCCGAGGAAATCGCAGTGACGAAACCGATGGTCAATGGATCGGCGCCGGAAACACTGGCGGACTTAAGCACGATGGGCCCCAGAACCGCGACTGCCGCACCCGCCGTCATGGTGTTGGTGACAATGGTGGTCAGCAGTGTGACGGCCACTGAAAGCCCGGCGCCTTCCGCCAGGCCGAAGGGTTCAAGGGCTGAAATGAACGTGCGGGCCACCCATTCGGCTGCACCCGTTTCCTTCATCTCAAGGCCCAGCGAAATGGCGGCCGCATAGAGCAGCACGACGCCCCAGTTGACACCGGAGTTGATGTCCTCCCAGCGCACAAGCCCTGCCAGGAGGAAGAGCACGGCACCACCGATGGCGACGATGCCGAGGCCCAGTTGCTCTGAGAGCGAAATCCACCCGGCGATCGTGATGAGGAACAGGAATATGGATGTCCAGCCCTTGGGGCCGAGCGGACCATCCATCATCACCTGGGTGCGCAGCCTGGCAACGGCGCGCGACAGGTCCCGGTACTCGGGCTTGAAGGTCCAGAACAGCAGCGCCGTCACGATCGGAAGCTGGATCAGGAACATGGGGTAGGCATAGAGCATCCAGGTCAGGTAATCGACAATGTAGCGCCGGGTTTCAGGATTGGCGGGATCAAAAAAGAAGTCCTTCCAGTAGCCGATCATGATGGCATTGCGCGCACCACCGGATGGGGTGCCGATACCGGCGATGGCACAGCCATAGGAAATCGACAGCAGCAGCACCGCCGCCAGGTTCTTCACTTTCGCAGCGTCCGTCGAGGTGAGGCTGATCAGCGTCACGCCAACGGGCAGCATCATGGCGGCAACCGTGTGTTCGCCGATGAAGGAAGCCAGAACGCCGCACACGGCCGTAATGCCAAAGGCAATCCAGAACACGCTGGTGCCTGTGACCCGCACGATGGCAAGGGCGATGCGCTTGTCGAGCTTCTGCTTCACCACGGCCACGGCAAGCATCAGCGAACCCATGATGAAAAGGACGGAGTCCGTCATCAGGCTCTTGGCCACCTTGGTTGAATCCTGCCCGAGCAGCACCACCTCACCGATGATGATCATCAGGGCGACGGACGGCAGCGGCACAGGTTCCGTGATGAACATGATGGTGGCCATCAGCGACATGACCAGAACGATCTGCCCCTCATGCGTCAGGCCAGCCGGTGTGGGGGCCGACATGAGCGCAAAGCCCAGAATCATGGAGACGATGAACCAGCGGCGCTTCCAGACCAGGGCGAGATCCAACGTACCGACAAGGTGGCGGTAGCGCTGGTAGCCCCGGCGGCGGAAACGCGACAGCCCGGCTGATGGCTCCCGCGAGAGAAGGCTGTCCCGGGCCAGGTTGAACTGTGGGCCGTCCGTTGCTGTCGCGGCAGACCCTGTCATAGCCGCTCCACTTGCGCTACGTTCAACGCCAGAAAATCCGACTCGCAATTAAACAATTTGCCATGGGAAAACAGCATGACCGTCTCTAGTCCCGCTGACCGCCCGGCGGCAAGAGCCACGTCGCACCCGTTGCAACATCCAGCTTCACCCTGACATCATGACCGGAGTACCATCCATGACTGACATTGCCGCCGCACTGGCGCGGATTGATGCCGAACTCGACAAGACGATTGAGCGGCTGTTTTCCTTCCTGCGGATCCCCTCGATTTCGGCCGACCCTGCCTATGCGCAGGAGTGCGAAAAGGCGGCCCACTGGATCAATACCGAACTGTTGTCTCTGGGCTGCGTGTCATCCGTGCGCCCGACACCCGGCAAGCCCATGGTGGTTGCCCATTACACTCCGCCCAACGCCACGCCAAAAATGCCCCATGTGCTGTTTTACGGCCACTATGATGTGCAGCCGGCCGACCCCCTGAGCCTCTGGGAAACGCCGCCATTCGAACCCCGGCGGCACAAGACCAGCAGCGGCGTTGACCAGATTGTCGGCCGGGGTGCCGCCGATGACAAGGGACAGGTGATGACCATCGTGGAAGCGGCGCGTGCCTTGATCGCCACCAATGGCAGCCTGCCGGTCAGGGCCACGTTCCTGATTGAGGGTGAGGAGGAAAGCGGCTTTCCGTCGCTCGTTCCCTTCCTCAAGGCCAACCGGGAGGAACTGTCCTGCGATGCAGCCTTTGTTTGCGACACCGACATGTGGGACGCGAAGACCCCCTCCATCACCACAAGGCTGCGCGGGCTTGCCCACGAGGAGGTGACGATCACCGGTCCTGCAATTGATCTACACTCCGGTCTCTATGGCGGCCCGGCCTTCAATCCGGTGCGTGCGCTCTCGCGCCTCATCGCAGCACTTCATGACAAGCACGGCCGCGTCACCATTCCGGGTTTCTATGATGGCGTGCGTGAACTGCCACCGGAAACGAAAAAGCAATGGGCGGCGCTCAAGTTTTCGGAGAAAAAGTTTCTGGGCGGCGTTGGCCTGAAAACGCCTGCGGGTGAAAAGGGCCGGAATTCACTGGAGCAATTGTGGTCGCGGCCAACGGCTGAAGTGAACGGCATCTGGGGCGGCTACACAGGTGCCGGCCAGAAAACCGTGATCCCTGCGAAGGCACATGCCAAATTCACCTTCCGCCTGGTGGACAGGCAGAACCCCAAAAAAATCGTCCGCTCTTTCCAGGCTTTTGCAAAAAAACAGATGCAGGGCGATGCCAGGATCAGCTTCTCTGGCAAGGGCGGCGGCACCCCCGCCTCCGTGATCGATGAGGAAAACCGCTACGTTCGACTTTCCGCGGCAGCCCTCAAGGCGGAATTCAAGCGTGACGCCGTACTCAAGGGCAGCGGCGGGTCAATCCCCATTGTCCGCTATTTCAAGGATATTCTCGGCATGGACTCGGTGCTCGTGGGTTTTGGCCTCAGTGATGACGCCATCCATTCGCCCAACGAGAAATACAATGTGTCGAGCTTCCGTCACGGCATGCGAAGCTGGGTGCGCATCATGGCGGCACTCGATCGCGGTCATTTTTGAATGAGGCATTCAAAAATGACAAGACGCGATCGGAATTTCAATGGACGAGCACGTTTATCACTTTTGGTCGGCTCGACCAAAAGTGATCGTGCTCTGGGTCAATGACTTTTGATCCGGTGGCGGGCCTCATGGCCTATCACGCGGCACTCGATGGCCGGGACTATGCGGCACTGGCGAAACTCCTCAGCCCCGAGGCGCGTTACCACTCCGAAGGGATTGGTGAACTCAAGGGACGTGACGCCATCCTGGCGACGGTCCGCAAATACTTCGACGCCCTGCCCGACCAGCAGGCCTGGGACGATGCGGTGATCAAAGTTTCGGAACACATGGCCCAGTGCCAATGGCACCTGCGCGCCACCAACACGGAGACGGGTGCCGTCGTCGAGCGCCGCGGCCTCGAAACCGTGACCTTCAATGAGAGCGGCGAGGTTGTTTCTGTTGTCGTTGAGGATTGGGAATAGCTCCGTGGATTGACGAATTTGCCCTCTCCCCACCCCCTCACCGCTTCGCGGAGCTCCCCCAGCGGAGCTGAGGGAGCGTGAAGTTCTACCCTCCACCCAGCTTCGCTGGGAGAGGGTGGCCGGAGGCCGGAAGGGGGTCCGAAAACGACGGAGAAGGTCCGCCTCGAACCGACATCAACTCCCTGGAATGCCTGTTAACATTGGACGCGTACTGTGGTATTGCAAACAGCTAATTCCCGCCCGTACTTTCCTAATGGAGGCTTACAATGCGCTGGTATGTTGGCTGTTTCATCGCGGTCTTTGCCTTAACATCTCCCGCGGCAACAGCGCCCATTCATGATGCGGCCAAGAAGGGAGACGTTCCTGCGATCACCGCAGCACTTGAGGCGGGCGCCGATGTTAACGAGAGTGACGGCTGGTCGACACCACTCTGGTATGCCGCCCGCCGTGGCCATGAGGATGCCGCCAAACTGTTGGTTGCGCGGGGCGCAGATGTCAATCTGACAACAAAATCT
>JANPDD010000298.1:0-10041 GCA_031431295.1 Hyphomicrobiales bacterium | reverse complement strand
CAGTTTGGCCAGAGGTGTTCGAGATCATCAAGAACTGCAACATCAGCAACTATTC
Organism: Hyphomicrobiales bacterium; assembly: GCA_031431295.1. Lineage (GTDB taxonomy): Bacteria > Pseudomonadota > Alphaproteobacteria > Rhizobiales > Aestuariivirgaceae > Aestuariivirga. The sequence continues at coordinate 9,986 of JANPDD010000298.1, read as the reverse complement.
AATCTTCCTGCGTGAACCCGAGAACCTGTTGTTCTCCTATTTCGAATATCACGGCAGCGATTTCATCAAGGATATGGCGCGCATGGCAGCAGACCCTCGGACGCAAGCCTGGTGGAGCTTGTGCGGACCTTGCCAGCTACCCGTGCCCACACGCACCACTGGAGAATGGTGGGCCAGCATGACGGAAGTGTTCCACTGCGATTGATGAATGATCGCCGCAATCAGCGGCGTAATTTTACAGAGCACTCATATTTCCGGTGAGGCTTCGGCATTTCTCGCACTGCGACCATGTAGTGGCCAGCTGATTTGCTTTCTGGCTGGTCAACACTCTTCTCGGCCAAAATCTATTGAAGGGAACAACCAGAACCAGAATAATCCGGACATACCCCAGACAACAGCCCTCGAAGCAATCGTGTAACCATTTGAAATCATTGGCGCACCCGACAGGATTCGAACCTGTGACCTCTGCCTTCGGAGGGCAGCGCTCTGATCCAGCTGAGCTACGGGTGCTTCGCTTGCGTCGATAGCAGAGCCACATCCCGCCCGCAATCGCGGGGTTGAGGGGGCGGTGTTAACGCTTTGGGAACCATTGCCGGAAAATTCAGTTGGCCTTGCCAAACTCAATGACCGGTTTGGTTTATGGCTTGCTTGGAGAGCTTTGGCACGTGCGACGTGTCATTCCGGGACTGGCCGGGACAGGATTTTTGCCATGGACAAGACGAATGGTGCCGAGCACCGCATCGACTGGGTGGACTATGCCAAGGGCATTTGCATCATCCTTGTGGTGATGATGCATTCAACGCTTGGCGTCGAAAAGGCCCTGGGCGAAGTCGGCGCGCTCCACAGTTTCATCGAGTGGGCCAGACCCTTCCGCATGCCGGATTTCTTTCTGATCTCCGGCCTTTTTCTGGCGCGCCGCATTGGCGTGCCGTGGCGTGACTATCTCGACAAGAAAGTCATCCACTTCATGTATTTCTACCTGCTGTGGATGACCATCCAGTTCCTCTTCAAGGGCCATGGCATCTGGCAGGAGCAGGGCGCTGTGGGATTGGCGCAGCAATATCTCCTCGCCTTTGTTGAGCCCTTCGGCACACTGTGGTTCATCTATCTCCTGCCGGTGTTTTTCGTTGTCGTGAAGCTGACGCGGCGGGTGCCGCCACTGCTCATCTTTGCGCTTGCGGCGGCGCTTGAAATTGCCCCCATCCATACGGGCTGGATCATGGTAGACGAGTTTGCGGCGCGCTTTGTCTATTTCTTCGCAGGCTACTGGGCGGCGGGTCATGTCTTCCGCTTTGCCAACGACATGGCAGGCCTCACGACCGCAGGTCTCCTTGCCGCACTGACAATCTGGGGCATGGCCCACACCCAGGTTTTCCTGCTGGGACTGGCTGATGTGCCAGGCGTCAGCCTGGTGCTGGGCTTTGTCGGCACGGCCGCCGTTGTGTCGGCGGGCGTTTTCCTCACCCGTTTCCGGGCCAGCGGGGCCATGCGCTATCTCGGTGAAAACTCGATCGTGGTCTATCTCGCCTTCTTTGTTTTCATGGCCACGGCCCGCAGCCTTGCCATCAAACTTGTGCCACAACTGGGGTCTGACGTGATTTCCCTGGGCGTGACCTTGGCGGGCATCCTGGGGCCCGTGCTGCTGTTCTGGCTGACGAAGGACAATGCTTTGCGCTTTCTCTTCCGCCGTCCCGCAGGAGCGAAGCTGCCGGTGAGCAAACTGGAAAGCCACGCCGATGTCTGGCACAGTGCCGGCCATGACAACATCCCCGCCCAGCCGCACATCAGCACTCAAGCCAGGTGACCATCTCTATCTGATCGATGGGTCGGGATTTATTTTCCGCGCCTATTTCCAATCGACCAACCAGGACGCCAAATACAACAGCCGCTCCGACGGACTGCCGGTGGGGGCTGTCCGCTTGTTCTGCAACATGTTGTGGAGCCTTGTGAAGGGCAAGACCGAAGGGCCGAAACCAACCCATCTTGCCGTCATCTTCGACTATTCGTCAAAAACCTTCCGCTCTGATTTCTATCCGGACTACAAAGCCCACCGCCCGGAGCCGCCTGCCGACATGCGCCCGCAATTCGGTTTGATCCGCCAAGCCACACGCGCTTTCAATTTGCCCTGCATCGAAAAGGAAAACTACGAGGCCGACGACATTATCGCCACTTATGCCCGCGAAGCTGTAGAGGCGGGAGCCACCTGCCGCATTGTGACCTCAGACAAAGACATGATGCAATTGATCGGCCCCGGCGTTGATCTCTTCGATCCGGCCAAGGAAAAAGTCGTGGGCGAAGCGGAAGTGCTGGAGAAATTCGGCGTGACACCGGACAAGGTCATTGATGTGCAGGCGCTGGCAGGCGACAGCGCCGACAATGTGCCGGGTGTGCCGGGAATCGGTGTGAAAACCGGAGCCGAACTCGTCAATACCTACGGCGACCTTGAAACGCTTCTGGCCCGTGCGGGCGAGATCAAACAAAACAAGCGCCGGGAAAATCTCATCCAGTTTGCCGAGCAGGCCCGCATTTCCAAGCGCCTCGTCACCTTGGAAAAACATGTGCCAGACATGGAGCCCGCTGGCTCCTTCGCCGTGGATGTGCCGCGTGCGGCGGAATTGATCGGATTTCTCAAGGCCATGGAATTCACCACCATTACCAAAACCATTGCAGCGGCACTTGATGCGGATGTGAGTGCCATCGAACCCGTGCCAGTCAAGATCACCCACTGGCCGCCGGAAGGTGCGGTTGACAATGTATCACCCCCAGATCCGTCACCCCTGCGAAGGCAGGGGTCCAGCTCAAATGTTGACACAGCGGCAGACGACAAGCGGGATTCCGGCCTTCGCCGGAATGACGGAATTGGTGAGGATTTTGTCGAAACAATGGAGGCCCATCTCCGTGGCATTCCTGTGAACCACGCGGACTATGAAACAGTAACGACCATAGCGGCCCTCAAGGTTTGGATTGCCCAAGCCATGGACCAAGGCTTTGTTTCTTTTGACACGGAAACGGACTCGCTCGACGCCATGCAGGCCAAGATCGCAGGCTTCTCGCTGGCACTCGCTCCCGGCAAGGCGTGTTATGTGCCGCTCAATCACAAGGAGGCGGGCGAGGGCCTGTTTGGCGGTGACAGGCTTTCTGGCCAGATCAATGAGGAGGAAGCGCTCGCTCCCCTCAAGGCGCTCCTTGAAAATCCGGCGGTTCTCAAGATTGGTCAGAACCTGAAATACGACATGCTGCTGTTGAAGCAGCTGGGCATCGGCGTGTCGCCCCTCGATGACACCATGCTCATGTCCTATGCCTTTGAATCAGGTGATGTGGGCCATGGCATGGACGAGTTGTCGGACCGCCACCTCGGCCACAAGCCAATTTCCTTCAAGGAGGTGGCGGGTTCCGGCAAGAATGCGCTCACCTTTGACCGCGTGCCCATCGACCGCGCCACACACTATGCCGCCGAGGATGCCGACATCACGCTGCGCCTGTGGATGTTGTTCAAGCAGAAGCTGCTCAAGGCCCGCAAGGTGACGGTCTATGAAACGCTGGAACGTCCGCTTGTGCCGGTGTTGGTGGACATGGAAAACGAGGGCGTTGTCGTGGACCGGCTGGTGTTGCAGCGCCTGTCCTCGGAATTCGGCACGACGCAATCCAGGATCGAGCAGGAAATCCACAAGCTCGCCGATGGCCCCTTCAACATCGGTTCGCCCAAGCAACTGGGTGAAATCCTGTTTGGCAAAATGCAATTGCCCGGTGGCCGCAAAACGCCAACCGGCGCCTGGAGCACGGACAGCGATGCGCTGGAAGACCTGGCCGCCCAGGGCGTTGAATTGGCCCGGAAGGTTCTCGATTGGCGGCAGTTGGCAAAGCTGCGCTCCACCTACACCGAGGCGCTGCCCAATTTCGTCAACCCCCGCACCCACCGGGTCCACACCAGCTATGCCATGGCATCCACATCGACGGGACGCCTGTCATCGACCGATCCCAATTTGCAGAACATTCCCGTGCGCACCGAGGAAGGCCGCCGCATCCGCACGGCCTTCATCGCGAAGCTGGGCCACCGTCTCGTCAGTGCCGATTATTCACAAATTGAGTTGCGCGTGCTCGCCCATGTGGCTGACATACCGCAACTGAGGAAAGCCTTCGCTGATGGCCTCGACATTCATGCCATGACCGCGAGTGAAATGTTCAATGTGCCGATCACAGGCATGGACGCTGCCGTGCGCCGCCGCGCCAAGGCCATCAATTTCGGCATCATCTATGGCATCTCGGCCTTCGGCCTGGCGAACCAACTGTCGATCAGCCGCGAAGAGGCGGGCGATTACATCCGGACTTATTTCAAGCGCTTTCCCGGCATCAAGGATTACATGGAGGCAACCAAGAAGTTTGCCCGCGACAAGGGCTATGTCGAGACGATCTTCGGCCGCCGCTGCCACTTCCCGCGCATCAACTCAACCAACCCATCGGAGAAGGCTTTTCTCGAGCGCGCTTCCATCAACGCGCCCATCCAGGGGGCGGCCGCCGACATCATCCGCCGCGCCATGATCCGCATGCAGCCGGTGCTGGCCGAAGCGGGCCTCAAGGCCCGCATGCTGTTGCAAGTGCATGATGAATTGATCTTTGAAGTGCCGTCAACAGAAGTTGACCAGACCTTGCCGGTCATTCGTGCCGTCATGGAAAAGGCGCCCGAACCAGCCGTGCAACTGGTGGTACCCTTGCAAGTGGATGCACGGGCAGCAGCAAACTGGGACGAGGCACATTGACTGAATTAAATCAAATAATGATGTTCGATAACATTAACTTATGATGTAATAACGTCTTTACATCACTCAAATCTTCCGGCAGTGGTAAGTTATCAACCGCTGGGGAAGAGCCATGAACCACCTCAATGAACCTGTGATCCGTGCCGAACTTGCCAGGATTGGCCTGCGCTGGGCCAATTGCATTTCGTGGAATGCCGATGTCGCAGAACTTTTCCAGGAGGCTGTGGAGCGCGGCGAGGGCAGGATTGCGGAAGGTGGCGCACTCTCCGTCACCACCGGCGCACACACCGGCCGCAGCCCGAAAGACAAGTACATCGTCCGCAATGCCGCTTCCGAGGCCACTGTGGACTGGGAGAGCAACGCCGGACTGGGCCAGTCCCAATTTGACCTGATCAAGGCCGATATGCTCGCCCACGCCAGGTTGAAGTCACTTTTTGTCCAAGACCTTGCCGCTGGTGCCAATCCAGACCACAGGCTTGAAACCCGTGTTGTCACCGAGCATGCGTGGCAGGCCCTGTTCATCCGCAATCTCTTGATCGTGCCGGAGAAGCCCTTTGAGCATGATCCCGGCCTCACCATTCTCGCCCTGCCCAGCTTCAAGGCTGATCCCGCCCGCCACGGCACCCGCAGCGAAATTGTGATCGCCCTTGACCTTCGTGCGCGGCTCGTCTTGATCGCAGGCACGCACTATGCCGGCGAAATCAAGAAGTCCGTTTTCACCGTCATGAACCATGTCCTGCCTGAAGCCGGTGTTCTGCCCATGCACTGTTCCGCCAACATCGGCGCGCTGGGCGACACCGCAATTTTCTTCGGCCTCTCCGGCACGGGCAAAACGACGCTTTCAACCGATCCAGACCGCGCCCTCATCGGTGATGATGAACATGGTTGGGCCCAGGCGGGCGTCTTCAATATCGAAGGTGGCTGCTATGCCAAAGCCATCAATCTCACGGAAGCGGCGGAGCCGCAAATTTTCGCTGCCACCCATCGTTTCGGTTCAGTACTGGAGAATGTGACGCTCGGCGAAGACCGTAGCCCGCAGTTTGCCGACAGCGGCCTCACCGAAAACACCCGCGTCGCTTACGACCTGTCGGCCATTCCGGGAGCAAAACGCGATGGCTTGGGGGCAATTCCGAAAACCATCATCATGCTCACCGCCGATGCTTTTGGCATCCTGCCGCCCATTTCCAAACTCACCCCCGATCAAGCCATGGAACACTTCCTGGCGGGCTACACCGCCAAGCTCGCAGGCACCGAGCGTGGCGTGAAGGAACCGCAGGCAACTTTCTCTGCCTGCTTCGGAGCGCCCTTCCTCACCCGTCATCCCCTGGTCTATGCCGCCATGCTGCGGGACCTGATTGCCCGTCACAAGGTCAGTTGCTTTCTCGTCAACACCGGTTGGACGGGAGGGGCCTATGGCACAGGAAAACGCATGCCGCTTGAACTGACGCGCAAGCTGGTGCGCGCGGCACTCTCTGGCAGCCTCGACGAATGCCCGACAGCAATCGACAGGCATTTTGGCTTGGCCATGCCAACACGTCTGGCGGGGGTGCCTGAAACCACTCTTGATCCGCGCCAGGCCTGGGCTGACAAGGGCGCCTATGATCTGGCGGCGCAAAGGTTGCGCGACATGTTTGCTGTCAACGCCAAGCGCTTTGCAGGTGACGGGAGCGCCATGGCGATCGCCGCCGAATAGCCCACTTCCCTGTTGCGGAAGTGGCTGTTTTCGAGTGACATCCCTGTCAAGCGCATGCCGGGCAACGGCAGCGGGATGACAGGGAGCAGGCGGCATGGCAGGGCTATTGAGCCTCAGTCGGTCGATAGACGGGCTGAACCGGTGGTTGGGCGTGGCCGCCAGCTGGTGCGTGCTGTTGGCGGCTTTGGTCTGCGCCCTCGATGCCGGCTTGCGCTATGGCATCAACGGCATCCTCTACTTGGCCAATGCCATGGGCTCGGCAGGAGACAGCCTGCAGTTTCTCTTTGATGTTTACCGCACGAACTCCAACACACTGCGCGACCTGCAGCTCGTGCTCTTTGCAGCCATGGTCATGCTGGGTGCGTCATGGACCTTGAAGGTCAATGAACATGTGCGCGTCGACCTTGTCTACACCTCCGTCAGCGACCGCACCCGCATCTGGATTGATTTCTTCGGTTGCCTGCTTTTCCTCCTGCCGTTTTGCATCCTGATGATCTATTTCTCGTGGGGCTGGTTTATGGAATCCTGGACCGGCAATGAACTCTCGCAGAACGCTGGCGGCATGCCGCGCTGGCCCGCCAAATTCTTCATTCCTTTCGGCTTTGGATTGCTGCTCCTGCAAGGTGTTTCCGAATTGATCAAATGCTGGGCGGCCCTGACGGGCGACGATCGCCGCGAACATGGCTATGAAAAGCATGTGCAATGATCGAGTTTGTCACCCACAACATGGCCCCCTTGATGTTTGTGGGGCTGATCCTGTTCATGCTCTACGGCTACCCCGCCGCTTTTTCATTGGCGGCCGTTGGCCTGTTCTTCGGTTTCCTCGGTGTTGAGCTTGACCTGATCCCCACTGATTTTCTCGGCAACATTATTTTCCAACTCGAATCTGTGCTGCGCAATGACTTGCTGCTGGCCATTCCCTTCTTCACCTTGATGGGCGCCATTCTTGAACGCAGTGGCTTGGCTGAAGACCTGCTCGAAGGCTTTGGCCAATTGTTTGGCGGGGTGCGCGGCGGCCTCTCCTATGCCGTCATTCTCGTTGGAGCGGTGTTGGGTGCGATCACCGGAACGGTTGCCGCCTCGGTCATCGCCATGGGCCTGATCTCGCTGCCGATCATGATGCGCTATGGCTACAATGTCCGTCACGCCACCGGCGTCATCGCGGCCTCTGGCACCATCACGCAACTCATCCCTCCCTCCCTTGTCCTTGTCATCCTCGCCGACCAGATGGGCGTTGATGTGGGCGAAATGTACAAGGGAGCGTTGGGCCCCAGCATCGTGCAGGTGCTGTTGTTCATGGCTTGGGTGTTCCTGCTCAGCCTGTTGCGGCCGCAGCACTTGCCACCCCTCCCGCCTGAGGCCCGCACGTTGCGCGGCTGGCCTCTCGCCATCCGCTGTATCCGCGGCATGGTGCCATCCTTGGCGCTGATTTTCATCGTGCTCGGAACGATTTTTGCAGGGCTCGCCACTGCAACGGAAGCCGGTGCCATGGGCGTGCTGGGGGCCTTCATGCTCGCCTGGCTCAATGGCCGCCTCAGCCGCCACATGGTTTATAAAGGCATGCAAACCACCATGCGCATCACGGCCATGGTCGTGATGATCCTGATTGGCGCCCGTGTCTTCAGTCTTGTCTTCCAGGGTGTCGGCGGCAAGGAATGGATCGAGGGCATGCTGGTGGCCTTGCCGGGGGGACAGCTTGGCTTCCTCATCGCCGTCAACGCGTTTGTGTTCGTGATTGCCTTCTTTCTCGATTTTTTCGAGATTGCGTTCATCATCGTGCCATTGCTGGCACCCGTTGCGGAAACCCTGGGCATCAACCTCGTCTGGTTTGGCGTGTTGCTGGGGGCCAACATGCAAACGAGCTTCATGCACCCGCCCTTTGGCTTTGCGCTGTTCTATCTGCGCGGTATCGCGCCCCCCTCGATCAAGAGCGGTGACATCTACTGGGGGGCCATTCCGTGGGTGGCATTGCAACTCATTCTCGTTGCCATTCTCATCGCCTTCCCGGAGATCGTCACCTTTTTCCTTGATGCGGAAATTGTTGTCGATCCCAACATGGAGATCATTGTTCCGGGAAGTGAAGGTGGCGGCGGAATGGCTCCCTTGGATGCGCCTGCCATCGACCTGAATTCGGCGCCGAAGATTGAGTGAACAACGCTCAATATCAGGACTGGCCGGGCTGCGGACCGTCGTAGCCCTCGATGATCAATATCTCAGCTTCGGCCGCAGATTTGCGGATGGCAAGAGCGCTTGCATATTCCGGTGAACGGTAACAGGCAATGGCTTGCTCATAGCTCGCAAACTCAATCACCACATGGCGTGCCCGCGCCCGGCCTTCAGGACTTTCAAACCTGCCGGCACGGACAACATAGCGGGCACCATATTTCGTGAAGGCAGCGACGTTTCCGGCGATGTAGTTCTTGTAGGTGTCGGCGTCGGTCACATCCACATGGGCAATCCAGTAACCTTTGGCCATAACGCAGCTCCATACTGTGGAAATGATTGAAGGCCCGTCGCCGGTCCCTCAATCGATCAAAGTGAAAATTACAACGCCTTCTTGCGCTGCTGGTTCATCATGAAAGTATCAAACTGGTATTCCGAGAACTGCGCCCAGAGATAGGCATCAGCCCGGAAAGCCATCATGGCATCATGCACCTTCTTGAAGGCGGCATTGCCGCCGCTGATTTCGGCATAGGTGTCTTTGGCTGCGGTGAAACAGGCTTCCATCACATCTGCCGGGTAAGGCGCGAACTTCGCGCCCGCTGCCGCCAGTTTCTTGAGGGCGCCTGGATTGCGGGCATCATACTTGGCCAGCATGTCGGAATTCGCTGCCTGGCAGGCCGTTTTGATGATCGACTGGTAAGATGGGGGAAGCTCCGCCCATTTCGTGGTGTTGATCATGGTGTGCAACAAGGCACCGCCTTCCCACCAGCCGGGATAGTAGTAATGGGGTGCCACCTTGTAGAAGCCGAGCTTTTCGTCGTCATAGGGACCAACCCACTCGGCAGCGTCGATCGTTCCTTTTTCCAAGGCCTGGAAGATTTCGCCGCCGGCAATCTGTTGTGGCACGACGCCAATCTTGGAAATGACTTTGCCGCCGAAACCGCCAATGCGCATTTTGACACCCTGAAGGTCAGCAAGCGACTTGATCTCCTTGCGGAACCAGCCACCCATCTGTGCGCCAGTATTGCCGCAGGGGAAGCCCACGATGTTATGACCGGCGTAGAACTCGTTCATCAGGTCAACGCCGCCGCCGTAGTACATCCAGGCATTTTGTTGTCGGGCATTGAGGCCGAAAGGCACAGCCGTGCCAAAGGCGAAGGTCGGGTCCTTGCCCCAGTAATAGTAGGACGCGGTGTGGCACATCTCCACGGTGCCAGCGCCCACGGCATTGGCGGCTTCGAGACCCGGAACGATTTCACCCGCCGCAAACACCTGGATCTGGAATTTGCCGTCGGTCGCCGCGCTCACAAACGTGCTGAAGGTCTCGGCAGTGCCAAAAATCGTATCAAGAGCCTTGGGAAAGCTCGACGTCA
>JANPDD010000297.1:0-7341 GCA_031431295.1 Hyphomicrobiales bacterium | reverse complement strand
AATGCGCATCATGAACCAGACAACCGCCGCCACTCCGACGTCCGCCATTCCGCCGGGCCTTCTCGCCGAACAGGTGACGGAGGTTGAGCACTATACCGACCGCCTGTTCCGCTTCCGCATTACCCGTCCGCAATCCCTGCGTTTCCGCTCCGGCGAGTTTCTCATGCTCGGCCTGCCGCGACCTGAGGGGAGCACGGAAAAGCCCGTGTTGCGGGCCTATTCCATCGCGTCCCCGTCCTGGGACGAGCAGCTGGAATTCTTTTCCATCAAGGTGCCGGGAGGCCCGCTCACCGAAAAGCTGCAAAAGATCAAGCCCAGCGACCGGATCCTGCTGCGCCCCAAGCCCACAGGCACGCTGGTGAATGACGCCCTGCTGCCCGGCAAACGCCTGTTCTGTTTGTCGACCGGTACGGGCTTTGCGCCCTTTGCCTCGCTCATCCGCGATCCCGAGACCTACGAGAAATTTGGCGAGATCATCGTCACCCATACCTGCCGCTCGACGGGTGAACTCACCTATTCCCACGACACCGTGACGGCCACCATGGAGGACCCATTGGTCGGCGAACTGGCGCGCGGCAGGCTTCGCCTCTTTTCTTCCGCGACGCGCGAGGCCGCCGACAACCGGGGCCGCATCACCGACCTGATCACCTCCGGCGTCTTCTTCGAAAAACTGAAGATCACCGCCTTCAATCCCGAGACGAACCGTTTCATGCTCTGCGGCTCCACCGCCATGATCAAGGACATCCGTGGCCTTATCGAGCCCCTGGGTTTCAAGGAAGGTTCCAACCACGAGCCGGGATCGTTTGTGGTGGAACGGGCCTTTGTGGGGTGAGGGCATTCAACTTCCTCCGTCTACTGACGACATTTCCCCCACCCCCTCACCGCTTCGCGGAGCTCCCCCACCAGAGCTGAGGGAGCGTGAAGTTCTACCCTCCACCCAGCTTCGCTCGGGGAGGTGCCCGGAGGGCGGAGGGGGGGTATGGCTCGTTGGCTGCTCAACTCATCGCGTCACTGGAGAAAAAAAGGGGAGGGATGTTCCCGCCCTGGCTTCAAGCCTGTTGCAACGGTGGAGAAGATAGATGGGTGTTCGGCTCAAAGCCGGGCTACCACTCACCCCTACCCGCTGTGCGGGGAGGGGTCATCCGAAGGATGGGGGCGGGGATGGGGATGCAGTGGGGCAGCCACCGCCAATACAAACACCCGGTAAAGCCGGGACGTGTGACGGTTCCCGGCAAGCCCAAGGATGATCTTGCGCCCAGAACATTGAACAGTATTCTGAAACAGGCTGGCCTGAAGGACCAATGACATGCGCTATGCGATTGTGATCGAAAAAACGACCACCGGCTTCTCGGCCTATGTGCCTGATCTGCCCGGCTGCGTTTCCACGGGCCGGGACCAGGCCGAGGTCGAATCCGAAATCAAGGAAGCCATCCGCTTTCACATCGATGGCTTGAAGGAAGACGGTATGCCCGTTCCAAGTCCGACAAGCATCGCGGAATATGTTGAGGCGTGAGGCGAAGCGAATTTTTTTGCTTCTCAACTTGAATTGCAATGTGAATTGCTATCGCATTAACCACCTGTTAACCCAAATCAAGGGAGTCCAAAGGTATGAGCGTTGTATATACCGTTGGCTACGAGGGGACAGATATTGATCGTTTCGTAGCTACACTGAAGGCGGTGGGCATCAAGACGCTTGCCGATGTTCGCGCTGTGGCGCTTTCGCGAAAAAAAGGCTTCTCAAAAACCGCACTTAGGCAGCGTCTTGAAGCGGAAGGCATAAACTACCTTCATTTTGTTGCTCTTGGGGATCCAAAGCCAGGCCGAGAAGCGGCCCGCAACGGTCGCATGGCAGAGTTTCAGCGGATCTATCGAAAACACCTCGCGACAAGCGAAGCGGCTCAAGCTCTTTTGGAACTTGAAAGTGTGGTTTGGACCTCGCCTTCGTGCTTGCTTTGCTTTGAACGCGACCCTAGCGTGTGTCACAGATCAATCGTTACTGAGAAACTCAGTGACTCTGGTGTAAATGTGTTTGACCTTTTTGGGGACAATCCCTTGGCATATGTCAGTCACACTGAAAAACTCCCAAGTTACCATCCTCGTCAAAGCGCTGCCGCAGCCTAGCAAGAAGTATGGCGAAACGGTTTGTTGTGCTGGTGTGACACCAGAGGGCAACTGGAAGAGGTTGTATCCAATTCGTTTCAGGCATTTACAGGGGGACCAAAGCTTCAAGCGTTGGGACATTGTCGACTTCAAGTATCGCCGACCCATTCAGGACCGAAGGGATGAAAGCTGCCACGTTTACGAAGATTCAATCTTTGTAATTGGCGAAACACCTGACCGTGAAAAGTCGCGGATGATCGAGCGAATATTGGTTGGTTCCGCTTCTGAGGCTGCATTGAAACAGCAGTCACTTGCTCTCATCAGGCCAAAAAACACCAGATTTCTTTTTAAGAAAAAACCAGACGGAGTTATTCAAAAAGAACGAGAGGCATTCAAACGAGCCGCGAGTCAAGGTTCGTTCTTCGACAACGACCTCGCAGCACTTTTACCGTCAACTTACCGATTCGGATTTCAATTTGAAGACTCCTCAGGTGGTCACGCCTATCAGTGTGGCGATTGGGAAGTGAACGCGATGTTTTACAATGGTAGCCGACGGATGGGAGAGAAAGCGGCGCTAGAGTGGATGGATGAAACATTCAATGTCAAATACCCAAAGCTTGGCATGACTTTCGCCCTCGGGAATATGGCCAAGCGTCCCCAGACTTGGCAGCTATTGGGCGTCATTCGCGCAGACGAGCAACGACAATCTGATTTTGGTTTCTGATTGTTTGGTACGCCCGCTTCGCGGACAGAGGAGTCTCCCTCACATCTCCGGCGTTTTCACACCTTTGATCGCGCAGGCCGCGCGCACCGTGTTGTAGAGCAAACAGGCGATTGTCATCGGCCCCACGCCGCCGGGCACTGGCGTGATGCTGCCCGCCACTTTTTCGCAGCTGGCAAAATCGCAATCGCCCACCAGCTTGGCCTTGCCGTCGCGTTCGATGCGGTTGATGCCCACGTCAATCACGCAGGCACCGGGCTTGATCCAGTCCCCCCTAACCATTTCCGGGCGGCCCACGGCGGCGATGACCAGATCGGCTTGCCGCACGATTGCCGGCAAGTCCTTCGATTTTGAGTGCGCGATCGTAACGGTACAATTCTCGGCGAGGAGAAGCTGCGCCACGGGCTTTCCCACAATGTTGGAGCGGCCGATGACCACGGCGTTCACACCTTCGAGCTTGCCCAGCGCCGCCTTGGCCAGCATGATGCAGCCCGTGGGCGTGCAGGCCACAAGCGCCTCCTGCCCCGTCGAAAGCCGGCCCACGTTCACCACATGAAAGCCGTCCACATCCTTGTTGGGATCGATGGTGTTCAGGACCTTGGCCGAGTCAATGTGTTTCGGCAGCGGCATCTGCACCAATATTCCGTGTACGGATGGATCAGCGTTGAGCCCGGTGACCAGCGCCAGAAGATCCGCTTCCGAAGTTTCGGCGGGAAGCTTGTGCTCCCAGGAGTTCATGCCGATTTCCACTGTCTGCTTAGCCTTGTTGGCCACATAGACTTTCGACGCCGGGTCCTCCCCCACCAACACCACGGCCAAACCCGGCGTGAGATTGTGGTCTTTTTTCAGCGTTGCAACCGCCGCGGCAATGCGCTTGCGCAAAGCCCCGGCTGTGGCTTTTCCGTCGATCAGTTTTGCCATGGATCAGAACAATCCCTCGATCTGGCCCTTGGCATCAAGGCCGATCACCTCGGCAGAGGGCACCTTGGGCAGGCCCGGCATGGTCATGATCTCACCGCAGATGACGACGATGAATTCCGCCCCCGCCGACAGCCTGACCTCGCGGATCGGCACGACGTGGTTTGATGGCGCGCCCTTGAGGTTGGGGTCGGTCGAGAAGGAATATTGCGTCTTCGCCATGCAGATGGGGAACTTGCCATAGCCCTGCGCCTCGTAGCCCTTGAGCTGGTCGCGCACCGACTTGTCGGCCACGATGTCGTCGGCCCGGTAGATTTCCTTGGCGATGGTCTTGACCTTGTCCCACAGCGGCATGTCATCGCCGTAAATCGGCTTGAACTGCGCCCCGCCTTTTTCGGCAATCTCGGCCACATGTTTGGCCAGCGCCAGTGTGCCCTTGGAGCCTTCGGCCCAGTGGGTGCATTTGAAAGCCTCGACACCATGCTCGCGGGCGAAGGCCTTGATGGCGTCCACTTCCGCTTCGGTGTCGGTGACAAAGTGGTTGATGGCAACGGCAATCGGAACGCCGAACTTCTTCATGTTCTCGATGTGGCGGCCAAGGTTGGCACAACCCTTCTTCAGGGCCTCGACATTTTCCTTTTTCAAGTCTTCCTTGGGAACGCCGCCATGCATCTTCAGTGCACGGATGGTCGCGACAATGACTGTCGCAGAGGGCGAGAGGTTGGCTTTGCGGCACTTGATGTCGAAGAACTTTTCAGCACCAAGGTCAGCGCCAAAGCCTGCTTCAGTGACAACAAAATCAGCGAGCTTCAATGCAGACTGCGTGGCCATGACGGAGTTGCAGCCGTGCGCGATATTGGCGAAGGGGCCGCCATGCACGAAGGCCGGGTTGTTCTCCAGCGTCTGCACCAGGTTCGGCATCAACGCGTCCTTGAGTAGCACCACCATGGCGCCCGCCGCTTTGATGTCTTTCGCCAGCACCGGTGACTTGTCCTTGCGATAGGCCACAACGATTTGTCCGATGCGGCGCTCCAGATCCTTGATCGACGTGGAGAGGCAGAGGATCGCCATGATTTCCGACGCCACCGTGATATCGAAGCCCGCCTCGCGCGGATAGCCATTGGCCACACCGCCGAGCGAGCAGACGATCTCGCGCAGTGCCCGGTCGTTCATGTCCATGACCCGCCGCCAGACGACGCGGCGCGTGTCGATTGACTGTTCGTTGCCCCAATAGATGTGGTTGTCGATCATCGCCGACAACAGGTTGTGGGCAGACGTGATGGCGTGGAAATCGCCGGTGAAGTGGAGGTTGATGTCTTCCATGGGCACAATTTGCGCATAGCCGCCGCCCGCCGCACCGCCCTTCATGCCAAAGCAGGGACCAAGCGAGGGCTCACGCAACGCCACCATGGCCTTCTTGCCGATGGCATTGAGGCCATCACCGAGGCCCACCGTGGTGGTGGTCTTGCCTTCGCCGGCGGGGGTGGGGTTGATGGCGGTGACGAGAATGAGCTTGCCGGACTTCTTCGTGGCCAGTGTGTCGATGAAGTCGAGGTGCACCTTGGCCTTGGTATGGCCATAGGGAATGAGGTCAGCCTCCGGAATGCCCAGCGTCTTGCCGATCTCCATGATCGGCTTCATTTTCGCCTCGCGGGCTATTTCGATGTCGGACTTGACGGTCATGGGTTGGTAGGTCCTTCGTGTCGCTTGGGGAGATGGGACGGACTTCTATCGCGGAGCACCTGCTAGCACGGCGCATAATCCGCCACAGCAAGAAACAAGCGCGACATGCTGCAATGCGTCAAAAACAATCAGGCGTGTCTGACGGTGCTTCCGCCTGCCAGGAAGGAAGGCAGGCATGGCGCGTCTATGTCACAGTCACTTCGACACGGCCCAGTGGCCCGAAATCACCCGTGATGTGGTCGCCTGCCGCAATGGCCATGGGCGCAAGACAGGTACCCGTGCTCACCACCTGCCCCTCCCGTGCCGTGATGCCATGGAGGGAGAGTTCGTTCACAAGCCAGGCGAGTGCCGTACCCGGTGAACCGAGGACATTGGCGCCCTTGCCCTTCACGGCAGGCTTGCCCGCCACGGTGCCCACGGGTTCAAAGCCGGCGAGATCGCAGTAGCGCCACATCTCCGGCGCGGCAGCGCCCACGCAGAGCCAATGGGCACAGGCATTGTCGGCGATGAGGGCCGCAGCACCCACGGTCTCGAAGCGGTTATAGCGGCTGTCCGGAATTTCAATAGACGGATGAAACGAGGCCACGGCCGCGAAAACCTCATCCTCCGTAAACGGATCATGTCGCGGGGGCAGGTCACGGCCCAGGCGGAACGCGAATTCGATCTCCGCCACCTTCATGTGGTTGTTGCCGAAGGGAATGCGGGCGCCCGACGCAACCGTGCGCTCGGCGATGTAGCGGCCCGCCAGAGGACCATCGACGCCGATGTGTTTCTGGCCTGCGAAACTCGTTGCCGCGATCTTCCAGCCTGCCAGCGGCCTCGCCGACTGCTTCTCGCAAAGTGTCTGGATGGCATAGGCATCGGCGCGTGTTTGCGGGGCGAGGCCGGGCGGCAGGGTGGCGCAGCGCGAGAAAGCCTGCACATGGCCCAAGAGAACTGCCGAAGCGGCAGAGATGCTTCCGCTGTTCATCGGGACTTCGTTGCCCAACCTCAGAGCCCGAGCGCCTTCAGGATATTGCCCAGAACCGCGCCCGGCCTAAGTTCGGTCGAATATCCGGCTTCCTCGGCTGCAAATTTCAGCTTTTTGATGCCTTCATCCGCCATGTCATTGAGGTCCTTGTCGAGCCGCACGGTTTCAACCGGCCTGGGCCGGGTCAGGCCGACCCAAGTATAACCGAACTCTTTGTCGATCTTGATCGGGCACTTGAGCTGACATTCCTGGACTTCCCTTCTCAGGCCCGAGTCGAGATCCGCCAAGGCGTCCTTGATGTCGGAAAAATCCGTCTCGTTCTCATTCTCCTCGAGCTTGTCCAGGATTTTCTTGCCAACTTCGGACATGTTGTCCTGCGCTTGTCTGGGTGACTTACCGCCATACGCGACAGTGTTCCAGGCCGTGTGCAGCGCGGGACCAACGTAGGGGTATCCCCCACCGCACAGCCCCAGCATGAAATTCCACTGCACATAGTTGACGACCTGCGCATGCTCGCAGATTCCGAAGAACTCCACCGTCGGCGCGCACACGGGATCATTGCGCGGAATGGCGCACATGGCGCTTTCATCGGTGAACCATGGCTGTTTCCAATCCTTGATGCCGCCGTCCTTGTCCCTCTGCACCCAGGCGTCATGTTCTTTCTCGTAGTTGAACGGGTTTTCGGTGTTCGGCACCGCAACGGCGGGGCTCAGCTCAGCAATATCCCAAGCCGAGCCGCCGGTGCGCGGATCGATCAACGACCTGCAGGCGGCGGCCTGCTTCTCCGCGTTGCTGTTGAAATCCGCCCTGATCTTCTTGAGCGTCTTGATCACGGCTTCCGTGACGTCCGGACCGCAGATTTTGATGTTCGGATCTTCCGGAGGGCGCGAATGGGGCAAGGGCGGCAGCGGCCTGCTGTATACATCCGTTCCGTAATCGACGGTCTTGC
>JANPDD010000296.1:0-5519 GCA_031431295.1 Hyphomicrobiales bacterium | reverse complement strand
CACCAGGAATGTGGCAAGGGCTGCAGACCCTGTGGCCAAAGCCGCACCCACGGCCAGCCCCTCGCCAAAATTGTGGAGGCCAATGCCGAGGGCTATAAACGTGGCAAGCCGCAAGCCCTCGGGCGCCACACCCTTGGCCCGGCCCAGGGCGAGCAGCACGAGCGTGGTCACCACCAACATCACCCAGAACAGAACAGGCCCACGCAGCCGCCCGATGGTCTCGCCCGCCGCCTCAAGGCCTTCGCCGATTGTATCAATCAGAAGGAAGGCCAAAAGGCCGACCGTGAGCGCCAGCAGGAAATTCATGGTCGGTTTCGATAGCGAGCGCATGGCGGGCCACGAGAGAAGACCAGTGGCCACCGGAACCACGCCCAGCAACAGCCCGACCGCCGCCAACAGCCACAATGAATGGCCTGACAACACAGGCGTTGCCGTGGCCACCTCAATCGTATGGTCAATGATGGCGCCAGTTGCCGTTACCAACGCAATGTGATGGGCCTCGCCCTCAATCCACGGATAGGGGACATCGATGCGTGTCAATCCAAGCCGCGCCCCCGACGTCGCAGGTGTGGCCGAGAACACCCGATAGGCTGTATCGACCTGCACTTGCGCAATCACAACAGGCTCGGAGCCATCGGTGCGCACATCAAGTGAAATCAGCCCGGGGCTCAAATTCACCCGCTCGATTGTCGCTTCTTCGACGGGAGGTGCCGTCTGCGTCAGTTGGTCAAGCGGCCGCCATTGAAGGAGCAGCGCCACAACAAGCACCATGATTGCGAGGGGAAGACCGAGCCAGAAATGGTTGGGCCTCATCACACCACCTCGAAATGGCTCATC
Source organism: Hyphomicrobiales bacterium (assembly GCA_031431295.1). Classification (GTDB taxonomy): domain Bacteria; phylum Pseudomonadota; class Alphaproteobacteria; order Rhizobiales; family Aestuariivirgaceae; genus Aestuariivirga. The sequence goes on along the minus strand of JANPDD010000296.1, from coordinate 4,682 downwards.
CAGCCAAGTTCCGCGAACTCAGACTGATGGGCATGGAACATGTAGATGCCCGGTTCATGCTCGGCGAAGGACATTTCGATAATGCCGCGCTGCGCCTGGCACATCATCACCGTGTCGATCACGCGATGGGTGGGCGTGAGTGTTGTGCCATGGTCGTAGAAATCAAAGAAATTGGCATGGACATGCAGGGAATTGATCGGGTCAAACTCCGTCATGTTGACGAGATAGATGCGGATGGGCCGCGTGCGGTCCACCCGGATCGGCTTGTCGAAATAGGCAAAGGGAATGGTATTGACGCAATAGAATTCATTCTCGTCGTCGAAATTGGTGTCAAAGGCGTTCATCACCATCACCATTTCCTGCCACTTGGCGTTCTCTGGTGAACCCAGCAATCGCGACGCCGCAACTTCGCGCGCCTCCGGATGTTTGGCCGGATCGGGATCGACGATAAATGCGCCATAGAGTCCCTTGTGGATATGGCGTTTCAATGGAATGGCGTGACAATGGTAAAGGTGGCAGCCAAAGGGCTTGGCATCCAGTTCATAGGTGAATTCTTCGCCGGCCGCCACGAGGCTTGGGCCCGCAACACCATCCATGCGCGCGGGATGAATGCTGTGAAAATGCATGGAGTGCGGGTGGCTGCTGCCATTGATGAAACGGATGCGCAGGCGCTCACCCTCGGTGCAGCGGAGCGTCGGGCCGGGGATGCGGCCATTATAGGACCAGCCGGCAAACTTGATTCCGGGTGCCACCTCAAATTCATGGTCAAGTGCGGTGATCGTCCACTCGCGCAAGGTCCGGCCATCCACCGCCGTCGATACCGTGCCCACGTCGAAATCCCACAGCATCTTGTGGGGATCAAAGCCATTGGCCACATGGTCAACCTCGCCAACCACGCGATTGCCGCCTTGGTCGTGGCCCATGTGGGCAGAGTGGCCGGATGCGGACTGCGCCAGCGCGGTTCCACCAACCGCAGGAATGATCGCCGAAGCCGCAGCAATTCTTCCCAGGAATTTGCGACGGTCAAACTGCATGCCACCGCCAGTCCTGGTCATCACTTCACCTTCATTGCCCATATTTAGCCTTTGCTAAACCTGAATTTAGCACTGGCTAAACTTCTGTCAATGGGGTAGTGGTAGGAAAGCAACCGGGCCAGTGACCGGACCAGAAAATGCCAGCCAAAAGACGTGTAAACACAGTAAAACTTCAGTCTGCCGCATTCAGGCGCACCCGCTCCGACCATTCCAAGGAGCTGGCGGAAGACTATGTGGAACTGATCGCCGACCTGATTGACGACCATGGACAGGCCCGCGGCACGGATGTGGCACTGAGACTTGGCGTGGCCAATGCCACGGTGGTCAAGATGCTGAAACGGCTCACCGAACTGGGTCTTGTCTCACAGGAACCCTACCGCCCCATCGGCTTGACCGGGGAAGGCTGGCAGATGGCTGAAAATGGCCGTAAGAAGCACCAGATCGTGGAGCGCTTCCTGCTCGCCCTTGGGGTTGGTGCGGATGCCGCACGCATCGATTCGGAAGGCATCGAGCATCATGTCAGTGACGAAACACTTAAAGCCATGGCCCGCTTCCTCGCCCGCAACACGTGAAGGAACCATCATGCGCTTTGCAATCTGCATCCTGCTCTTGTCCGCGGCACCGGCTCTGGCCAAGGAGCCGCTCACCTTCGACACCGCCAAGCTCTGTGCCTGGCAGAATACAAATAACGCCATGGATGTTGGAGAGTGCACGTCATTGGAAACCGAGGCACAGGCGGCTGTCGCGGAGCTTGAAGACCAAGCCGATGCGACCCGCAAGGACGCCTGCATTGCCGAGGCACAGAACTATTCCGGCGATTCAGGTTTTGCCAGCTACACCGTCTATGCGAGCTGCCTCAAAAACGGGCCGGGCAGCCTTTGAAGCCAGGAAATGAGAGGCGGCGGTGCCGCCTCTTTGTCGCATGTGTCTTACATGTCCATCGCCTGGGCAATTTCAATTGTTCCCCCAGCCTTCAACAGGGGGCACCCCTTGGCTTTGGCGTGGGCATCGGCAAGGTTCTTGGCTTCAATCAGTGAGTAACCGCTGACCGGGTTTGCGCCACCACCATCAACAAGTGCGCCATCTGATTTCACCGTGCTCGATTTTCCAACCGGATTGCCAGCATCCACCACTGCCGAGCCCATGGAACCGAACCAGACGCCCCAGGCATCCATCACTTTTTTGCTCTCGGCGGCATCGGTTGGCGGTTTGCCACCATGATAGACTAAAACAAATTTGGCCATTGGTTTTCTCCCTTTGTGTCCGGGCCCAATTGGCCCATGGACACTGGTTATCATTGATAATTTACAGTCACTATGGCAGGATTTGCCCAAATTGCCCTGGTCTCCTTGTGAATAATGCACAATCCCTCACTCTCAGCGCGCGCCCGAAGCCTGACGTTGTCACTTGCGCAAGCGAACAAGGTTGGCTTGTCCGCTGGCGTTTCGGGTCGGCTGCGAACGCTGGTTCCTCCCCTTGCCGCAAGGTTGAATGAAGCGGTGCTGCGCCTGGTCCCCGCCTTCAGCGCTTCTGCAAATCCTGACATTGTTCCCGGTCTTGCGTCCCACACTGCCGCCATCGCCGAAGCGTTCGTTGCAATGTTCGAAGAAGCCAAGGCACCGGATTTTGCGTTCGCCCACAGACAGGCGCGGCAATGGGCTGACCAGCGCTTCCCTCTGGAGGCCATTCTTCAATCCTACAGGCAGGCCGAAGACATACTGCATGATGCGGCCTTGCACGCCACGATCAAAGGGCGCGGCAACGATGCAGCGGCGGTGACGCTGATTCAGGACATTGTGAGGGAATTCACGGGCTCTTTCAGCGCAGCCACGACTTCCGAATACGTTGCTCATACCCGTCACCTTGCCGAGACCGAAAGCGATCTTCGAACCGAACTTCTCAGCTTGATGCTGAGTGGCTTTGACGAGTCGGATCAACGCGTTGCCAAAGTGCTGCGTCAAGCCGGATATCTGGAACAGCGCTTGAGTTACTGCGTGGTTGTCGTGCAGTCCGCCATTCCTGCAGAGATGGAAGGCGAAGCCCGCGCCCAGCGCCTGATTTCAGCCGTGTCCGACGTTCTTGCCGACGCTCCCATCCGCAAACTTGCAGGGTTGCGTGACAATCTGGCGGTCTTCATTCTATCGGACCGGCGGCGGCAAAGCGGCTGGACCGCAGCCACGACGCCCCTGGCCGACCGGTTGCACGACATGCTGCTGCTGCTCGGGCCTGCAGTGCGCGTTGGCCTGAGCACTGACCACCCTTCGTCGTCTTTCATCCGGCGCGCCTGGGATGAGGCCAGGACAGCCTTGAGCTTCACCAGCGTGGACCGTCGGGTTGTCAGCTTTGGCCGCCTTTCTGTGCGCAACCTGCTCCTGCATTTTGGCGCACCCGGAATGACAGCGGCTCCGCCACCCTGGCATCTGGCACTTGCAGAGGCTGACACGAAGTCATCGGGAATTCTGGTGAAGACCCTGCTCGCTGTCGCTGACGCGAACATGAATGTTCAGGAAGCGGCGAGAGCGCTCAACAAGCATCCAAATACGCTTTATGCGCGCCTTGAGCGCATCCACTCGATCAGCGGCTTGGACGCGCGCCGCTTTCATGATCTCAATGAACTGCTCTTGGCTGCCGATTGCTGGCGGCCACCGCGCTGAAAGTGACGTGCTTCCAATTTAGCCGCGCCGCATCACACAGATAAAAAAGCCGTCGGTCGCGTGGCTGTGCGGTGTTAGCAGAAGTGCCCCGGTTGACCCGTCGGCAGAAAGGGGCACTTTGCTGCTGATTGCCGAGACCCATTGCTCCGCATACGGAATAACCTTGAATGCCGGGTTTCCCGCCAGAAAGGATGTCACCTGATCGCCGTTCTCCTCCGGAAGCACCGAGCAGGTGATGTAAACGAGCCTGCCCCCCGGCTTCACCAGCGCCGCGCCATGGGAGAGCACGTCACACTGCTCGGCCAGCCTCGTCTTCAGCAACTTGTCTGTCAGCCGCCACTTGGCATCGGGCTTTCGCCGCCAGGCGCCTGAGCCGCTGCACGGCGCATCAACCACAACACAATCAAATCCGCCACCCGGCTTACCACGGGTGCCAATCGCCCCGCCATCCTCAGCCGCCAGAACCTCAATGTTTGTGGCACCCGACCGGCTGATGCGCTCAAAGATGGGCCGCAACCGCCGCCTGTCCCGGTCATGGGCAACAATGCGCCCCTGGTTTTTCATGAGGGCGGCAAGCGCCAAGGTTTTGCCACCGGCGCCAGCACAGATATCGGCGACCGTTTCGCCCGGCTTTGCACCTGACATCAATGCCACCACTTGCGAAGCGGTATCCTGCACTTCAAACCAGCCCAGACCGTGGAATGTTTCAGCTTCCACATTGATGTGTTTCTGCTTCGGCCCCGGTGCGGCGATCCGCACGCTCCAGGGTGACAGCGGCCCTTCGACAGCACCAAAGCGCTGCAGCGCCTCGATGAGTTGCGGCCGCGTGGCCTTCAATGTGTTGACGCGGAGGTCAATGGGGGCGCGGGATGAAAGTGCCGCACCTTGTGCCGCCGTTTCATCGCCAAAGGCGCGGATATAATGTGGCTCCAGCCATTTGGGAATGTCGGCGGCAATCCATGTCGGCGCATCACTCACATCACGTTGGAGGACC
>JANPDD010000295.1:0-2757 GCA_031431295.1 Hyphomicrobiales bacterium | reverse complement strand
ACACCGCCCACAATCACATCACCCACTTCGCCTTCGGCATGGCAGTTGATGATGTGGATGGATTTTGTCGTCCGTGTCACGGAAGGTTGTCACGCATGAAGATGTCGATGCGGATGCGCTCCTGCGCTTCCACCAGCGGCGTGTTGTCGGCCTTGGCAATGAGCACACGCACCGCCGAGCGCACCTCGTGGCCCGCATCCTGGTTGATGATCGCATCAATCGTGCCGCGGATGAGGGCGCGGCGCGAGCCTTCCGTCACCTCATGGGCGATGAACACGATGTCCCTGCCCTTGCCGCCCGCCTCAAGCCCCGCCACAATGCCCCTGGTGCCGCCCCCCACATTGTAGAGCCCCACAAGGTCCTTGTGCTCCTTGAGCACTTGCTGCGTCAGCACTTCGCTGCGCTCCACATCATCACGCGATTCGCGCACCGGCAGGATTTCCAGATGGGGAAACTCATGCGTCATCACCTGTTCGAAGCCGAATTGCCGTTCAATGTGGTCGCGCAGCGACAGGGAGCCGGCAAATAGCCCGACCTTGCCTTTTTGCCCGCGCAGGAAGCGCCCCATGAGGCCCGCCGCCGTGCGCCCCGCCGAGGAATTGTCGATGCCTGCAAAATGCGTGCGCTTGGAGCCCGGCACGTCCGACACCAGCGTCACCACGGTGATGTTGCGGGCGACCAGGGCATTGATGGCCTCGCGCACCGCTGGATGATCGAGTGCCACCAGCGCCACGCCATCTACGTCCTCGCCAAGCTCGTCGAGGACCTGGGCCAGCAACGGTCCATCGAAGACATCGACCTTGCGCACCAGAATGGTCACGCGCTCGGCTGACATGCGCCGTGCGGCATCGTCCACCTCGTTCGCGATGGCCTGCATGAACTCGCCCGCCGTGGTGGGCAGGATGAACCAGAAGCGGTAATCCTTGCCCCGCGCCAGCCGCGCCGCAATACGGTCCGGCTGGTAGTTCAACTCGCGGATGGCGCTTTCAACCTTGCCGATCGTCAGGGCCTTGACGCCGGGCCTGTGGTTCAGCACCCGGTCGATCGTCGCGACACTGACGCCGGCGCGCCGTGCCACATCCTGAATGGTGATCTTGCTCATGGCCTTTATGAAGCGGAGCGCAGGCGGCTTGTCAAATGCCGGCTCTTGCGGCAAGCCCGGCCCATGGCAAGACCACTCAAGCTCGCGGCCGACATCGGCGGCACCTTTACTGACATTGTGCTGGAACATGGCAACAGGCGCTGGAGCAGCAAATTGCTGACGACCAGCGAAGCTCCTGAGGTTGCGGTGCTGGAGGGTGTCGGCAGCCTGCTCGGCGAAGCCGGATTCAAGCCTGAGCAGGTCAATGTCTTCATCCATGGCACGACACTCGCCACCAACGCCTTGATTGAGCGGAAGGGTGCTGCCACCGCCTTCATCACCACTGAAGGTTTCCGGGACGTGATTGAGCAGGGCTACGAGAAGCGCTTTGACCATTATGACCTGAATATCGACCGCGCCACACCACTCGTGCCGCGCCACCTCAGGCTCACGGTGCGGGAGCGTCTGGCCGTCAATGGCGATTGTTTGATCCCGCTCGACGAAACCTCAGTCAGCGCCCTCGCCGCGACACTGCGCGCTGAAAACGTCGCGGCTGTCGCCATCGGGCTTTTGCATGCCTATGCCCATGAGACCCACGAACGGCGGCTGCGTGACCTGCTGGTGCCGCTGCTGCCACCCCACGTCACACTGTGCCTTTCCAGCGAAGTGGCGCCTGAAATCCGCGAATATGAGCGCTTCTCCACCACCGTTGCCAATGCCTATGTGCGCCCGCTCATGGCGGGCTACCTCAACCGTCTCCAGCAGGGCCTGAGGGATATCGGACTTGAAGCACCGCTGTTCCTGATGATGTCCGGCGGTGGCCTGACGACGCTTGAAACGGCGGCGCGCTTTCCCATCCGCCTTGTCGAATCCGGCCCCGCCGGTGGTGCCATTCTGGCAAGCCGCATCGCCCGGCAATGCCGGCTGCCGGAAGTCCTGTCGTTCGACATGGGCGGCACCACGGCAAAAATCTGCCTGTTGAGCGGCGGCGAGCCTGAACGCGCCCACCGCTTTGAAATCGCCCGCGCCTACCGTGACATGAAGGGTTCTGGCATCCCCGTGCGCATTCCGGTGATCGAGATGGTGGAAATTGGCGCAGGTGGCGGCTCCATTGCCCGGATCGACAAGCTCGGACGGCTGACCGTGGGGCCTGACAGCGCAGGCTCGACGCCAGGCCCCGTGGCCTATGGCCGGGGTGGACAATCGCCCACGGTGACGGATGCCAATGTGGCACTCGGCAAAATCGACCCCGAACATTTCGCGGGCGGCAAGATCGCCCTTGATGAGGCGGCTGCAAGTGCCGCCCTTGCCCGCGACATCGGAAAGCCACTTGGCCTTGTCGGACAATGGCCTGCGGCGGGCGTTGCTGAAATCGTCGAGGAAAACATGGCCAATGCGGCCCGCGTCCACGCCATTGAACGCGGCAAGGACATTGCGTCGACGACCATGATCGCCTTTGGCGGTGGAGCGCCGCTGCATGCCTGCCGCCTCGCCGAGAAGCTCGGCATCCGCCACATCATTGTGCCGAAAGGTGCGGGCGTCGGCTCGGCCATCGGTTTCCTGCAGGCACCCATCGCCTATGAGGTGACGCGGAGTGCCGCCATCAGCCTTGATGATTTTGATGCTGACCGCGCCAATCACCTGCTGGACGCCATGCTGCAGGCGGCAAGCGCCAT
>JANPDD010000294.1:0-8576 GCA_031431295.1 Hyphomicrobiales bacterium | reverse complement strand
GACGGATATTTTGTCCTGTGATGTCGGAGCTGATCAACAACAAGGCTAGAATAGGGGGGCTCGGCTTGGAAGTTCTGTTCGCTGTCCTTTACGCCGACTTGTTTGGCACACCGGCCTATTTCTGGATGGCCTTTGTTGCGATTGTCGTGGGCCTCCTCGTATTTGATCTCGGCGTCCTTCACAAGGATGACAAGGAGATCAGCGCCCGCGAAAGTTTCCTGCTCTATTCCGGTTATGTCGTCATAGCACTTGCCTTCGGCGCTTGGGTCTGGTGGTCACGGGGTCGGCAAAGCGGGCTCGAATTCTACACTGGCTATGTGATCGAACAGTCGCTAGCGATGGACAACATATTCGTCATCGCGACAATCTTTGGCTATATTGCCGTGCCGCGGGCCTATCAGCACCGGGTTCTGTTCTGGGGCATTATTGGTGCCATCGTCATGCGCGCCCTCATGATCGGCTTTGGTGCCGCCCTCGTTAGCCAGTTTAGCTGGGTCCTCTATGTCTTTGGTGGCTTCCTGGTGTTTACCGGCCTCAAGATGTTCAGGGCAGGCGAAGATAAATCAGATTTCGAGAACAACCCAATCCTCAAGTTTCTGCGCCGTCACTTTCGCATCACCAACGAGCTGCATGGCCATGATTTCACGGCAAAGAAACCCGATCCACACACTGGTCGGCTTGTCACCTGGCTGACCCCCCTTGCGGTGGCGCTGGTGCTGGTAGAGTTTGTTGATCTCATATTTGCAGTTGATTCCGTGCCTGCGATCTTCGCCGTGACGCTTGATCCCTTCATCGTCTACACCTCAAACATTTTTGCGATTCTGGGGTTGCGTTCACTTTACTTTGCACTTGCTGCCGCGATGCAGCGTTTCGCCTATCTCAAGATTTCACTAGCCATCATTCTGGTGCTGGTGGGTATCAAGATCTTCCTCGTGCCGCTGGGCATCAAGGTTGACACACTGTTGTCACTCGTTGTGACACTATCAATCCTGGTGGCGGGCATTGTGTTTTCCCTTTGGCGTACGAGGGACGTGCAGCAGGCTTCAAGGTTGGGCTAGACATGTAGCGCATCTGATTCGGACCGGTTGACATGAAACAGCTTGAACACTTCATCGAAAACATCATTTTGGCGTCGCGCTGGCTGCTCGTTGCCTTCTATCTGGGGCTGACGCTGGCGCTTGGGCTCTATGCCATCACGTTCCTGCGCAAGCTGTGGGAATATGTCACCAAGGTCACGGTTCTCGATGAAACCGAAGCCATTTTGAAAATCCTTGCCCTCATTGATGCCAGCCTCGTCGCGAGCCTGGTGGTCATGGTCATCATCTCGGGCTACGAAAATTTTGTCAGCCGCTTCGACAATGTGGGCGAAAAGAGCAACGAATTGCCTTGGCTTGGCAAGATCGACGCGAGCTCACTCAAGATCAGGGTGGCGTCAACCATTGTGGCGATTTCTTCCATTCACCTGCTGCAGGTGTTCCTCAATGCCAACCAGTTCACCGATTCAAAAATCATGTGGCTGACGATCGTCCATATGGCCTTTGTCGTTTCAGCCCTGCTGCTGGCCTATATCGACAAGGTGATGGTCAGCACCAAGAAGGACAAATCGGGGGAGTGAGTGGATATCAGAGAACCCGCAGTGCCAGGCCACGGCTTGGCTCTGTGCCGGTTTCACCCGGCATGGACACATAGGGCGAGGTTTCCTCCAGGCAGGCGATTGCCCCCGCAGATGTCAGTGCCGCGAGCCTTGCCGAAAAGCCATTATGCCACAGCGCGTCCTTCACGGTGAGCACGACCACGCCGCCGGGGCGCACAATGCGGATCAGTTCGTCCAGCCCCCCAGCGCCCACATGGCCCGTAGTGAACACCCCAGCGGAGATGACCCCCGCATAGGAGGCTGTGGGGAAGGGCAATGCCCCGCCCAGCGCCAGGACGTGAAAGGCTGAATAGCAGCCCTTGGCCTTGGCCACCGCCAGCATGCCTTGCGAAATATCGAGCGCCTCGACCTCAGGGTAGCCCATGATGTTGAGCCAGCCACCCACCAAACCTGTGCCAGCGCCTGCATCCAGCACGGGTTGTGCTCCGCGGGGCAGATGGCGCGACAGGAGGGCCAGGCAGATGCTGGGATGCCGGTAGCCAGCCCTGGCCATTTCCGCATCATAAGTTGCGGCCCATGCATCATAGAGTTCGGCAACGGCACCCGCATCCTTCGCGCCATAGACGGCAGCCAACAATCCATCATGCTTTGCGGTCGTCATGGCATGGCCTTTCCACCAGATAATCTTGCGTGGTAGCCTTAGCCCGATGACACCCGAAGAGGAAAGAGACGTTCGCGCCGCAATGGCGAGGATTCCGGATCTGACGGGCGTGAGTGGCCGCATGGAGCGGCTTGGCGGGCTCACCAACCGGGTCTACCGCATCGGGGACCATGTTCTGCGCATGCCCGGCAAGGGTACGGAAGGCTATATCAACCGGCGCCACGAGGCAGCGTCCGCGCGCTTGGCGGCCAAGGCCGGTGTCAGTCCTGCGGTTCTGCATGCTGATCCCGAAAGCGGTTTGATGGTGACGGCATTCATTGAAGGTGCCGCTACCATGTCGCCCGAAAATTTTCGCGCGCGGCAAGGCTCGCCCGGGCGGGCCGGTGAGGCTTTGCGGAAGCTGCACCAGTCAGGCGGTGCATTCCCGTTTCGCTTTGAACTTTTCGCGATGATTGATGATTACCTCAAAGTGCTTTCGGGCAAAGACGTGGAATTGCCAACAGGCTATCATGCCGTTGTGGGCGAAGCCCAGGCGATCCGGCAGGTTTTGGCCAAAAGCCATGTGCCGTTGGCACCCTGCCACTGTGATCCCCTGTGTGAAAATTTCCTCGATAGCGGCAGCCGCATGTGGATCGTCGATTGGGAATATTCCGGCATGAACGATCCCATGTGGGACTTGGGTGACCTTTCAGTGGAGGGCGGCTTTGACGCGACCCAGGACAGCGAGCTGCTTTATGCCTATTTCGGCGCAGCACCTTCGGCCCAGGACCATGGCCGCATGGTGATCTACAAGGCCATGTGTGACCTGCTGTGGACGCTCTGGGGCCTTATCCAGCACGCCAACAGCAACCCTGCCGACGATTTTCAGGCCTACGCGCTGGGGCGCTTTCAGCGTTGCACGGCGCTGATGGCGACGGACGCTTTCAAGGCGCATGTGAAGGCGGCGGCTACACCCACCTGACGGCGTAGACTTGCGGCAAGGTGGAGCTGACTTCTTTCCAGGCTTCACCGCCATTTTCGCTGACCCAGACATTGCCGGTGGTGGACCCCATGGCCAGGCATTTGCCCGTGTCGTCGATGGCAAGGCCGTGGCGGAAAACCAGGTCATAGGCATGCTTTTGCGGCAGGCCCTTTTTCAGGCTCTTGAAGGTGCGGCCGCCGTCTGTCGTTTTTGTCACCACCAGGGCCCCATCGACGGTAATGCGCTTTTCATCCTTGATGCCGGGCACGAACCAGGCGGTCTTGGGATCGTGGGGGTGCACCACGACGCCAAACCCGAAGGACGAGGGCTTGGCTTTCACTTCCTTCCAGGTCTTGCCGTCATTCACCGATTTCCAGATGCCGCAATGATGCTGCACCCAGAAGACCGATGGGTCTGAGGGGCTTTGCACCATCATGTGCGGATCCTGGGCGTCCGGGTTTGCGGCCTGTTCGGGCGGGCCCTGGTCAAAGCGCATGCCATGGGCGGACTGGCTCCAGGTTTCGCCCGCATCCTTCGTGACCCAAACGCCGCCGCAGGAAACGGCAATGCGCACGGTGTTGGCATCGCGGGGGTCAACGCAAATGGAGTGGATTCCGGGAATATCAGCGCCGCCGCCCAGCCATTTGTTGCGGTCCGGGTGGCGCCACAGGCTTTCCATCAGTTCCCAGGTGGTGCCGCGGTCACGCGAGCGGAACAGGCCGCCCGGCATGGTCCCGGCCCAGAGCGCACCCTTCTGGCCAGGCCCGCCTGTTTCCAAAGGCCAGATCAGTTGCGTGGTCCAGTTGACGGGCTTGCCCCAGCCGTCAAGATCCACCAGTGTTTCCGGTTTCTTGGGGTAGACTGGCGTGGTGATTTCCTTCCATTTCGCCTTGCCCCTGTCGCGGCGGTGCAGCTTGATGCCGAAATGGCCGTGGTTGAGGGCGGCATAATCAGTGCCGTCGCGGGGGTCACGCAGCGTCAGAGTGACATTGTCGCCCAGAAAATCGGCCTTCGAAACACCCCAGCCCGTGCGGCTCTTGTTCACCTCGAACAGGCCCTTGCGGGTTGAAACCATCAGTGTCTTTCCCATTCTATCCTCCCGAAAGCGCTTGCATCACCCAGACTTGCGAATGGGGCGCCACACTGTCCAACAAATTGTGCCGGTCCACAATGGCCTGTCCATCCACCAGCACCCGCATGTGCTTTCGGACCGCCCCCTGGTCATCCAGCACATAGGTTTTGAGGCGCGGATTGGCGGCAAAGGCACCGTCCAGGACGGCTTTCACCGTGCCGCCGGTACTTTCGACGCTCGGACTGTCCACGTGGCGGCGCAAATTGGAGGTGAAATGAACCGTGGCCATGCGACAACGCTAACATGGCTTTGGGCTTTGACCAATGCCCGGTGCCGCCCTATCAGCCGGGCATGAAACGCCGCGCCCTGATCCTCTCACCCGCGCTTTGGCCCATTGCCGCCCATGCCCATTCGACCCGGGCGGGTGCCATTGCCATCGGCCATGCCTGGGCGCTGCCAAGTACGCTCAGCGAGGGCCAAGTGTTCATGCCGCTTCTGAACAAGGGTGATCGTCCCGACGCGCTGGTGGCGGCGCGGTCTGACATATGTTCGTTCATCGAGCTGCGCCGCAATGCCCGCTATGACGATCCCCCAGAAAAGCAATTTGACTTGGCCCCGGGCAAGCCCATGCCGATGCGGCCGGCGGCGGCGCATTTGCGCCTCATCGGGCTGGTGCAACCGCTGGCGGCGGGCAGTCGGTTTTCGCTGGTGCTTGATTTTCTCAATGCCGGCGAGAGTGCCATGGACGTTCACGTTGAAACAGCGCCAGGAGAGTGACGGATGAAAGCCAAAATCACATGGATCAATGGCCGCGCCTTCCTGGGTGAAAGCGGCTCCGGCCACGCGGTGGTCATGGATGGCTCACCTGAAGCCGGTGGCCGCAACATCGGCGTGCGCCCCATGGAGATGCTGCTTCTTGGCCTTGGCGGCTGCACGGCATTTGACGTGGTCATGATCCTGGAACGCGGCCGAGAAAAAGTCACTGGCTGCGAAGTGGAACTTGATGGCAGCCGCGCTCCTGCCGAGCCCAAGGTCTTTACCCATGTGAAGCTTGTCTACACACTGAAGGGTAAAAACCTGAATCCAGCTGCCGTCGCGCGCGCCATCAAGCTGTCGGAGGAAAAATATTGTTCCGCCACCGCCATGTTCCAGAAAACCGCCACGCTCGAGTCCGAATGGAAGATCGTTGAGGTGTGATGCAGGTTTCAGTGTCAGCCTTGCTGCTTGTCATACTGGTACAGCACGACCAGTCGGCCACGGTGCTGCAGGGTCCGGACATTATTGGCGTGTTCGAAGGCCGGACCGTCGTCGGTGCCTATGCCGATGGCCTTGCCTTCCGCGAGACCTATGAGATTGGCGGGGCCATTGCCTATTGGGACCCGAGGGGTGAAGCCCACGGCCAATGGTCTGTTGTCAACAATCTGCTGTGTACATTCTATGACGATCTGGCCGGAGCCTGTTTTCGCATCGAGCAGGCAAGTGCAAACTGCTTCGACTATTTCGCTGCAGCGGAGAGCGAGGAAAAGGCCCGGGCACCCGACCAGATACCGCGCTATACGGCCCGGGGCGCGGTGACGGCGCGCGCACCCACCTGCCCGGACGAATTGCAGGCCTGAAAGGGTCGCAGTCCAGCCACCCTGGCCTTGCGCGATTGTGCCAGGCATCGCAGTATCCGGGTCAATCATGAACCCCTTGGTCGACAATTTCATTCCCATCGCACTCGGCATCAGCCTCGCAGCCGCCACGGGCTTTCGCGTGTTCATTCCGCTGCTCGTCATGGGGCTGTCGGTCAAGGCGGGTCTCCTGCCGGTGTCAGAAAACTTCGCCTGGCTGGCGGCAACACCGGCCCTGCTGATGTTGGGGATTGCCGCCGTCACCGAGGCCGCCGCCTATTACATTCCAGTACTGGACAATGTGCTGGATGGCATAGCGGGGCCCATTGCCGTCGGCGCAGGCATCATGATGACGGGAGCCTTGCTGGGGGACATGCAGCCGATGCTCAAATGGTCATTGGCGATCATCGCCGGGGGCGGTGCGGCGGCGGCGACTCAGTCCGTCACGACCTTGTTGCGTGGCAGTTCGACTGTATTGACCGGCGGGTTTGGCAACAGCGCCATCGCCACGGGTGAGATAGCGGGAGCGCTCGCCCTTTCGGTCATCGCCATCCTGCTTCCCATGGTGGCCGTGGTCCTGGTCCTGTTGTTCTGCGTTGTGGCCTGGCGCATGATGCTGAAGACACGGCGGACGCACGACAACGCTCTCTGATGAAATTTGAACTCATGTGTACTTGCTTCACTTGCAACGCTATGACGTGCCACCGGAACGACAACTGGAAATGCAAAGTATGGGTGACGCCCGAAACGACAAGCGCCAGGATATCCACAATTCCGAGATTCCGGTTCTGTGCCGCTCCTGTGAGTCCCGCCACAAGGGCATTTGCGGTGCGCTGACTTCGGGGCAGCTCGTGGAACTCAGCAAGCACACGGTGAAGTCCGTCTACGAGGCCGGAAGCGAGATTTTTCCCGCCGGCGAGAAGTCCGCCCGCAACGCAAACATCCTCAGTGGCGTGGTCAAGCAAAGCAAGTTGACTTCTGACGGCCGCCAGCAAATTGTCAGCCTGCAGTTTGCGCCCGATTTTTTGGGGCGCCCGTTTGGCCACCACAATGATGTGGCGGTGGAGGCGGCAACAGATGTGAGGGTTTGCTCGTTTCCGGCGAGTCTTACCGATGCACTGATCGGCGAAACGCCCGAACTTGAACACCGGCTGCACAAGCAGACGCTCAAGGACCTGGACCAAGCGCGGGAGTGGATGCTGACGCTCGGGCGCAAGACGGCGGCAGAAAAGGTCGCGAGTTTTCTCTATCTCATCGCCACCCATATTGACCCGGAAATGGAAGCGACTGACAAGACTGTGAAGTTCGATATTCCCCTGAAACGCGCCGACATCGCGGATTTTCTGGGCCTTACCATTGAAACCGTGAGCCGGCAGATCACCAAATTGCGCCAGACGGGTGTCATCAACATCATCCACAACCGGACAGTGGAGGTGCCGGACATCGCACGCCTGCGCCGCCTCACGGAACAGGACAACGGCTAGCGGATGGGGTGCTGGTCTTGCTCCACCAGCGGCAGCAGGTGTTCACGCTCAAAGGCAATGTGGCGGCGCAAACCCTCAAAAAATCCGCGCAGCATCCAGGCCAATGATTCGCAATCCACACTTGTTGGCTGCAAGGCGAACTGGCGCAGCGAAACACAAAGTTCCACCGCGAAATCCTCATCTCCAATATGCTCAAAGCGCAGGCGCTCCAGTGTATCAAGCAATGCGGCGTCCGCGTTGTTTCTGGCCAGCAGCAACGGGAAAACCGTACCCTCCTCGAAGTCATGGGCCCGCTTGACCAAGGGTACCACATTCTGTGCCACCAGCAGGCAGTCCTGACTGTCAACCCGGTCCGGCAACAGGTCGGCCACCAGTTCCAGCCGCGCGCAGAACTGCTGCTTTTCGTTGAGGTAATGGCGGAATGTGCGGGCCACATCAGAGGCGCTGACGGTGCTCATGTCATGCTCCTGCGCTGTCGCCCCATGAAGTCCATCAGGCTTTGTGATCCACTTGGGCAACGATGGCCTTGATCCAAATCAAAGCAGCAGGCGCGCCTCGCTGGCAGACGTTGCGGGGTGTGGGCGCGGGGCAACCTCATTTTCTTCCCGCGATCGGCGTTGGCATCAACTTGTGAAGGTCCGCCACAATGAAAAACGGTAGACCGGCAATCGCAATCGCTGTGGCGGCCTTCTTTGTGCTCTTGGGTGCCGCATTGAGCCAGGACAGCCAGTTCAAGGCGCACTTTTGGCTGTTGTTTGTGCTGTTGGCTGCAAGTTTGTTCTTCTCGCAGATTTGTTCCATCACCCAATACTCACGAGCAGGCCTTTGGGCCTGCTTTCCTTTGCCCCGCATGGTGGCACAGGCAGGACGTGGAGTTGCTCCGATTGGTCTTCATGCAAGTTGACCCGCGCGCTTCTTCATTCAGAATGCTGTCACCGGTAGAGTTTGAGATGCAGCAAAGACTGAACCAGCAAGGCGTCTGGGAAACTCGGGGCTATTTGACACAAGAAAAGGAAAACCCGCCATCTCATTGAGATAACGGGTTTTTATTTGGTTGCGGGAGCCAGATTTGAACTGACGACCTTCAGGTTATGAGCCTGACGAGCTACCGGGCTGCTCCATCCCGCGTCAAAGGGTGCAATGGGCTGAAAAACCAATGCTTACGCGTGGCGGTTATCTATGCGGGGCCAT
>JANPDD010000293.1:0-4412 GCA_031431295.1 Hyphomicrobiales bacterium | reverse complement strand
GCCGTGGGGAATGTGTCGTTGGACGACTGGCTCATGTTCACATGGTCATTGGGGTGCACGGGCTTTTTCGACCCCATCTCGCCACCCAGCATTTCGATGGCGCGGTTGGAAATCACCTCATTGGCATTCATGTTGGACTGTGTGCCCGACCCGGTCTGCCACACAACCAGCGGGAAGTGCGCATCGAGTTTCCCTTCGATCACCTCTTGTGCCGCCCTAGTGACGACTGCGCCGAGTTTCGCATCAAGCTTGCCAAGGTCCATGTTGGCCTCGGCGGCGGCACGTTTCACAATCCCCAGTGCCCGCACGATTGGCAGCGGCTGCTTTTCCCAGCCGATCTTGAAGTTCTGCAACGACCGCTGCGCCTGCGCGCCCCAATACTTGGAAGCATCAACCTCAATGGGGCCAAAACTATCGGTTTCAGTGCGGGTGGCTTTGGTCATGACTCACGCCTGTTGGATTTGTGGGCCGGAATAGCATGGGGAATGAAAGGGTGCGAGTCAGCCTTTGAGCGTGTCAATCCAGATGGGATTGCTCCAGGCCCGCTTGCCGGCGTTGTCGATGACGACCACCCGGAACCATGGGCTGGTTTTTTCCATCAGCCAGCCATCTTTCAGCTTGGCGAGGTTCAGCGTGGCGCTGGTGATGGCCCGGCCCGTTTGCACGACGGTGCGGGATATGCCGCAGACGATGGCGATGGTATCGACCGGGCTGCTGGAGACATGGACCTCCTGGCCCTCGATCACGATGTCCCGGAACTGTGGCCCCTGCGATGAATAATAGTCGCCGCGTTTCAGCGCCGTCAACAGCACATCGGGGTCCAGGCTCTCGGCCTTCACCTGCACCCAGCCGCCGAAATGATCCGGGCATTTGAAATGCGCATCATCGGTCGCAAAGGCCGTGAAGTGGCGATGGCCCTCGTTGAGTAATTGGTCGAGGAGATAGAACCCTTCGCCCCGGTCACATTCGATGGCGCAACTATGATTGTAGATTTCAACGGCGTGGGCGAATGAAAGTTCGCGGCCATCTTCAATCGTCAATTGTGACCAGGCGGGATGTGCGATGCCGACAAAGGCCCCGGCTTCCACCGCGCGGCGGGCAATCTGCGGCCCGGTTTCGCCTTTTTTCACGGGGGGAAAATCAAGCGGAAGTCCTGCCGCCACGATGTGCCACCATTCCCCGGCGCTGGTCACGGGTGCATGCAACTCCGCTCCCAGAATGGTGGTGAATGTGTTGCCCCGGTGGTGGCGTGTATCGGCGATGGGGTAGTTGAAGTGATGGGTGAAATGCTCTGACATCATCAGGAAGTCATAGCCCACCGCCTTGTAGCGATTGACAACATCATCCAGCGACAGCGCACCGTCCGACAGGTTGGAATGGGTGTGAAGATTGCCGCGCCAGAAACGGCCTGGCAGCGAGAAGGGGGAGATTGAGGGCATGGGACGGACTCGTTTTTGCCATGATGGCGCGCCCCATTGCAACGCGCAAGTGGCGTCACTTCACCATCACCGCCTCAACGATGTATCGTTCACTCCCACCCACCATGCCGTCAAACGGGTAGCAGGTGGAGAGGACCAATCTGTGCCCTGGCGCGTGGGCGTCGATGCCGGTCTGGTTCCAGTCGGCGACTCTGATTTTGGTGACGGCGTAGCGGAAGGTGAGGCCGTCGCTACGGGTCACCGCAATCTCATCTCCCATTTTCACATCCTTGAGAAAACTGAAATGTGTGTCGCGATGGGCTGCGATGACGCTTGTGCCACGCTCGCCGGGGCGGGGTGTTTCGGAAAGATGCGCAGGTCCGAAGGCCAGTGCTTCCGGTGTTGCACCATTCAATACGATGGCCGATGCCCCGATGCGGGGAATGCGCACCTCCGCCACCGGCCAGGTGTCGGCCCAGCTCCAGGCCTTTACGGGCTCGCCGCTGGAGATGGATTGGGCGAAGGCGCGGTGCAACAGCACCTGCGAGACTTCTGCCTTCAACAGGATCCAGCTTGACTTGCCCAGCATGAGCACGGCTCCCAGAACGCAGAGGAGTGTGAGGAGATTGAGGATGGACCGGCGGCGGGGGACAGCCGGTCCATCACTCCATGAAGCGTGAAGCGCCGTCACTTCAGGCTCCAATGGGCTTCATGCGGGTGGCGAAAATGCGGAACACCAGCGCCAACAGGGTCAGCAATGCGCCGAGCATCGCCAACAATCCGGCGGGCGTTGCTGTTTGTGGCAAGTCCACTTGCTGTTGCAGGTTGGTGGCGCTCGCGGCCGGCTTTTCCAAGACCGCCAACTGTACAAAAGCATCGGCAGAGACGTCGCGCTGGTCCTTCACCTTCGGCGAGGGATCTGGCACATCCTTCCCGAACACCTTCTCAAAGTTCCAGCCTGCGGGCAGGTTCAGCGGAACTTCAGCACGGGTCAGCGGCTGGTCGAGCGGACGCTTGGGCGACTTGTCCACGGCGATGAGGCTGGTTTGCGAGGAGACAATCTGGTGCGTGAGTGCGACGGCCAGCACCTGTTTGTTGGCATCCTCGGTGAAGAGTTGCCCCAGCGTTGCCGCCGTTTCAATTTCAGCCACCTTGCGATGCGCCCAGAGCTTGGACACACCTTTGCCCTGTGCCGCTGCCGAGACGGGCAGCTTCACCGACCATGGTGTTTCGCCGATGAGGCCGCTGACGCTCAATTCGCCCGCCAGCGATTTTGCTTCCACCATCATCAACACGGGTTCACCGCGATAGAGGTCCGGCAGTTGCGATGGCGACAGCACGGCGCCGGGAAGAGTGGCGACAAGCCCCGTGACAACGGGTTGGCCGATCTTGGTGAACAGCTCCTGCATGCGGGTTTTGACCTGGGCAATGTCGCTGATCAGCGTGAAGGTGCCACGGCCCATTTCGGCGGCCCGCGTCATGAGGTAGGTGTTGGGAGCGGTGCCGATGCCTACCATGAAGATGCTGGATCGGCCGCGTTGCTGACCGATGGTCGCAAACAATTCCTGTTCATTGCCAATCGCGCCATCGGTGATGAACACAACTTGGCGCAGGTGGGTTTTGGTAGAAACCATGTTGTCCACCAGTGCGGCCTTCAGCGGCGGGACCATTTCCGTGCCGCCATTGGCCGTCAGCGCCGAAACAAAAGCCCGGGCCTGGTCGAGGTATTCCTGGTTTGCCGGTACGGCTTCGCGGAACAGCACGTCATAGGTGTCGTCAAAGCGGATGACATTGAAACGGTCCTCCGGCTTCAGGGTGTCAAGGCCGAGCAGGAGTGCGTCTTTGGCTTGCGGCATCGAAGGGCCATCCATGGAGCCGGAGTTGTCGATCACGAAGATTGTTTCACGTGGGCGCACCGGGGCCACAGCGGCAACCGATGGCGGTGTCACTGTCGCCAGCAGATAGTCCTTGCCGTTCACGGTTTCGCGGAACAGGCCAACCTGCGGGCCTACGCCCTTGGCGGTCCAAGTCAGCTCGAAGTCCCTGTCGGCGGGTGGATTCCCACTAGCAAGAGAAATCATCCGTGTGCGGATGTCATTCTCCTTTATTGAAACACCGTGATGATGGCTCTTGACCTCGCCCAATTCAAAGCCGGCATTCAAGGACACGCTGATCGACACAGGGTTGACGGGCGCATGCTTGGCAGGGTCAAGCACCGGTGGTTCAATGCGGTCGCGGTCCGGCACGGGGTCGTTGACAACGCCATAGCCCGAGCCGTCTGTCCGGAAATCCACCGTCTGCACGATGGGGGCGGGGTTGAAACGGGGCGCCACCACCAGCGGCAGGCGGAACGAATATGTGCCGTTTGATTGCCGGATGGCTTCTTGATATTCAATCTGCACCACAACGGTTTCATAGGGGCCGATGTTGGCGACCGAATTGGTGAAGATGTTGGGTCGTTCCTGTTCCAGCAGGGATGCGGTTTGACCCGCAGCCTTGGCTTGTTCATAAATGACTTTGGCTTCCTGGCGTTCTTTCACCTCGCCAACGATGACGCGGTTTCCAGCGACAATCTTGAGCGTATCGACGGCGGCCGTTTCCGGGAGTGGGAAGACATAGATGCCCTCCACCCAGCCATTGGCCGGATTTGAGAAACGCTGTGTCAGGATGGTGCGGCCGGTGGGGCCTGAGATTGTCACGCTATAGTCTGAGCCGAGGCGGGGCGCCTCAAGGTAGGCTCCGTCCTTCGATTTCAGTAGGAGGCTGCCCGATGTCATGTCGCCGGGGCGGACGCTTGCAGCACCTGCAATGCCCACAAAAAAGCTGCTCACAGCAAATGCGGTCAACTTGGCGTACATCGGGCGAATGCCCACGACGGCTGCTGCCACATCCATGTCGCGAATGGCCATCCACTCGCGACCAATGGCCGAACGCACGAGGTTCTTCGCGAGCAAGGCCACGACACAAACCATGCCCAGGCAAAGCAGGTATTTG
>JANPDD010000292.1:0-3970 GCA_031431295.1 Hyphomicrobiales bacterium | reverse complement strand
GATCTAATCGGGTGACAGACGTCGGACAACGTAATCAATTGACGAAGCGTTTTGCGAGAGCCTTGGCCTCTGCGGCCATCCTGGGTTCATTGGCGTTTGGCGCCTGGACTTTCGCTGACTCGTCTGCATCAGTCGCTGGCGGTGAAAACCGCACACTCTCATTCTATCATGTGCACACCAAGGAAGCCCTGACCGTCACCTACATGCGTGACGGGCGCTACGTGCCGTCTGAAATGAAGAGGGTCAATCGCCTGATGCGCGACTGGCGCCGTAATGAAGTGACCGTCATAGACCCGGAAACACTCGATCTGGTTTGGGCACTGCACGCCGACTTGGGATCGCACGCGCCGGTGCATATCGTGTGCGGCTACCGCAGCCCGCGCACCAACGCGTTTCTGCGCAAGATTGGCCGCAAGGTTGCCAATCGAAGCCAGCACATGAAGGGCAAGGCCATCGACTTCTATTTCCCCGATGTGCCGACGATCAAGGTTCGCAACAGCGCGCTGTACCGCAAGGTGGGAGGCGTCGGCTACTACCGGTCTTCGGGCGGCCCGACTGGCTTCCTGCATGTCGATTCCGGCAATGTCCGCCATTGGGGTCCAGCCATCAACTCCTCGCAAATGGCATCAATCATGAGCGAAGGCAGCAAGACCTTTGGAAAGCGCCTGCAAAACAACACCAATGACATGGTGCCCGTCCAATCAGTTGCCGAAACCGGTGAGAGCGGAAAGTCCGGCGGCCTGTGGGGCCTTGTCACTGGAAAGAGGGGCAAGCCTGTCGAACCACAGCCGGCGGACAGCCTGATGGCACCCTTGGGCGCCTATGATGGCAATGAGCTGGCGCAGTACAGTCAGGACGCAGCCGACTCAGAGGGTGACGAGGACCTTGCTGAAGGCACGACGCTCTATGATTCCATCGCAGATGCGCCAAGCATGAAGAAGCCGTCGCCTGTTGGGCAGGACACGGTTGGCCTCGCTTCCATGGCCCAAACCGCTGCCGTCGAAGAGCTGGCAAACGGAACCGTTTTCGCCACGGCGGCCAGTGGCGACGAGCCCACGATTGGCTACATCCTGAAACCGCGGCTCAAGCCCCGTGATGTCCAGCAGTTGGCCTCGGCAGCGCTGGATCAAGGCATCACCATTGAACCAGCAAACGCTCCACCAGAATCGCAATCCTTCCGGCGCAAGCCGTCGCCCGTTGCGACAACCGCAGTCGCTGCCATCGGGCGCAACGACACCATCACTGAAGACACGATTGACGAGCTCGTATCAAATGCGGATGGCAAAACAAGTTTTGCCGACATCCGCGATGACACATCCGACGAAGCGCCAGCCACGGCCGTGGATTTTGCCACGGCGTCCTTTGAAACCGGCGATGTGGGCTGGTGGAACCGCCTGTTCTCAAGCGCCAAGGCCCTTCAATCCGACAGCACTGCGGACAAGACCGCAAAGGTTGATCTGCAGGATGTGATGCCGAAGCCGGCGATCCTCGGACCCGATGGCAGCGGCATTATCGGCTACAAGCCTGTCCTTTCAGCGGCGGGCAAAGGCAATCTTTTGGTCGTGAACCGCCAGGGCAAAGGCAACCTGCCACCCATGCATTTGCGCATGTCCCAGGCTGTTGTCGGACCTGAAAAGCCGCTCGGTTCTGAAACCATCGAATAACGCAGGGCATTTTGAATGAAATGCCCCGGTCCGCAAGCCGGGGTTTTTGTTATTCTGCCGCCTCACGCGCTTCCGGCATTCCCAAAGCAGCCAGGTAAACGTCAAGCAGTGCTTCTTCTTCCTGCCGCTCGTTCACGTCCTTCCTGCGCAGGCTGATCACCTTGCGCAGAATCTTGGTATCAAAACCATTGCCCTTCGCCTCGGCGTAGACCTCCTTGAGGTCACCAGCGATCGATTTTTTTTCTTCTTCCAATCGCTCGATGCGCTCAACCAGCGCCCGCAATTGTCCTTGCGCGAATGATGTCTTGGTCTTCTCGGCCATGGTCCTGCTCTTTCCTGTCCTTGGCGCGCCGCGCGGTCATCTGGAAACAGATGACCAAAAGCATTGCGCGCAAAATCAATATGTTGGAGCAACTTTCCTTTCCCAAATCGTTCCGATTTGATCGTCCGTTGCTCTAACCCTTCGCGTCGGGTCTTGCGTGTTCAAATGCCGGTTTTTGGTCTTGTTGTCGGCTGGGGCTGGCCTCCTGCTGGTGCTCTGCCTTCCACTCGTCATAGGGCATGCCGTAAACCTGCTGGCGCGCCTCGGCACGCCCAAGGACCTGGCCTTTTTCGGCAGCCGCGTCCTCCAGCCAGTTGGACAGGCAGTTGCGGCAAAATCCTGCCAGATTCATGATGTCGATATTCTGCACGTCACTGCGCCGACGCAGGTGCTCCACGAGGCGGCGGAACACGGCAGCCTCAAGTTCAGTCTGTGTTGACTTGTCCATGCCTACTACATAGGAAGAGCCAAGCCATGGTACAAAGGGCAGTTCGCTGTCATCCACAGCCAAAGCAGCCTGAACCACTGTGGCACCGGTTGCGTTAAAGGTTAACTGGCCATCGCCAAAAACGAAATGTAGGATTGATTCGGTGGCACTATCCGGGAGGATGAGAATGAAAAAACAGTTGGGAGCAATCCTGGGGGCGGTTCTGCTCCTTGGGCCTGCCGCTGTGCCTGCCAAGGCCGATCTCAAACTGTGCAACAACACAACAAGCCGGGTCGGCGTGGCCATCGGCTACAAGGATCGCGAAGGTTGGGCAACGGAAGGCTGGTGGACGTTCGAGCCCAGCAAATGCCTGCCACTGCTGAAAGGCGACCTCATTGCGGAATTCTACTATGTCTATGCCGTCGACTATGACAAGGGTGGCTCCTGGGGCGGCAAGGCCATGATGTGCATCCGGGACAAGATCTTCACAATCCGGGGTTTTGATCGCTGCAAGGAACGGGAATTCCAGCAAGTCGGTTTCTTCGAAGTGGACACCGGTGAAGAAACCGATTGGACCATTTCGCTGTCCGGCGAGAAGACACAAGGCCAGTAGATTACGTGCGACGCAACCGCAAAGTCAAAATCCTGGCGACGCTGGGGCCTGCATCCTCAAGCCCGGAGATGATCGAAAAACTGTTCGTGGCAGGTGTGGACGTGTTCCGCATCAACATGAGCCATACGTCCCAT
Organism: Hyphomicrobiales bacterium; assembly: GCA_031431295.1. Taxonomy (GTDB): domain Bacteria; phylum Pseudomonadota; class Alphaproteobacteria; order Rhizobiales; family Aestuariivirgaceae; genus Aestuariivirga. Next base: position 810 of record JANPDD010000292.1, on the reverse strand, counting down.
GAACTGCTGGCCACGCTTTACGGACACATCCGCGGCGTGGAAGCAAAGGTTGGCCGGCCCATCGGCATTCTGGCCGACTTGCAGGGACCCAAGATCCGCATTGACACCTTTGCCGAGAAGGAAGTGCGCATCAGCGCGGGGCAGTCTTTTGTTTTTGATACAGACCCCACGCCGGGCGATGCCACGCGCGTGCACCTTCCCCATCCGGAAATTTTCGCCGCTGCCAAGGTTGGTGACAACCTGCTTCTCAACGACGGCAGATTGCGCGTTGAAATCACCCATGCGGAAGCGGACAAACTGACGACACGGGTTATTTTCGGCGGCGTTCTCTCCAATCGCAAGGGTGTCAACCTGCCAGACACCGTGATCCCCATTCCAGCACTCACCGCAAAGGACCGGGCCGACCTTGAAGCTGCAGCCTCAATCGGAGCCGACTGGATCGCACTTTCCTTTGTGCAGCGGCCCGAAGACGTGGCTGAAGCCCGGAAGCTCGTCAATGGCCGGGCCTGGGTCATGGCCAAGATTGAAAAGCCCTCAGCCCTCACGTGCCTTGATGAAATCCTCAAGCTCGCTGATGGCATCATGGTGGCGCGTGGCGATCTTGGCGTGGAATTGCCGATCGAATCCGTTCCCGCCCGCCAAAAGCAGATTACCCGCGCTGCGCGGCGCTTCGGCAAGCCTGTGGTCGTGGCAACGCAAATGCTGGAATCCATGGTTGAAGAGCCGGTTCCCACCCGCGCCGAAGTCTCGGACGTTGCCACGGCGGTTTATGAAGGTGCCGATGCCGTCATGCTGTCGGCGGAAAGCGCC
>JANPDD010000291.1:0-12320 GCA_031431295.1 Hyphomicrobiales bacterium | reverse complement strand
ACAACACCCGCGAGCGCAATCAGGCTGGCGATGATGGTGGAGCGTGAGGTGCGCTCGCCGATGAAGAGATAGGCAACGCCCGCTGTGACAAAGGGGACCGTGGCATAGATCACCATGGCATCGGCCACGCTGCCGTAGCGGATGGAACCAATGCCCGAGATCATGCCCCCCGCTGAGAGCACGGCAACGCCAAGGCCCGGCAGGCCCATGGTCAAAACCTTTCGAAGTGCCCCCCGCTGTTTTAGGATCAGATAGACGATGAAGATGGTGGTACCCGAGAAAAGCCCCCGCCAGAACAGCATGGTCGCAAGATCTGCCGTGATCAGCCGCGTGAACACCCCGGCGGAGGACCAGGAGAGGGCGGCAAGTCCGGTGAGGATGAGGCCGAGGCGATGGGATTGGGCGGGGTTCACGATTGGCTGGGAATAGGCCGCTGCCCTTCAGCCAGCCAGTCCATAAACGGCATGGCAACCCTGCATTTGTGCCGGACTTGACGGAATGGGGGCATTTCGCGCATGAAGCTGACATGACCAACGCCCGCCAGCATGCTGCCGTTAAGATTTGCAGCATTATTATTTGCACCTAGCATTCAACCGCAGGCACGGCGCCGCTTACCCTCAACAGTAGCAAAGCGATCCCGGAGCCAGCCTCCGAAAGATCAGATATGACTTTGCGCATCTACAACACGCTGACCCGGACCAAGGAAGACTTCAAACCCTTGGACCCAAAGAACGTGCGCATGTATGTCTGCGGCCCCACGGTCTATGATTTTGCCCATATCGGCAATGCCCGGCCCGTCATCGTTTTCGATGTGCTGTACCGCTTGCTCCGCCATCTCTATGGGGTGGACCATGTCAAGTATGTCCGCAACATCACTGACGTGGACGACAAGATCAACGCCCGTGCGCTGGAACGCTTTCCCGGGGTGCCGCTGAACGAGGCGATCCGCAAGGTCACGGAAACCACCGCCAATCAGTTTTTCGCCGATGCCAAGGCGCTGGGCTGCCTCGAACCTGACGTGCAACCCCGGGCGACGGAGCACATTGCGGGCATGGTCGATATGATCAGTGTACTGATCAACAAAGGCAATGCCTATGTCGCTGCCACGAATGATGGGGGTGAGGTGCTGTTCGATGTGGGGTCCATGCCGGACTACGGTAAGCTCTCCGGCCGCAAGCTGGAGGACCAGCAGGCTGGTGCCCGCGTGGCCGTGGAAGCCCACAAGAAAAACCCGGCGGACTTTGTGCTGTGGAAATTGTCATCAGCGGAAGAGCCGGGCTGGGACAGCCCCTGGGGCCGTGGCCGCCCGGGCTGGCACATCGAATGCTCGGTGATGAGCAAGGCAAGCTTTGGTGAAGTCTTCGACATCCACGGCGGCGGGCTCGATTTGATCTTCCCTCATCACGAAAACGAAATCGCCCAGTCGCGCTGCGCCCACGGCACCAAGGTCATGGCGAATTACTGGATGCACAACGGCTTCCTGCAGGTCGAAGGCCAGAAAATGTCCAAGAGCCTGGGGAATTTTGTGACGATCAGTGAATTGTTGGATATTTGGCCGGGCGATGTTCTGCGAGCCGTCATGCTTCAAACTCACTATCGAGTACCAATAGATTGGACCGAAGCTAAGTGCCGAGAGGCAAATACGGAACTTCACAACTGGGCATCTGTGCTCGAGGGTTACTGGTCACTGCAAACTGGCAACCCAATTGAGATTGAAGAGCTTATTGAAGTGTTGTCGGATGACTTGAATTCACCCGAAGCGTTCACAGTTCTCAGAAAGTATTTTTACGCTGCAACATCCGAGGGGCATGCGAAGACCTTGCGATTTACCAAAGCCTGTCGGACGCTGGGTTTTTCAAAACTTGGTGAGCCTGGATTGTTTGATATGGGAGTAAGTGGCTCGAATGTTGGGCAAGAAGCGCTCCATAAAGTGGCTGAAATCGCTCAAGGGTTGCGAGCGACGGCTGCCAACGTATCAATTTCATCAGCTTTGTCACGATACGGAGATGTACTCAGCAAGTTTGAAGACGACGGGTTCAGAGTAAAAATCGCTGAAGGTGGTTTTGTCAAGGTGGTGGGGAGTGACTTCGAGCATACACATAAAGTGGAACGTCTCGTTGCCAATCGCCTCGAAGCCCGTGCCGCAAAGGATTGGAAAGAATCTGACCGTATCCGCGACGAACTCTCCGCCATGGGCATTACCATCAAGGACAACAAGGACGGCACGACGACATGGGAGGTCAAGCGATGAACTGCGCTCAATTTCCTTCTCCTCTCCCTTCAGGGAGAGGTGGCAACACCGCAGGCGTTGACGGAGAGGGTCTGCCCCGTGGCTTGCACCCCTTCCGTCACCGCTTCGCGGTGACACCTTCCCCTCAAGGGGAAGGAGAGACTTTGGTGAATCCATGACCCGCGAACGCCTTTATCTTTTCGACACGACGCTGCGCGATGGCCAGCAGACTCCGGGCGTTGATTTTTCGCTGGAGGACAAGCTTCTGGTGATGGAGATGCTGGACCGCCTCGGCGTCGACTATGTCGAAGGCGGCTATGCGGGGGGCAACCCCACCGACGTGGCGCTCTTTTCAACGCCGCGCAAAACCAAGGCGACTTTCACCGCCTTTGGCATGACGAAACGGGCGGGACGCTCGGCCTCCAATGATCCGGGCTTTCAAGCCGTGCTTCAGGCCAAAACCAAAGCTGCCTGTTTCGTTGCCAAGTCCTGGGATTATCATGTGCGGGTAGCGCTGGGCTGCACCAATGAGGAAAACCTTGAGGCCATCCGCGACAGTGTTGCCGCTGCCAAGGTGGCGGGCAAGGAAGTGCTGGTGGATTGCGAACATTTCTTTGACGGCTACAAGGCCAACCCCGCTTACGCCACGGCCTGCGCCAAGACGGCCCATGAGGCCGGTGCCCGCTGGGTGGTGCTGTGTGATACCAATGGCGGCACGCTGCCAAGTGAAATTTCCGAAATCGTCCGTACCATGACGAAAACAGTACCCGGCTCCCGTCTTGGCATCCATGCCCACAATGACACGGAACAGGCGGTGGCCAATTCACTCGCCGCCGTCGATGCAGGCGCGCGCCACATCCAGGGCACACTCAATGGCATCGGCGAGCGCTGCGGCAATGCCAATCTCGTCTCCCTCATCGGCACGCTGGCAACAAAGCCCCACTACAAGGACCGATTCGAAACCGGCATCAATGAAACGCGGTTGAAGGAACTCACGTCAGTGGCGCGGGGCTTTGATGAATTGTTGAACCGCTCGCCCAACGCGCAAGCCCCCTATGTGGGCAAGAGCGCCTTTGCCACCAAGGCCGGCATTCACGCATCCGCCTTGGTCAAGCAGCCGGAGACCTATGAGCATGTGCCCCCTGACTCAGTCGGCAATCGCCGCCGCATTCTCATTTCCGATCAGGCGGGCAAATCAAATCTTCTGGCGGAACTCAAACGCATCGGCCTCGACATCAACAAGGATGACCCGCGCCTTGATGCTCTGCTGCGTGATGTGAAAGAGCGCGAGTCACAAGGCTATGCCTATGATGGTGCCGATGCCTCGTTTGAACTTCTGGCGCGACGGGCGTTGGGCACTGTGCCGCATTATTTTGATGTGCTCTCCTTCCGTACCTCGGTGGAGCAGTTCAAGGGCGAGATGCATTCCGAAGCCATCGTGAAAGTGATGGTGGATGGCGAGACCTTTATCAATGCCGGCGAAGGCAATGGCCCGGTGAACGCGCTCGATGTGGCGTTGCGCAAGGATTTGGGAAAATACCAGAAGCACATTGGGGACATGGAGCTGGTGGACTTCAAGGTCCGTATCCTCAATGGCGGCACGGGGGCCACAACCCGCGTACTGGTGGAGAGCAGGGACGGCAAGGGCAACCGCTGGTTCACCGTTGGCGTGTCGCCCAATATTGTGGAGGCTTCGTTCCAGGCCCTTCTTGATGCCATCATTTACAAGCTGCAGCGGGAAGGCGTGGCTGCATAGGGCCATGCAGATTGGCGGATTGTGGCGGTCCAGGTTTCGATGCCCTGATGCTGCTGGGCTGAGGCGTGCTCAGCTCGGGCGCTTTCAATCTTGAGTGCTTTCAAAGCTTGTCCTTCAATATCGCCACCGGCGGCTTGTCCTTTGTGATCGACAGGCGGTGGTGATAGGCCGCGATCACCTGGGCAGGATCTTCCACCACGTCGAGATTCACCTCAAAGCCTGCGCGGATGAACCCGTCCTTGTGCATTTCCTTCAGCAACAGCACGAGGGAAGACCAGTAGCCTTCCGTGTTGAGGAGAATGATGGGGCGGGAATGTTGCTGCAACTGGGCCCAGGTCAGGATTTCAGCGAGTTCCTCCAGGGTTCCGATGCCGCCCGGAAGTGCCACAAAACCCGTGGCCCGCTCAAACATGGCCATCTTGCGCTCATGCATGCTGCTGGTGACAATGAGTTCGTTGGCGCCCTCGATCATCCGCTCCTTGGACACGAGGAACTCCGGGATGATGCCGGTGACGTGGCCGCCAGCACCTTGGACGGCACGGGCGATCTCACCCATCAGGCCAAGGCCGCCACCGCCATAAACGAGGCCAATTCCTTCCTGCGCCATGGCCTGGCCAAGTGCCTTGGCAGCCGTCGCAAAGCCCGGTCTGTTTCCGGTTGAGGAACCGCAATAGACACACAGGCGGTGGGCGGGTGGGGTCATGGTTTCCGGGCTCTTCAGTTGAATCTTTGCACTTTTTCGTTTGCGGGCTTAATACCGCCAATAAGACTGCCTATCTAGAACCATTTGACCGCAGGGCAACCTGGGCGCTTACTGCAGGAACGGCCGACATGAAGAAAAACACTCCACTTTTGATATTTACCGGCCTTGCCGTTGCGGCTGCAGGAAGTTTGGGGGCCGTTCTGACGGGAAACTTTCCCGCCATACCCTTGCAACAGGCAGCGACCGAGGCTCCAGCCCAAAATGCTGAGCAGGCTGCGGTGCCGGCAGCAGAACAGGCACCTGCAAAAAGTGCCAATTCGGAGACGCCAGACGTTGCCGCCGTTGAACCGGCACAGTCCCCGGCAGTGGCGGTAGAAAAACCGACGGAACCTGCGGCAGCACCTGCCGCTGACCCGAACATACCCGCCTTTGACACCGTCAATGTTTTGCCGTCCGGTGATGCGGTGATCGCCGGTCATGCCAAGCCCGGCAGCGAAGTCGTCATCAAGTTTGCGGGCGCCGAAGTTGGCAAGGTTGTCGCAAGTGGTGACGGCAGTTTTGCCTTTGTGCCTGACAAGCCCTTGCCGGCAGGTGCCGGTGCGCTGACCCTCGAATCCACCGTCGACGGCAAGTTGATGGTCTCACAGGACCAGATCGCCATTGTCGTGGATGCGAAAAGACCGGCTCTGGTGGCCAAGGTTGAGCCTGAAGCGCCAACCAAGGTCGTACAGATGCCCGTGTCGGGCGAAGTGCCAAAAGAGATCCAGCTTTCAACGGTTGACTATGATGCCGCAGGGAACATTGTGTTCCAGGGCCGGGTGACGCCGGGTGGTACCGTCCGCTTCTACATCGACAATCAGATCGCTGGCGATGCCAAGGCGGATGATGCAGGCAACTGGCTTTTCAAAGGCAGCAATCCGATCACACCAGGCACCCACGCTCTTCGCGCCGACGAGATTGATGCAACCGGCAAGGTGTTAAGCCGTGCCGAGCTGCCCTTCCTGAGGGAGGACGCAGGAAAGGTGGTTGCCGCAGCCCAGGCTGCGGAGCAGACAGCCAATGCTGCTTCCGGCGAAGCGCAAACCGCTGCCCCCGTGGCCGGCCAAACGGCTGCCCAGCCTCAAGAGCAAACCCAAGTTGCGGCCCAACAGCCCGCTGCAGCTGCTGCAGACCAGGAGGCGGCGGCCCCACCCCTTGAACCTGCGGCAGCCGCTGAAATTGTGGTTGCTGCGGCCACGGCGGAAAGGCCGTCCCGCATCATCATCCAGCCGGGCAACAACCTCTGGCGCATTTCACGCGAAGTCTATGGCAAGGGCAAGATGTTCACGGTGATCTGGGAGGCAAACCGCGACCAGATCAAAAATCCGAACCGGATCTATCCCGGCCAGATTCTGACCGCCCCCAAAAGCTGACAGCCTCGCGGCAATCCGCCGCGAATGGGGTGTTGCGAGTCTGATTGCCTTATGTTACCCAGCGCCCGCGGCGGGGGGCTCCCGGACCGCAGCGTTTTGTTTTGTGCAAAATGCTTCCCAACAGAATCAATGATGTGAGATGGCCCGGCGGGTTGTCCGCAGTCTCTTTGAAAGATCGCTCGTGGCAACGACAGATCAAGCCATTTCCGGAGTGTCGGGGCGCTATGGCCGCGCCCTCTATGATCTTGCCTCCGAAAGCAAGGCGGTCACCGAAATCGCACAGGCATTGACCTCCTTCCAGGGCCTTGTTGACCAATCCCCGGACCTGCAGCGCGTGATGAACTCGCCGGTTTTCAAAGCGGAAGAGCAAATGGCTGCTGTTTCGGCGCTGGCCGAAAGGGCAGGCATCACGGGCCTTGCCCTCAAATTTCTCAAAGTGATGGGCGACAACCGCAGGCTTGCCGCCGTGCCCGCCGCCATTGCCGTGTTTCATACGCTTGTCGCCCAGTCGAAGGGCGAAACCACGGCGGAAGTGACCTCCGCCGAAAAACTGTCAGCAAAGCAGCTCGCTGATCTCAAGGCGGCGCTCAAGGCCTCGACGGGATCAGAGGTGGCGCTTGAAGCCCGCGTCGATCCCGCCATTCTGGGTGGCCTCATCGTCAAGGTGGGCTCGCGCATGGTGGACAATTCACTCCGCACCAAACTCAATTCACTCAAAGTTGCCATGAAGGGGACCGCGTAATGGATATTCGCGCCGCTGAAATTTCGTCCATCCTGAAAAAGCAGATCAAGGATTTCGGCAAGGATGCCGAAGTGGCCGAAATCGGCCAGGTTCTTTCGGTGGGCGACGGCATTGCCCGCGTCTACGGTCTCGACAATGTCCAGGCCGGTGAGATGGTCGAGTTTCCAAACGGCATCAAGGGCATGGCCCTGAACCTCGAAACCGACAATGTCGGCTGCGTGTTGTTCGGCAATGACCGCGACATCAAGGAAGGCGACACGGTGAAGCGCACCGGCGCCATCGTGGAAATTCCGGTGGGCAAGGAATTGCTCGGCCGCGTGGTTGATCCCTTGGGCAATCCCATTGACGGCAAGGGCCCGCTCAAGGCGAAGTTTAAAAGCCGCGTTGACGTGAAAGCCCCCGGCATCATTCCCCGGAAGTCCGTGAATGAGCCGATGGCAACGGGTTTGAAAGCCATTGACGCGCTGATCCCCATTGGCCGCGGCCAGCGCGAATTGGTGATCGGTGACCGGCAGACCGGCAAGACCGCCATTATTCTTGATACGATCCTGAACCAGAAGCCCATTCATCTGGCGGGTCCGGAAAAGGACAAGCTTTATTGCATCTATGTTGCTTGCGGCCAGAAGCGCTCCACTGTTGCCCAGTTTGTCAAAATTCTCGAAGACAATGGTGCGATGGAATATTCGGTGGTGGTTGCGGCCACCGCGTCTGACCCCGCACCCTTGCAATATTTGGCTCCCTTTGCCGGCTGTGCCATTGGCGAATATTTCCGCGACAACGGAATGCATGCGCTGATTGCCTATGATGATTTGTCGAAACAGGCCGTGGCCTATCGCCAGATGTCGCTGCTGCTGCGCCGACCGCCCGGCCGCGAAGCCTATCCGGGTGACGTGTTCTATCTGCATTCGCGCTTGTTGGAGCGCGCGGCCAAGATGAATGATGCGCTGGGCGGCGGTTCCCTGACCGCACTTCCCGTCATTGAAACGCAAGCCAATGACGTGTCGGCCTACATCCCCACCAACGTGATCTCGATCACTGACGGGCAGATCTTCCTTGAAACCGATTTGTTCTACCAGGGCATTCGCCCGGCGGTGAACGTGGGCCTTTCGGTGAGCCGCGTGGGTTCTGCCGCCCAGACCAAGGCGATGAAGCAGGTCGCGGGCAAGATCAAGGGCGAGCTGGCGCAGTACCGTGAAATGGCAGCCTTCGCGCAGTTTGGTTCTGACCTTGATGCGGCAACGCAAAAGATGCTCAATCGCGGTGCGCGCCTCACTGAACTCCTGAAGCAGGGCCAGTTCTCTCCCTTGAAGATGGAGGAGCAGGTGGTGTCGATCTATTCCGGTGTGAACGGCTATCTCGACGCTTTGCCGGTCAGCAAAATCAAATCATTCGAGGATGGCCTGTTGCGCAACATGCGTGAGAAGCACGCCGGCGTTCTGGAAGCGATCCGTGCCGAAAAAGCCATCTCCGACAAGACCATGCCGCTCTTGAAGGCGGCGGTTGATGCGTTCTCGAAATCCTTCGCGTAACTGAGAGGCACCGATGCCAAGTCTAAAAGACCTGCGCAATCGCATCGCCTCGGTGAAGGCGACGCGCAAGATCACCAAGGCCATGCAAATGGTTGCGGCAGCAAAATTGCGCCGCGCCCAGGAAGCAGCCGTGGCCGCCCGCCCCTATTCCGAGCGCATGGCAGTGGTGCTCTCCAACCTTGCCTCTGCGATGGAAGGCCAGGAGGGTGCGCCAAAACTGCTCGCCGGAACCGGTGCTGACCAGGTGCATCTGCTCGTCGTTGCAACAGCCGAGCGTGGCCTGTGCGGCGGCTTTAATTCCTCGATCGTGAAGCTCGCCAAGGAACATGCCGAGCGCCTGCGCGCCCAGGGCAAGGCGATAAAGATGATGACCGTCGGCAAGAAGGGCAATGACGCCCTGAAGCGCCTCTATGGACAGTTCATTGTGCACGCGGTTGATTTTCGCGGGTCAAAGTCCATCGGTTTCAACCATGCCGATGGGGTCGCCAATAAAATCCTCTCGATGTTTGAGGCAGGCGAGTTTGATGTCTGCACGCTGTTCTTTTCGGAATTCAAATCGGTGATGACGCAAAAGCCAACAGCATTGCGTCTCATCCCGGCGTCGTTTGATGCCTCAAAGTCACCCGACCTTGATGGTGCGATCTATGACGCTGAACCCGATGAAGGCGAAATCCTCGGCAATCTTCTGCCGCGCAACATTGCGGTGCAAACGTTCCGCGGGCTTCTCGAAAATGCCGCCTCTGAACAGGGTGCCCGCATGAGTGCCATGGACAGCGCCACGCGCAACGCCGGCGACATGATCAACAAGCTGTCGATCAAGTACAACCGCCAGCGCCAGGCGCAGATCACCAAAGAACTCATCGAAATCATATCGGGCGCGGAAGCGCTCTAACAGGTAAGGACATTCGTCATGGCCAAGAAAGCTGCTGCCAAACCAACCGCCGCCAACATGTCGGGTGCCACGGGCCGCATCACGCAAGTCACCGGCGCCGTCGTCGACGTGGCCTTTGACGGCGAGTTGCCGCAGATTTTGAATGCGCTTGAAACCATGAACGGTGAAAACCGCCTGATCCTCGAAGTGGCCCAGCATCTGGGCGAGAACACTGTGCGCTGCATCGCCATGGACGCAAGCGAGGGACTGGTGCGCGGTCAGGCCGTGAAGGACACAGGCACCACCATCAACGTTCCCGTTGGCGAAGCAACGCTGGGCCGCATTATGAATGTCATCGGCGAGCCGATTGACGAGGCAGGCCCGATCCTCACCAAGGAGCGCCGGCCCATCCATGCGCCAGCGCCGGAATTTTCCGAGCAGTCAACCGAAGCCGAAATTCTGGTGACCGGCATCAAGGTCGTGGATCTCCTCGCCCCCTATGCCAAGGGCGGCAAGATCGGCCTGTTTGGCGGTGCGGGTGTGGGCAAGACGGTGCTCATCCAGGAGCTCATCAACAACGTGGCTAAAACCCACGGCGGTTATTCCGTATTCGCGGGAGTTGGCGAGCGCACGCGCGAGGGCAACGACCTCTACCACGAGTTCATCGAATCAAAGGTCAATGCCGATCCGCATAATCCCGATCCGAGCGTCAAATCAAAATGCTCGCTGGTGTTCGGCCAGATGAACGAGCCGCCGGGTGCGCGTATGCGCGTGGCACTTTCCGGCCTCACCGTTGCTGAACACTTCCGCGATGCGGGCCAGGACGTGTTGTTCTTCATCGACAATATTTTCCGCTTCACGCAGGCAGGCTCCGAAGTCTCGGCCCTGTTGGGCCGCATTCCTTCCGCCGTAGGCTATCAGCCAACACTGGCAACCGACATGGGCGCCTTGCAAGAGCGCATCACCACCACGACCAAGGGTTCGATCACGTCCGTGCAGGCGATTTACGTTCCCGCCGACGATTTGACCGATCCGGCCCCGGCCACGAGCTTTGCGCATTTGGACGCCACGACAACGCTGTCGCGCTCGATTGCTGAAAAAGGCATTTATCCGGCGGTTGATCCGCTCGATTCGACTTCACGCATGATGGACCCGCGCATCGTCGGCGAGGAGCATTATGCTGTGGCCCGCCAGGTGCAGCAGATTCTCCAGCGCTACAAGGCGCTGCAGGACATCATCGCCATTCTCGGCATGGACGAGCTTTCGGAAGAGGACAAGCTCGCCGTGTCGCGGGCCCGCAAGATCGAGCGCTTCATGTCGCAACCGTTTGACGTTGCCGCCGTGTTCACCGGTTCCCCCGGCGTGCAGGTGAAACTCGAAGACACGATCAAGGGCTTCAAGGGCCTGTGCAATGGTGACTATGACCATCTGCCGGAGCCTGCCTTCTACATGGTCGGCACGATCGAGCAGGCGGTCGAAAAGGCCAAGAAACTCGCGGCTGACGCGGCGTAAGATTGAGTTTGAATTAGACACCCCTTCCGCCCTCCGGGCACCTCCCCCAGCAGAGCTGAGGGAGGGGATCCTACCTCTCCCCCGACTTGTCGGGGGAGTACCGCGAAGCGGGGAGGGGGTGCCACAACAGGACGAACACCATGGCACTGCACTTCGAACTCGTCTCGCCCTCCAGGCTGCTCTTCTCCGGAGAGGTGGCTTCGGTTGCCATTCCGGGTTCGGAAGGCGACATGACAATCTTGCCCTCCCACGCGCCGGTGCTCTCGACCCTGAAGCCCGGCACCGTCACCATCACGCGCGATGGCCAGAAGGACGAGAAGATTTTTGTGCGCGGCGGCTTTGTGGAAGTGAATGCCAAGGGTCTTACGGTCCTGGCCGAAACCGCTATCCCGCTCGCTGACCTGGACGCCGCCACCCTCGCCCAGCAGATCAAGGACGCGGAAGAAGACGTGGCCGATGCAAAGTCTGACGACGCCCGCGACAAGGCGCAGATGACGCTCGACCAACTGAAGTTGCTGCAGGCGGCGGTTTAGGAATTCCACCCCACCCCTCCCCACAAAATGGGGAGGGGTGGGGTGGGGCTTCATGAACGAAAAACCCATTCCCCCCTTCTCAAATCCTTAACATCTCCACCGCTAGCCATGGCCCTGATGTTGTCGATTTTCTCCACCCTTGGCCCCGAAATCCCCTTCACGCTGTTGCTGCTGGCGCTTCTGGGTTTTCGCCATGGTGTCACGCCGAGGGTCAGCGTGTTGGTCCGGGCACCGGCGGCACGGGTATTCGAGGCCATTGATGTGCGCGATGGCAAGAGTGACAATTGGGGCACAACAACCGTCAAGGCCGAGCTTGTCGATGCAGCGACGCAAACCTTCCGCAAAACCTATGTGACCACCATGGCAACAGGCTTGCCCCGGGTGTCGCATGCACTGTTTCGCGTAGCTGAACGTGTCCCCGGTGAAAAACTGGTTCTGGCGCGGGAAGGCTTGCAAGGCCGCTCCACCCACAATGAATTGCTGGAACAGCGCTTTGAACTCGCACCTGAAGGTGACGCCACACGCCTCACCATGACCTATGTCTGGGGATCGCGGCCACTTCTGGCACAGGTCATGGCGCGAGCTGATTTGTGGGGCGGCATATTCCGTCTCAAGGGCGTTGCTGAAACGGGCGTGGCCAATGAGCGGCCCTATATGTGGATCTCGGCAGGCGTGGCATTGGTCACGGGGCTCGTGTCACTGCTGGCCTTTGGACTGCTGCTGGGTGCGGTTGCCGCCGCTGTCCTGGTGTTTGCGCTTTTGGTCCATGAATTTGGCCATCTCCTGGCTTACCGCATGGTGGGCCAGCCCTGGGGCCGCATTGTCTTCCTGCCCTTTCTGGGGGCGCTTGCCCTGCCGCGTCTCAGTTTTGAAAGCCAGGGGCAGTCGGTTTTTGCCGCCCTCATGGGGCCAGGTTTTTCCATCCTTCTGGCGCTCGCCTGTTTTGCGGCGGCCGAGCTCGGTAATGCGACAAATCCCTATCTTGCGATTCTGGGGCTCATCACGGTCGGGCTCAATATTTTCAATCTGCTG
>JANPDD010000290.1:0-4215 GCA_031431295.1 Hyphomicrobiales bacterium | reverse complement strand
ACCGCATAGTAGGTGATGGCGTGGCGGGAGTTTTCCTCGTCCTTTTCGCTGGGTCTCACGCGGTCGCCGTCTGGTCCTTGCGCCTTGGTCAGGGCAACGTCGATACGACCCTGTTGGGGTTTGGGGATGCCTTTGACCACGGCCCAATAGGTTTTTTTAACGGCCCTTGTTGCGAAGAGTTTGCCTAACGCAGATGCAATTGAGCGCCTTTTGGCAACGACGATAACACCTGATGTATCCCGGTCCAGCCTATGAACCAGCAAGGGTCTTTCGCCATTCTTTTTGGCAAGTCCCATCAGCAGGCCGTCGAGGTGTTGAAAGGTTTTGCTCCCGCCCTGGACGGCAAAGCCTGGTGGCTTGTTGAGGACATAGAGGTCTTTGTCCTCAAATATGATCATGCTTTCAAAGAGATTGGTTTCCTCCTTGGTAAGCGGCTGCACGTCACCCTTTGGGATGTCGGCGGGCCTGCGGTCAAAGGCCAAGGGGGGAATCCGGATTTCCTGATCCGTGGCAACCCGCGAACTTGTCTTGGCCCGGCCACCCTGGACCCGCACCTGGCCCGTGCGTGTCAGCTTGTTGAGATAGGCAAACGTCACTTGTGGAAAGTGTGCCTTGAACCACCGGTCCAACCGCATGCCATCCTCTTCCACAGAAACGACGTGGCGTTTGACCTCAGGCATCAGGCCAGCACCCGCAGCACCCAAAACCCCGCAAACACAGCCGCAATTGACACCACAACCGAGGCCAGAACATAGACCGCTGCCGTGCTGTTTTCACCACGCTGCACCAGATTGAAGACATCGAGCGAGAAGGCTGAAAAAGTGGTGAAGCCGCCGAGAACACCGACGGTCAGGAACAGGCGGGCATTCTCGTGGTCTGCCATTTTTTTGGCCAGGAAGGCCATGATAAGGCCCATGAGGAAACTGCCGGCGATGTTGACGATAAATGTACCCCACGGGAACCCCTCACCCAGGAACCGCGCACTGCCAACATTGACGCCATGGCGCGCAGCAGAGCCGATGGCACCGCCAAGGGCTACCCAGAAAACGCCTGACACTAGCGCGCTTCCCGGCTTGGCGAACCCGTCAAGCCAAAAAGGAACCGCGCCATTCCAATATGTTGGTGCATGTCCCTATCGCCAAACCGCTTCGCACTTTGGCGGGACATGCACTAAAGCCAGCCTTTGCGCTTGAAATAGATGAAGGGCAGGATGGCCGAGAGGACCATGAGGCCCAGCGCAAAGGGATACCCCAATATCCATCTCAGTTCAGGCATGGCATCAAAATTCATGCCATAGATGGAAGCCACAAGTGTGGGTGGAAGAAAGACCACGGCTGCGACCGAGAAGATCTTGATGATGCCGTTCTGCTCAATGGAGATCATACCAAGCACGGCGTCCAGCAGGAAAGCGATCTTGCCCGAGAGGAACGAGGCGTGGTCTGTCAATGAAACGATATCGCGCTGCAGAATCTTGATGCGGGCGCGGTTTTCCCGAACCTCTTTGGTTTGCTTCGCCTGATCGATGAGCGCCTGCATGAAGGTGACCATGCGGCCAATCGACACCAGGCTTTCGCGCATCTTCGAGGTGAAATCCCCCTCCTCGCCCACCCGGCCCAAAAGTTCCTCAAGGTTTTTCGGTTTGCGGCGTCGGTTCTTGCGGCGGCTTTTGGCGATGAAGGATGTGTCGAACACCCGCTTTGAGGTTTCATCGACAATGGCACTCACGCGTTCCAAGTGGTCAGCGGCGCGATCCACAACCGCCTCCAGCAGGCTGATCAAGATGCCCCAGCCGGACATGGCTGTGGCCTGCGGCTTCATCGCCTGCTTGATGTAAACGGGGAACGCCTGCGGATGGTGGTAGCGGATGGTGATGAGCTGATTGCCCTTGATGATGAAGGTGACGGGGCTTGATTCCGGCCGGTCTTCCTCGCCACGGCGGATCAGGTTTGCCGTCATGAAGGCCGCGCCATCTTCCTGGTACAGGCGGCTTGACGCCTCGATCTCTTCCAATTCGCCACGCGTCGGAATGTCGAAGCCCAGGGCCGCTTCCACCGACTTTTCCTCGTCTGCCGAGGGTTCAACCATGTCGATCCACACAGCAGTTGGCAACAACTCCACAGTTGTCGCTTCCGGGTGCTCGACCAAACAACCTCTATCTGTTCCAAAAACCTGCAACATGGCCCTGCTTAGTCCCGTGTTTTGTGAAAAGGCAAGCACGTTTCCGGCTTTGGCCGGCTTTTGGTTTGCGTGCTGCGCGGGCTGTGATAGCGGGTGCAGATGACGAAACCGATACATGTGATTGGCGGGGGCATGGCAGGCTGCGAGGCGGCCTGGGCCGTGGCCCATGCGGGCGTTCCCGTGGTGCTGCATGAAATGCGGCCCCATGTGGCGACGGACGCCCACAAGACCGATGGCCTTGCCGAACTCGTGTGCTCCAATTCCTTCCGCAGCGACGACAAGGACAACAACGCCGTGGGCCTGCTGCATGAGGAAATGCGCCATGCGGGCTCGTTGGTCATGGCCGTGGCGGCCTTGCATCAGGTGCCTGCGGGTGGCGCTCTGGCTGTGGACCGGGACGGGTTTTCGGCTGAGATCACCCGACGCATTGAGGCCCACCCGCTGATCACAATCGAGCGCGGCGAAGTGGCGGGTCTCCCACCTTCCGACTGGGACAATGTTATTGTGGCGACGGGGCCACTGACGTCCCCTGCCCTTGCCGGGGCTGTGCGCGGGTTGACCGGGGAAGAAGACTTGGCCTTTTTCGACGCCATCGCCCCCATCGTCCACCGGGAATCCATCAATATGGAAGTGGCCTGGTTCCAGTCGCGCTACGACAAGGTCGGCCCCGGCGGCACCGGCAAGGATTACATCAACTGCCCCATGGACAAGGCGCAGTATGAGGCTTTCATCCAGGCTCTCAATGACGGCGAGAAGGGTGATTTCAAGGAATGGGAAGCGAACACGCCCTATTTTGACGGCTGCCTGCCCATTGAGGTCATGGCAGAGCGCGGTCCGGAAACCCTGCGCCATGGCCCCATGAAGCCCATGGGCCTGACCAATGCCCACAACCCCACGGTCAAGGCCCATGCCGTCGTGCAGCTCCGTCAGGACAATGCCTTGGGCACACTCTACAACATGGTGGGATTTCAGACGAAACTGAAATACGCGGAGCAAGTACGGGTGTTTCGCACAATACCCGGGCTGGAAAACGCCGAGTTTGCGAGACTCGGCGGGCTTCACCGTAACACCTTTCTGAACTCACCCAAAGTGCTGGATGGCATGTTGCGCCTGAAGGCTGATCCGCGCCTGCGCTTTGCCGGGCAGATCACCGGCGTTGAAGGCTATGTGGAAAGTGCGGCCATGGGTCTTATGGCAGGGCGCATGGCAGCGGCGGAGCGATTGGGCAAGAGCTTCACGGTGCCACCAGGGACAACGGCCCACGGCGCGCTGATCAACCACATCACTGGCGGGCATTTGGTGACGACCGATGGTGCCAAGTCCTCCTTCCAGCCCATGAACGTCAACTTCGGCCTCTTTCCTCCGCCCACGGATTATTTGACCAAGGGCATGAAATTTGCCGACAAAGGTATGGCGCGCAAGAGGGCCTATACCTCGCGGGCCTTGGCTGATTTTGCCGACTGGCTTTCCAACGGGAGCACTTCATGAGCTACGATCCAAACAACATTTTCGCCAAAATCCTGCGGGGGGAAATTCCCAGCCACAAGGTTTATGAGGATGAGCACACA
Organism: Hyphomicrobiales bacterium; assembly: GCA_031431295.1. Classification (GTDB taxonomy): domain Bacteria; phylum Pseudomonadota; class Alphaproteobacteria; order Rhizobiales; family Aestuariivirgaceae; genus Aestuariivirga. Next base: position 469 of record JANPDD010000290.1, on the reverse strand, counting down.
CTGGCCTTCATGGACGTGATGCCCATGGTGGACGGCCACTGCCTGGTTGTTCCGAAGGCAGGCTCAAGGAACCTGCTGGATGCCGAGGCACACGTCGTTGCGAACGTCATGTCGACGGTGCAAAAAGTGTCACGCGCAGCCGTGAAAGCCATGGGGGCCGACGGCTGTCAGATCCGACAATACAACGAAGCCGCCGCCGGGCAGACGGTGTTCCATTTGCATGTGCATGTGCTGCCAATGCGCACGGGTGACACGATCCGCCCTCACACGGGCGACATGGCGGACAACACAGTGCTGGCAAAACACGCCGAGATGAACCGGGCCGCTCTCTAGACTCTGATTTCATTTGAATGATCCGTAACCGGCATTTCGGAAGTAGTTTTGACACTCTGTTGGGGAGATCGTCGGCAAGACGTCCTTGATGGCCGCTTCGACTTCTTCGACAGTCCTGCCCATGGCTTTGCGCAAG
>JANPDD010000289.1:0-7811 GCA_031431295.1 Hyphomicrobiales bacterium | reverse complement strand
TTCTTACGCAGCAAAAACTTCAAGCCGCGTGAAAGTGGGGTTCTTCACGGGCGACTAAACTCGCACTCAAGGAAGAGCTTGCAAAATTGAAGTCCGTGCAAGAGGTGCGATCAAATCTCATTTTTGAAGACCCCGTATATTTCCTTCAGGACGCAGAAAAAGCTAAGTCCGGTCCGTATTGCGCACATTGCTTCGGCAAAGAAAACAAACTGGCTCAGCTGTCCGTACTCGAAGAGGGAGCGTGGAAGTGCAGCATTTGCAAAGAATCGTTCGAGACCCAAGCACATAGGCTGAAGAGAAGAACCCCACCTCCTGCCCGCGCAACCGTGTCGCGCGGTCCTAATTCTTGGATGGGACGATAGCGCCTCACCTTAAATCCGGTGGCACGGCCTCACTTGTAAGCGCCGCAAGCGCATCAACCAAACTCATCGCCTTCTGGTCCTGCGAGCCCAGGCGCCGCATGTTGACCGCCCTCTCTTCCATCTCGCGCTTGCCGACCACAAGGATGACCGGAACTTTCCCCACAGAATGTTCGCGGACTTTGTAGTTGATCTTTTCGTTGCGAAGATCTGTTGTGACGCGCAGGCCCGCATCTTTCAGTTGTTTGCTCACCTCAACCGCGTACTCGTCGGCGTCGGACGTGATCGTTGCCACCACTATCTGCGTCGGTGCCAGCCACAGCGGGAAATGGCCCGCAAAATTCTCAATCAGAATGCCGAGGAACCGCTCCATGGAGCCGCAGATGGCGCGGTGAATCATCACGGGAACATGCTTGTTGCCATCCTCGCCAATGTAGAACGCGCCGAAGCGTTCCGGCAGGTTGAAGTCCACCTGTGTGGTGCCACATTGCCAATCCCGGCCAATGGCATCGCGCAGCACATACTCAAATTTGGGACCGTAGAAGGCCCCCTCGCCCGGGTTGATGGCCGTCTTGATCTTGCCATCGGACGCCCCCGCAATCTGCTCCAGCACGCGTCTCATAATATCTTCGGCGCGGTCCCACGCCTCATCGGACCCCACGCGCTTTTCAGGCCGCGTCGAGAGTTTCACCACAAACTGTTCAAAACCGAAATCGCGGTAAGTCGAGAGAATGAGATCGTTGATCTTCAGGCACTCATCTTCCATCTGCTCCGGCGTACAGAAAATGTGCGCGTCATCCTGTGTGAAGCCGCGCACCCGCATCAGGCCATGCAAGGCTCCGCTCGGTTCATAGCGGTGCACATTGCCGAATTCCGCAAGCCGCATGGGGAGTTCGCGGTAACTCCTCAAACCATGCTTGAAGATTTGCACATGGCCGGGACAGTTCATGGGCTTGATGGCAAAAACCTGTTCATCCTCCGTCTCATCACCAGCCGAAGTGGCAGCGAACATCGCCTCCTTGTACCAGCCCCAATGGCCCGAAGTTTCCCACAGCGACTTGTCGAGCAACTGCGGCGCGTTCACTTCGTCATAGTCGAGCTTGCTCAAACGGCGGCGCATGTAGGCGATGAGCTGCTGGAATATCGTCCAGCCCTTGGCATGCCAGAAGACAACGCCCGGCCCCTCCTCCTGGAAATGAAAGAGGTCCATCTCGCGGCCGAGCTTGCGGTGGTCACGCTTCTCCGCTTCTTCCAGCGCCGTCACGTAAGTTTGCAAATCCTTGTCGTTGTGCCAGGCCGTGCCATAGATACGCGTCAACATCGGGTTGTTGGAATTGCCGCGCCAATAGGCCCCCGCCACCTTCATCAACTTGAAGGCAGAGCCGATCTTGCCTGTTGATGGCATGTGCGGACCACGGCACAGGTCAATCCAGCCGCCCTGGTTGTAGAACTTGATGTCTTCCGCGCCGGGAATGGCATCCACAAGCTCGACCTTGAACATTTCACCCTTGGTGCGGAAAAATTCCTTGGCCTCTTCGCGGGTCTTCACTGACTTCGTGAACGGCTTGTCGCGCTGGATGATCTCCCGCATTTTTTTCTCGATCGCCGGGAAGTCCGCAAGCGAGAAGGGCTCGTTGCGGGAAAAATCGTAGTAGAAACCATTCTCAATCACCGGACCAATCGTCACCTGCGTGCCGGGGAAAAGCTCCTGCACCGCCTCCGCCAACACATGGGCCGCGTCATGCCGAATGAGTTCCAGCGCACGCGGATCATCGCGCACCACGATTTCCAGCTTGGCATCGGCCGTCAATGGATCGGAAAGATCAGCAAGAGTGCCGTTGATGACGGCAGCGACCGCTTTCTTCTCAAGGGATTTCGAAATCGCGGCGGCCACCTGCTCTGCCGTTGTTCCCGCCTCAAAGCTGCGCTCTGCGCCATCGGGAAATGTCACCGTAACCATCGTCTCGTCCTCCTGCCCACTCCCGGCCACAGACCCGGGTAAGCCAAATCAATGCAAGTGGACGTCCCATGCCCGGACCCGGCGAAATCGTCAAGAAGCCGCCAAAAAACCACAGGAATTAAGAATTTCTTAAGGATTTTGAAACGCCGCATTAACCTTAACAAGCCATGTTGGCCCCACTTTCGGCATTAACTGTAACTGGGTACCAACATGAAAAAGCTTCTTCTTGCTCTTGCACTTTCGGCTGCGGCGATTGCGCCGTCCGCTTCGGCACTGGCCGCCGACCTTGATGTGCCACCACCGCCCATGGAAGAGCTGCGCTCATCCACCTACGATTGGAGCGGCTTTTACATCGGAGCCTGGGCGGGTGCCACCTGCATCGATGGCGAACTTACAGATTTGACGCCTGATCCGGATGAGCTCTGGGAAATGTCCGGCTGCGGCTGGAAAGGCGGCGCGCTTGCCGGCTACAATCACCAGTTCAACCAGTGGGTCATCGGCCTCGAAGGCGACTGGGGCATGTCCGGTGACATCGCCACCAATGAAGAAGCCGGCGGCGATTTCGCCTTCTCCATGGATCATATCGCAACGCTCCGCGCCCGCTGGGGTTACGCGTTCGACGACACATTGCTCTTCCTGACGGCTGGCGGTGCCTGGGCCAAGGGTGATCTCAATGGTATCATCGCAGCGGTCCCTGACCACCTCAAGGGCAATCACTTTGGCTGGACCTTCGGCGGCGGCATCGAACAAGCACTCTCGGAGTCCTTCCGCGTGAAGCTCGACTACCTCTACACCCGCTTCGGAGGTGACAATTACACTGATGGCGGCTGCTGCAATGTCGACATTCCCGACTTCGACGATCACGAAGTGCGGCTTGGCGTCATCTGGGCCTTCTGATCGACCAGCAAAAAGGGACTGGCGGGCCGGAGCAATCCGGCCCTTTCTATTTGTGGCCTGTCCCGTCCAATTGGTCGGGTACCGGGTCGAACCCCTCTCCGCCCCAGGGATGGCAGCGCCCAACGCGCCGCAATGCCAGTTTTCCGCCACGCCAGGCCCCGTGTTTTTCAATGGCCTGTCGCGCATAGTCCGAGCATGTCGGAAGGAAGCGGCACGAACGCCCCATGACAGATGAAAGTGTCAACTGGTAGAAGCGGATCAGAAACAGCAACACGGTTTTCATCAGGCAAACATAGTGGCGACGCAACAAAAACCCAACCTCCACCCCAACATCCTTTTTGTGATGGCTGATCAACTGGCAGCCCAATACCTGCCGTTCCACGGCCATCCCCTGGTGCAGACTCCCAACCTCTCCCGCCTTGCCGCAGAGGGTGTGGTTTTTGAGAACGCCTATTCAACGAGCCCGCTCTGCGCGCCCGCCCGCGCCACGGTGATGAATGGCCAACTGCCATCGCGCACCGGCGTCTATGACAACGCCGCCGAATTTCCTTCGGCCATTCCCACCTGGGCGCATTACCTGCGCAAGCAGGGCTACAAAACCTGCCTTTCCGGCAAGATGCACTTTGTAGGCCCTGACCAGCTGCACGGGCTGGAGGAGCGGCTGACCACCGATATCTACCCCGCCGATTTTGGCTGGACCCCCAATTGGCACCTGAAACAGGAACGCATCGACTGGTGGTACCACAACATGACCAGCGTGCTGCAGCCCGGCATTGCCGAGATCAGCAACCAGCTTGAGTATGATGACGACGTTGTTTTTCAGGCCGTGCGCAAGATTTACGACCATGCCCGCTTCGATGCCGAAAAGCCGCTGGCGCTGATGGCATCTTTCACCCATCCGCATGACCCTTATGCGGCCCGCAGGCAATTCTGGAACCTTTACGACGACGCCAGGATCGACCTGCCAAAGGTTCCCCCAATCACCCACAACAACCGCGATCCCCATCACCAACGCCTTCACGAGACGTCCGCGATGGATGACTATGTGGTGACGGAACAGGATATCCGCGCCGCCCGCCATGGCTACTATGCCAATATTTCCTATGTGGACAATCTCGTGGGCCAGCTTGTTGCCGCACTCGAAGCCACCGGCATGCTGGGGAACACCGTCATTGTGTTCACTTCCGACCATGGTGATTTCCTGGGTGAGCGCGGCCTTTGGTACAAGATGAGTTTTCTGGAGCCGTCGGCCCACGTGCCGCTGCTCATCTGGGCGCCGGGCCGCTTCAAGCCCAGGCGGGTAACTGAACCCGTCGGCCTCACTGACTTTTTGCCCACGTTTGCCGATCTTGCGGATGCAGGTCCATTGGCCGTCAAGGTTGATGGCCGGTCGCTGTTACCCTTGCTGAACGGTGGGCCTGAGGATGCCAAGGCGACGTGCTGGGGCGAATACCTGGCGGAGGGTACCATTTCGCCCATGTACATGTTGCGGCGCGGTCCGTGGAAATTCATTCACGCACCAACCGACCCCGACCAATTGTTCAATCTTCTTGATGATCCCCGGGAGCTGAACAATCTTGCGGCAAAACATCCCCTCGCCAAATCCATGCGAGCCGAGGTTGGAGCGAAGTTTGATATCCCGCGCATCCAATCAGCCGTGCTGCAAAGTCAGCAGGCGCGTCTCATGATGTTTGAGGCGATGAAGAACGGAAATCTTTTCCCGTGGGATTTCCAGCCCCTGCGAAAGGCGTCTGAACAATACACACGCAACCACATGAGCGTCACTGACCGGGACTTGAAATCCCGCCTCCCGCCTGCTCCCGATATCGAGGGAAAGCGGGCCAAGTAGGCCTATCCGTCGATGCCGGGCATGAAGGGCAGGCTCAACCGCTCAAACGCGCCACTCGCCAGCACGCCCATGAGCGCTGCAAAGATGACAATCGAAATCAGCGTCGTTGCACCAAGTTTCCACGCCATGCCGTGACGTACCGGCGCGCCGGCTTCGTTGCCCTCGATCACCGCTTCACCATCCTCGCTGGCGCTCCGCACACCGAAGGGCAGCACCGCAAACAACACCGTCCACCAGACGATGAAGAAAATCGCGATCCCGGACACCCAACTCATGCCTGCTCCAGCTCGATCAGCGTTCCGTTAAAGTCCTTTGGGTGCAGAAACAGCACCGGTTTTCCGTGTGCGCCTGTTTTTGGATTGCCGTCACCCAGCACCCGCGCACCCGACTTCAACAAACGATCCCGCGCCGCAATGATGTCATCGACTTCAAAACACAGGTGGTGAATGCCGCCAGATTGGTTTTTCTCCAGAAAGGCGCTGATCGGCGATCCTTCACCCAGTGGCTGCAGCAATTCAATTTTGGTGTTGGGCAACTCCACAAATACAACTGTCACGCCATGCGCAGGCTCGGCCTGGGGTGCGGATACGTGTGCACCCAGCGACATGCTATAGAGTGCGCTCGCCGCAGCAAGATCAGGCACGGCGATGGCAACGTGGTTCAATCGGCCAATCATCTTCAATCCCCAATCCGGCCCTAGCGCAACGGACGATCAAATCGGAACGATTTGAGAGAGGAAAGTTGCGCCAAGATATTGATTTACGAGCATCGTTGCTGCGGTCAATTGATGTTTCTGATTCCAATTGACCGCACGATGCTCTTGTCCGGTTCCCCCCTTGCGCCACGCCCGTTTGGCAATCAAGATGCACTTTGTTGCAGTCGGTCCTGCAGCATGGCGCGGGCCTGGGGCATGGCCACGCTGCGCGGCTCAAACACGTGACGCTCCAGGAAATGCCCGGTCAGACGCAATCCTGCCAAAACATCATGCGGATCGCCGGTGGCCTCGCCCCGCAGGAAACCCGGCAATTGAAACAGCTTTTCATGATAGGGCCTGCCGGCTTCACCGCTGACGGCCCGGCCGGAGCGCGGCGATACATAGGTGAGATTGCTTGTGGCCCCGGTTGAGGCGCATTTTGAAAGATCAAGTCCGAATCCCAGTTCATCCAACAGTCCCATTTCCCAACGCACCAGCAGGCTCGGCCACACATGGTCCTGGTCAATGGCCTCCAACACAATCTGCAAGGCATCGAAAAGCCGGGGATGCGGCTCGCGCTCGGGCAACAATTGCGCCAGCGCCGTCAGTGACGAGAGCCCCATGAGGCGCAGGGGCTCTTCCAGGATCAACCCAGCCTGCAAATGCAGCGGTTCCATTTGAAAATGCCCAAGATGCTCTTCAAGCCGCGCCCGCCACGTCAGTCCCACATGGTTGCCGGGCTGAAGCACGGGCCGCAAGTGCCGCGAGCGCCCGCCCCGCACCAGGCCAAGGCAGCGCCCATGCCGCGCAGTCAGAACTTCCGTAATCGCCGACGTTTCGCCATGCCGACGCACGGCCAGGACGATTCCCTCATCGCGCCATTCCATGGCACTTCACTACAGCGTCAAGCCCATCATGCGCAATCGTTCCGGATCTTCCGCCCAGTTCTCGCGCACTTTCACGAACAGGAAAAGGTGTACCCGCCGTTCGAACGCCTTTTCCATGTCGGTCCGCGCCAGTTGGCCGAGCGTTTTCACCATCTGGCCTCCTTTGCCGAGGACAATGGCTTTCTGGCCGTCACGCGCCACAAATATGACTTGCGAGATCTTGACCGAGCCGTCCTTCATTTCTTCCCATGTTTCCGTTTCAACGGTCGAGGAATAGGGCAACTCCTCATGCAGGCGCTCGTAGATTTTCTCACGGGTGATTTCGGCCGCAAGAAAGCGCAAATTGAGGTCCGCTGTCTGGTCTTCCGGATAATGCCACGGCCCTGCGGGCATCTGCTCCAGCACTTGCAGTTTCAGCATGTCAACACCAGACCCGGTGAGGGCCGATACCATGAATGTCCTGTCGAAGCTGAAGGCCTCGTTGAGATCTTTCGAGAGCGGCAGCAGCTGTTCATGGCGCACCAGGTCAGTCTTGTTGATGGCCAACAGTGCCTTGGTGTTGTGCGCCTTGAGGTGGGCGATGATGGCCTCAACCTGTTCATCAAGGCCGCGGCGGGCATCGACGAGGACCAGAACCGCATCCGCCTCAAACGCCCCGGCCCAGGCATTGTCGACCATCGCTGTATCAAGTTTGCGTTTGGGACTGAAGATGCCTGGCGTGTCAACCAGCACGGCCTGCGTTTCACCTTGCACAAGGATGGCGCGGATGCGCGCCCGCGTTGTTTGCACCTTGTGGCTGACGATGGAAATCTTGGAGCCCACCAACTGGTTGACCAGCGTGGACTTGCCGGCGTTGGGCGCCCCGATGATGGCGACAAACCCAAATTTCCGGGTAAGATTGTCCGTCACCGCAGGCTTTCGCGCAAAATGAACGCTTTGGCGGCGTTCATTTCCGCCGCCTGCTTGGTCTGGCCCGCCCCCTCAACGGACTGATGCCGGTCAACAACGATACGCACGGTGAAACGCGGACGATGTTCCGGCCCGTCCCTGCCGGTCAATTCATAGCGCGGCAAAGGCAGCGCCTTGGCCAGCGCCCATTACTGGACAAAGGTCATGGCATCCTTTACCGCACTGTCGGATTTATGCAATACATACGTCCAAAGCG
>JANPDD010000288.1:0-1756 GCA_031431295.1 Hyphomicrobiales bacterium | reverse complement strand
GAGACACCGCGATGTCAGGGCGGTGCACCAGGGATTGCAGGTGTTTCTCGAGGCTGAGATCGACAGGTGCGGCAGGGCTTTCCGCCTGGTCGCTGATCTTCCCGATCGCAGCACCTGCACTCCTGAGAATAATTCCAGATTGCAGTTTCGAGCCTTCCGCCTTGAATAGCACAGGCCACGCACCCGCCCCCGGCAGGGTGAGCCTGATGTCGGCGCGCTGGGCGACGGCCAGAGGGAAACGGTTGCCCTTCAGGGGCCTCACGGATTTACCGTCAACGGCGATGATCTCACCTTCGATTTGGCCCAGATCAATCCACATGTTGCTGGCGGAAGCCGCATTGATGATGCGCAGACGAAAACGTCCGCCGCGTTCGGCACTTACAATTTCCGGGTCATCAAGTGTCCGGTCATTGGCGAGCATGGCATCATAGGTGATGTCATTGGTCATCCCGTCCGCCTTGGTCATGGTTGTGTGGGTGGCATGAGCGGCATGTTCGCCACCCCCATCCTGCAATTCTGCCAGAATCTCATGGGGATCGCGAAACGTGAAATCATGCAGCATGACCACATGCTCCTGCTCGACAAACAGGGGTGTTTCAGTCTCACGGATGATGAGGGGGGCAGCCAGCAGGCGCTGTTCCTGGACGCCCACATGGGAGTGCATCCAATGGGTTCCGGCGTCACGGGTCGGGAAAACATAGTCGCGGCTTTCGCCGGGCGCTTGTACGGGCCCGGAGAGCATTGGCACGCCATCGAATTTAAGGGGTGGCGTGAGTCCATGCCAGTGAACCAAAGTCTCTTCGTCAGTGTTGTTGACCAGGGTTGCGGCAAAATTGTCGCTGAGCACGGTGTTGAGGCCATGACCTCCTGCCTCGTTCATGATGCCAAAAACTTTTGCCGCCCGGCCCTTCACTTCGAGGATACGGCTTTCAACCGAAAGCCGGGGCAGGCTTGCGGCTAACCCCCGCCGTTGGCCCAGAACAGTTCCGGCCGACAGTGCCGAAAGCCCGGCCAGGAGCAAGCGGCGATTCACGGTGATTGGCATTCTCGGTGGTCCCCTGGGTTCAGGCTGCGATTTGCATCGTTTCAGCACAACAATAATGATTGAATTAAGGATTTAAGAGGCATTTCAGAATATTCATGGGGCGTTCCGTCAGGCCATCCGGGAGCTGCCATGTCAAAGTCACTCGTTCGTCGCGCCAAGACCCTGCTTTCCTGTGACCGGGGTGCCGTTGCCGTGGAGTATGGCATCATCGTCACCGCCATGTTTGCCGCCATTATACCGGGCTTCCTTTATGTGGCCTCCGGCATCCAGGTGAAGTTCTCCGACATTGGTGGTTACTTCGGCAATTAACAGCCGCCCGAAAAGTTTAACATTTGACTTATTGGGACAGTAATTGCTCCCCCTGTAGTGCTAGGCAGATAAGTGGACTGGCACCGACAAGGGCTTTCGATGATACGCAGGCTGGCAATTCTGGATCGTTTCACCGCTGATGAGTGTGGTGCCACGGCCATTGAATATGGATTGATCGCCAGCATTCTCGCCATGGGGCTCATTCCGGTGCTCAGCAATACATCGAGCGGTGTTGCCAGTCTCTACCAGACCATGATGGACAATTTTGCCGCCGTCGGCATGTAGTCTTCGCGTTAAAGACCCCGGCCCATCATCAGGAATTTCTCGCGGCGCTGGGTGCGAAGCACGTCGGCGGATACACCTTCATAGGCCTGCATGGCGCGGGCAATGGCTTCACCGGTA
>JANPDD010000287.1:0-9249 GCA_031431295.1 Hyphomicrobiales bacterium | reverse complement strand
CGCCCCTGCGGCACATAGCCAACGCCCCGGCGCGGAACCTCATGGGCCGGGATTTTCGAGATGTCCGTGCCGTCGAGGACAATGCGGCCCGCGCGCACCGGCACAAGACCCATGATGGCCTTGAGCGTCGTCGTCTTGCCTGCCCCGTTGCGGCCCAGAAGGCACAAGACTTCACCTCCCGCGACGTCGAGCGACAGGTCCCGCAACACCCGCACCGCGCCATAGGATGCGGATATGGCCTCGAGCGACAGCATCAACCGTTCCCCAGATAGACGTTGCGCACATCAGCGTGGGCGCGGATCTCATCCGGGGACCCTTCCGCCAGAATGCGCCCACGGCTCATAACCGTGATGCGACTTGCCAGTTCCATCACCACTTTCATGTTGTGTTCGATGAGCAGGATTGTGGCGTCCCTGGCGATGTCGCGCACCAGTGCCATGAAACTTGCGATCTCCGCGTCCGAAAGGCCCTGTGTCGGCTCATCCAGAATGAGCAATCGCGGGCTGAGCGCCAGACCCATGGCGACTTCCAGCAGGCGCTGGTGGCCATAGGCCAGGGTACCGGCGATTTGCGCGGCGCGATTTGCCAGTCCAACGCGGGCAAGCGCAGACCCTGCCCCTGCGCCATCATGGCCGCCTGCCGCAAGGGCCACATTTTCAGCCACCGACAGATTGGCAAAGATGCTGGTAATCTGAAATGTATAGGCAATGCCACGTCTGACCCGCTTGAAATCCGGCTCTTGCGTGATGTCCGCACCGGCGAATGTGATGGCACCGGCATCCGGCGTGACGCGCCCCGCAATCAGGCTGACGAAAGTCGTCTTTCCGGCTCCATTGGGTCCGATCACGGCGCGGACTTCGCCCTCGTCAAGGGAAAAATCCACACCAGCCACGGCGTCCAGGCCGCCGAAGCGTTTTCGCAAGCTCTGTGTTTCCAGGAGCCTCATGGCAGCCAGCCCAGCCATTTTTGACGCAGCGTTCCCAGAACACCTTTGGGAAAGAACAGCACGGTGAGGATCAGTGCCACACCTACGGCCAGCAGATTGGCATCCGTGTAGCTGGAGGCGAGGTCAGTGAGCAGCGTCATCATCGCCGTACCCAGCACGGGTCCAAGCACCGTGGCGGACCCGCCCAACAATGTCCACAGCAGGGGGTGGATGGAATACTGGATGGAGGCAAAGCTTGCGCCCGCATAGCCGAACATGAGCGCAAAGGCCGCACCCGACGCTGCCGACAGTGTGCCGGAAACCACGACAGCCGCGAGTTTGTAACGCATCACGTCATATCCCAACATGGCCGTGCGCATCTCGTTTTCGCGGATGGCTGCGAGTACGCGGCCCACAGGCGAACGCACGATCCAGAACACCAGGGAGACTGCGAGCATCAACAGCACAAGCGCCAGATTGTAACGCAACACCGGGCTGGTGAGGTCCATGTCAAGCCCTGCAAAAGCAAACTTGCGAAGATCGTCCTTGACCACGATACCTTCGTCGCCGCGCGTATAGGCACCAAAGTACAGCACCGCAAGATAGGCGGCCTGCGAGAACATCAGTGTCACGATCATGAAGGCGACCCCCCTGGCCCGCAGCGCCACGGCACCAATGAGTGCTGAGAACACCGCACCCACAATGATGGCGGCGGCAAAGGACACAGGAACGCCCCAGCCGCCACGGGTGACACCAAGGGCTGCCGTGTAGAGCCCTGCTGCGAAGAACATGGCGTGGCCGAGGCTCAGCAGGCCTGCATAGCCAAACATGAGATTGTAGCCCACGGCATAGACGGCCAGAACCATGATCCGGGTGAGGGACAGGGCCGCATAGTCGCTGACGATGAATTGCGCGAGAAACAGCAGCACGAAAACCGCCCCATGAAAAACCAGCGATTTCGCGGCGACGCTCATCGCGCCACATTTCCAAACAGGCCCTGCGGCCGCCACACCAGCACCAGTGCCACGCTGAGCGTGGCGATGATGGAGGCAAGCGTTGGCGTGAAGAACACCGAGATGATGCCATCCGCCATGCCGATGATGAGGGCTGCAACCACGCTGCCCCTGATGCTGCCAAGCCCTCCGATGATCACCACGATGAAACTCATCAGCAGCGGATCACCACCCATCAGGTAGTGCGCCTGCTGGATGGGAACGATGAGCACGGCGGCGATGGCTACAAGTGCGGCACCCGCCACAAATACCGCCGAATAAACCGTGTTGACGGGAATGCCGAAGGCGGTTGCCGTTTCACGGTCGAACTGCGTGACCCGCATGATGAGGCCGGCCTTGCTGCGCGCCAACACCCACCACACGCCAAGAAGCAGCAGCAGTGACACCGCAACAACAAAAAGTTTGTAGCCCGAATAGCCAAACCACGGCAGGGCTATCCGGTAGGTGAAGGGCGCCGCCACGGGCTTCGCCTCGGCGCCAAACACCGTGAGGGCCAGTTGTTGCAAGACAAACAACAGGCCAATCGTTGCCACGATTGTGGCTTCTGGATCGTAGCCGATGCGGCGCAACAGCAGGCGCTCGGTGACAAAGGCGATGGCTCCCACGACGGTCGGTGCCACGACCAGTGCCGCGAGAAACCCGATCAATGGCCCTCCGCCCACCGTCTTGGCAGTCCACCAGGCGAGCATGGCCCCCAGCATGAAGAACTCGCCATGGGCCACATTGACGACGCGCATCACGCCAAACACCAGGGACAATCCCAGCGCCGACAATGCCAGAACGGCGGCGGCAACCGTGCCTTCAAGGACGGCGAGGAGGAGGTGCGGGAGGAAGGACACTATGTTTCCCCCTCCCCACAAGGGGGAGGGGAAATGAGTGTGGCAACGTGTGTGGCCAACCTCGCTACAGCGCCATCTTCGTGTAATCCGCTTCCGGTTCGTACAGGCCCTCCTCGATCGTCGTGCGATAGACCACCTCGCCCACGCCATTTTTCACCTGGGTGATATTCTGGTGGCCGAAGCTCTGGTGGATCTTGCCGTTGAAGACCTTGTTGCCCTGCGGATGCTCGTTGCCTTCAGCGAGGTCAGTCATGGCTTCGGTGGCTTCAATGAGCTTGGCCTTGTCGGCGGCACCGGTATAGCCCGAAGCCTCCATGGCCTTCTTGATCACGAACAGTGTTTCCCAGCAGCCGAACATGTGGCTGAAGGTTGAGATGTCCGCCGGATCGGACGTTGAAGCGCCGTTTGCGTCGACACCCACCTTGCTGCGGTAGAACGTGTCATGGGCCGAGGGTGTTGCCCCGGCGAAACGTGGATAAGCCTCCCACAAATACGAGCCTTCCAGGAACTCCAGGCCCGGACTCTTGAAATCCACAGCCTCCAGGCTGTCGATAAAGCCGAACAGGGCCGGATGCGTCGAGCCGAAATGTTCGCCCAGTTCCTTGACGAATGTCAGCACGGCGGGGCCAACCATCACATGATAGATCACTTCCGTGTCTGCCGGGATCTGCGGGAAATATTTGGTGAAGGACGACTCCGTCGGCGGAATGGGGATGAGCGCGTTCACTTCCCCACCCTGGGCCTTGATCGCCGCCGAGAAATAGTCGCGGTGATCATGGCCGAAGGCAAAGTCAGGATAGATCATCGTCACTTTCTTGCCGACATTCTTGGCAATCCAGGGCGCCAGCGAAATGACCTGCGATTTCACATCCGTGATGCCGGGCTGGAACGTGTAGCGGTTGAGCCCGCCGGAAGCCACGTGATGGCCCTCCGACACAACATAATAGGGCAACTTCAATTCCCCGGCACGCGGGGCCGAGCCCATGACCACGTGGCTGAAGAGTGTGCCAAAGCCCACATCACATTTGTGCTGGGTTGCAAACTTCTCCACCACCTCAGCGCCCCGGCCCGGATCGGTGCCGTCATCTTCAGCGATGATCTCAAGGGGCCTGCCGTTGATGCCGCCCATCTCATTGATGAGGGATGCCGCAGCCGAGGTCGTGCGCTCATACCACTTGCCATAGGAGGCACCGATGCCGGTGCGATGAACCTGGAAACCGACGCGGATCGGGTCTGCGGCCTGGGCCTGGACATAGCGGCCCATGAGACCGGTGCCGACAGCAAAGCCCGCGGTGGCCTTGAGCAGTTTGCGCCGGGATGGTTTCAATATGTCAGGCTTTTTGGGAATGATCGATGTCATGTCGCGCTCCTCCTGTGACCATCAGTGGCCAGCTTCAATTTCGACATGATGATGTCGCGCTTGTTGCACGCCGTCAAGAATGGCGCGTCCGATACTTCTGGCTTTTGCCGGGAATCGCGTCGGACCGGCCTGTCCGCAGCACATTTACCGGGACCGTTTCACCATGCTTGACTCACGCAGAGCATTCGGGCAAAATTTATTTCGGACGCCGAAATAATAACAAACACAGAACGTCCAGCCGTCGCTATCCGAAACAAGAGCGGGTCTCCCCCCCGGGGGCTGCTTTTTTGGCGTCCATGCCGGGTCGAGAGGGCACTAGGAGGAATGAAATATGAAGAAAACAGTATTGGCCCTGATGGCTGGCGCGATGATGCTGGGTGCATCGTCCGTGTCCACCCTTGCAGCTGGCAAGACTATCGCCGTGTCGTGGAAGACCTTCCAGGAAGAACGCTGGAAAACCGACGAAGCCGCCATCAAGGCTGTCGTTGAAGCTGCCGGCAACACCTATGTGTCCACAGATGCGCAAAACTCTGCCCAAAAGCAGGCTGCTGACATTGAGGGCCTGATCTCGCAAAAGGTCGACGTGATCTTGGTCGTGGCGTTCGATACTGACGCAATCCTGCCATCGATCAAGGCCATCAACGACGCTGGTCTCAAGGCGATTGCCTATGATGTGCAATTCGAAGATCCGAACGCGCTCTACATCACCTTCGACAACGTTGGTGTGGGCCGCATCATTGCCCAGGAAGTCCAGAAAGCGAAGCCGGAGGGCAACTATGCCTTCATCAAGGGCGACAAGGGCGATCCGAACGCCACCTTCCTTTTCGAGGGCATGATGGAAGTGCTCAAGGACGGACTTGATTCCGGCAAGATCAAGAATGTCTGCGAAACCTTCACAGACAAATGGGCGCCAGAAAATGCCCAGAAGAACATGGAGCAGTGCCTGACCTCGACCGGCAACAAGGTGGACGCTGTCCTGTCTGAAAACGACGGCATGGCTTCGGGCGTTGTTGCTGCTTTGACCGCACAGGGCATGGCTGGAATTCCCGTCGGCGGCCAGGACGGTGACTTGGCGGCCATCAACCGCGTCGCTCTCGGCACCCAGACTGTGTCGGTTTGGAAGAACGCCAAGGACCTCGGCAAAGTGGCTGGTGAAGCCGCCAACGCCTTGGCTGATGGTGCTGACATGGCATCCATCGCCGGTGTTGCCAAGTTCAGCGGCGGCAAGAACAAGGTCGAAATGAACTCGATCCTGCTCGCCCCGACACCGATCACCAAGGCCAACGTCAATGTCGCCATTGATGCCGGCCACATCACCAAGGACCAGGCCTGCGCAGGCGTGGCCGCTGGTGCGGCAACCGGTTGCTAATTTCTAGCATCTGACGAATGATGGGCCGTACCGCTTGCCAAAGCGGTGCGGTTTTTCTTTAAGTAGAAGCCGGAATCCTGCGGAGACGTCGATGTCCAATGTACCCCAATCAAGTCAAGGCCCCGCCCTGCAACATGAGGGGCCGGTGACACGGTTTATCCGCGCGACGGAAATTGATGCCCGCATCATCGGCATGATTGCTGCATTGATATTGATTTGGTGCGTCTTTGATATTGCCAGCGGTATTTTGCGTGGCAATTTTGGCGGGTTGTTGGGCGGATCATTTCTGACGCCACGCAATCTGTGGACGCTGCTGGTACAAACTTCGTCCATTGCCATCATGTCCACAGGCATGGTGCTGCTCATCGTCATGCGGCAGCTCGATCTTTCCGTTGGATCCATGCTCAGCCTTGTCGCCGTTTCGGGTGCGGTGCTGCAGGTGTTCAAACTTGTGCCAATCCTCGGCGTGGGCCACCCGGCCATCTGGATCATTGCCGTTGTGGCCTGCATCATCCTGGGTACACTGGTTGGTGCCTTCAATGGTTTTATCACGGCTTACGCAAAAATCCCGGCCTTCATCGTGACACTCGGTGGCCTCCTCGCTTACAGCGGTCTCTCGTTCTATTTGGCCAAGGGCGAAACCATTGCCCCGATGGACAAGACATACGAGATTTTTGGCGGCGGCATTCCCATCAGTTGGCTTGGGCCGTTCTGGAGCTGGCTGCTCGCAGCCGTTGTGTGCGCCGCCATCGTCTTCGGCATTGCTAATGGCCGCCGCCAGCGCCTGCGCTTCAACTTTCCACTGCGACCCATGTGGGCGGAGGTTTTTCTGGCCATCCTCGGCAGCGCCGCCGTTCTCGGCACAACTGCGGTCATGACCTCTTATCCCTGGCCATTCAAGTTGATCGAGAACTATGCCAAGGCCAACGGCGTCACCATTCCGCCCGGCGTTGAAAACACCGATGGCACTGCCGTCTGCATGGCCACCGACAAGGTGGTGCGCTGCACTGATGGCCTGATCTACTACACCGGCTATTCCGTGCCGGTGCTGATTGCCATGGTGGTCGGATTGCTCATGACATTCCTGGCCACGCGTACCATGTTCGGGCGTTACGTCTATGCCATCGGCGGCAACCCGGAAGCGGCCGAACTGGCGGGCATCAACACCAAAGTGATGATCGTCAAGGTCTTCGCGCTCATGGGAACACTCGTCGGTATCTCGTCCATCGTCTCGTCGGCCCGCCTCAACGCCGCCACCAATGCGCTGGGAGGCCTGAACGAACTCTATGTCATCGCGGCCACTGTCATTGGCGGCACATCACTGGCAGGTGGTGTGGGGACAATTTACGGTGCCATGCTGGGGGCCTTGATGATGCAATCCATTATTTCCGGCATGTCCTTGCTGAACCTGCCTGCGGCATTCCAGAATATTGTGGTCGGCGTGGTGTTGGTGCTCGCCGTCTGGCTCGACCAACTTTATTCCCGCCGCGTGAAGTAGGAGCAAGGGACCATGGCAAAAGCAACAAAATCTACCTCCGCTGCGAAGGCAAAGGCCGGAACAAAGCCGTCAGGCAGGAAGCCAGCCAAGCTGGTTGAACTGGTTCCACAGCCCGGTGGTGCGCACCACAAGCACAGCGAAGCAAAGCGTGGCACGCCGTTGGTTGAGATGCGTGACATTTCCATTGCCTTTGGCGGCATCAAGGCCGTGGACCACGCCTCACTGGATCTGTATCCGGGCGAGGTGGTGGGCCTGCTGGGCCACAACGGTGCCGGAAAATCCACACTGATCAAGGTGCTGTCCGGTGCCTATAAGCGCGATGCCGGGCAGATATTCGTGAACGGTGACGAGATCGCGATCGGCAACCCCCGTGACGCGAAAGCGCAGGGAATTGAGACCATCTATCAGACGCTGGCGCTGGCCGACAATGTGGACGCTGCCGCCAATCTCTATCTGGGCCGCGAACTCAAGACGGCATTTGGTACGCTCGATGACGTGGCCATGGAAGCGGAATGCCGGAAGGTCATGCACCGCCTCAATCCAAATTTCCGCCGCTTCAAGGAGCCCGTGTCAAAATTGTCTGGCGGCCAGCGCCAATCCGTTGCCATTGCGCGCGCCATTCACTTCAACGCCCGCATCCTGATCATGGATGAGCCCACAGCAGCCCTGGGTCCACAGGAGACCGCACAGGTCGGTGAATTGATCAAGCAGCTCAAGGCCGAAGGCATTGGCATTTTCCTGATCAGCCACGATCTCCATGACGTGTTTGATCTGGCGGATCGACTCTGTGTGATGAAAAACGGCAAGGTCGTCGGCACGGCGTACACGTCGGACGTTGATCACGACGAAGTGCTGGGCATGATCATCGCTGGAAAATGCCCCAAGGGCGCCATTCCCGGTCCCGGCGCCATGCGCGAGGCCGCATAGCAATTTGCCAATCGCTTCCGCCGTGTTTCAGCTATTGGTCTGAAGGGCTGCCGGGTTTTCGGCAGTCTTCGTGTTGCAGACGCTGACTGAGGTCGGCAATCAACAGTTCGAATTCCTGGTGCTTGCGGTTCATCACCGCCAGATGGTCAATCAGGAATTGCTCAACTGCGGACGAAGGGAGCTCGTTCACTGAAAAATCGCCAGCTTGATCAACCAGCTTCCTGATCTGCCGGATTGAAACACCGAGCTTGCGCAGAAATTTGACCGTCTCCAGCCGCGCCACATCACGCTGCTGATAGACCCGGAGCCTGCCCATGCGCCGGGGCTTGATCAGGCCGGCCCGCTCATAGTAGCGAATCGTTTTGGGTTGCAGGCCCACCGAAGCGCCGAAATCACCGATCAGGAAAAACGCTTCTTCGCCGCCCTCTGACTCCACTTTCAGACTGATTGATCCACCTGTTTCAATGGCATCTGGAGCGGTCGGCAGGGTCATCGCGGAGATCTCCTGAATTCAATTTAAAAGTGCAGCATGAAATTATACTCTATCTTAGGTAAATTTTTGGCCCAACGTCAAGCAGCTTCTGTTGGCTGATCAGGATGGCCTTCGGTTCAACGTTTTCCTTTTGGTCATGCCAGGGCGGTCCGCCTGAACCAGACTGGCGCAAGCCTGGGCTGCAATCATGTTGGCCAGGACATGTTCCGACCGCGTTGCAGACTTGGCCGGAATGAGCGTGTTCCAACGTGCGGCGTGGCGCCAACTCCCTGGGAACACGCGGTTCCGACTGACTGAAAAACGCGCTGGAGCGGAAGATTCCATGACACTGCAGGCCTTACAGGCGTCAATTTCTGAACTTGAAGACATTCTCATGGAGGAAAACGCGCTCCTGGAGCGCCGGCATCCTGCGGATTTTGAAAGATTCCTGGTCAGGAAATGCATCATCCTCCGTGATCTCAAGCGGCACAGGCGCGGGAATATGGAGATTGCAGGCGATCCTGAATTCGGTGAGAAGATGCGCCACGTCCGTGCGCTGATCGACAAGAACCACCGCCTGCTTGTGTCACGCTCAGATGAATTGCAGGAAAGCAATGTTGTCAAGGGACATTTTTCCGGGCGCAAAGCGTGAAACCATTGACCCCCATGCGGGCGGAACAGGCGCAAACATTCCATGGCAGCCGGCAACACTTGGAACGGATTTCACTGCTTGAAGCGGCGCTGCAGAACATTTCCGGCGGCCTGATGCTGTACGACCGGAACCTGCTGCTGGCCTATTGCAATGATGCCCAGCACAAATACATGAAATGCCCCTATTGGTTCTTC
>JANPDD010000286.1:0-37844 GCA_031431295.1 Hyphomicrobiales bacterium | reverse complement strand
CAAAACCGTGGTCTGGAATGGTCCCATGGGTGCGTTTGAAATTGCTCCTTTCGACACCGCCACCAACGCCGTGGCCCAACATGCGGCTGTACTCACCAAGGCGGGCAAGCTGGTGACGGTGGCAGGCGGTGGAGACACTGTTTCCGCCCTCAACCATGCGGGCGCTGCCGAAGATTTCAACTATATTTCGACCGCTGGCGGCGCCTTCCTCGAATGGCTGGAAGGCAAGGACTTGCCCGGGGTGAGGGCGCTAGATGTAAAGTGACTCCCGTCTGGCGGATGGCAGCTCTGCAGCAAGCCGGGTTGTCCATCGCCTCATGTGACGCCTAAACCTCCCAGCCATGACGGCTCTTGCACCCACACAGACTTCCAGCACAGTCTACGCCGTCCTCTTTGCCGCAGCGCTCTGCCACGGCATCAACGACACCATGCAGGCCGTGCTGCTCTCGGTCTATCCGCTGCTGTGTGACAATTATGCCCTGACCTTTGCCCAGATCGGCATGATCACGCTGGTGTTCCAGGTGACGGCGTCCATTCTGCAGCCCATCATCGGCACCTTCACCGACAGGTATCCCCTGCCCTATGCTCTTCCCGTGGCGCCAGCTTGCACACTGACGGGCCTCCTGCTGCTGGCCTCCGCACATTCCTACCCGGCCATTCTTTTGGCGGCGGGGATGATCGGCATTGGCTCATCGATCTTCCATCCCGATGCCTCGCGCGTCACGCGTTTTTCATCCGGCGGGCGCTATGGCTTTGCCCAGGCGACGTTTCAGGTGGGCGGCAATGTCGGCACGGCGATTGGCCCATTGCTGGTTGCGGCCTTTGTCCTGCCCCGGGGGCAAGGCTCCATCGCCTGGTTTGCCCTCTTTGCCGTCACGGCATTCGTGTTGCTGAGTTATGTGGGCCGCTGGTATGCGGCATGGCTCAAGGACCACGCCCGCAATGTGGCATCCAAGGCCGCACGGCATGACTTGTCGCGCAACCAGATTGCGCTGGCGTTGGCGGTGCTGCTGGTCCTGATGTTTTCAAAGTTCATCTACACCTCCAGCCTGCAGAGCTTTTACAGCTTCTACCTCATCGACCATTTTGGCGTGACAGCGCAGGACGCACAGATTTACCTTTTCGTGCTTTTCGGTGCCATGGCGGTGGGAACCTTTCTGGGCGGCCCCATCGGTGACAGGATCGGCACCAAAGCCGTGATCTGGATGTCGATCCTCGGCACTTTGCCCTTCTCGCTGGCCCTGCCCTATACCAACCTGTTCTGGACCGTGTTTCTCACGGTGCCGGTGGGCCTCATCATATCGTCGGCTTTTGCCGCCATGGTTGTTTATGCACAGGAATTGCTGCCGGGCCGCATCGGCATGATTTCCGGACTGTTCTTCGGCCTTGCCTTTGGTGTGGCGGGCCTGGGAGCGGCGGCCCTGGGTGTGCTTGCCGACCGGACCTCCATTGATTTTGTCTTCAAGCTTTGTGCCTTCCTGCCGGCATTGGGCCTCTTCGCCCTGTTCCTGCCCCGTACAAGATCGACCTGACTTTTGACGGAATCGTCAAAAGTCAGAAAAGTTGATCGCAAATGGCATGATGGAGCGGGCGGTGACAAACAGGACTAAGTTGGGGTAGAGCAGCCAGCGGTAAATTGACCGTCGACAAGCTGCTCTACCACTTTGAATCTGGCGCGTCTTTCACTTCGCAAATGATTCCATTTGCTCGTCCGATGCGCTAGGAGGCTCCCATGTCCGCTCCCCGCCTTTTTCTTGTGGCACCTGCTGCCATTGACGCCAACACACTGCTCTCCTGTGCCGCCGCTGCAGCCCATGCCGGGGATTGCGCATCGATCATGGTTGGTGAGGCGGCGACGGCCGAAACCGTGGCCAAGCTGCAGGCCTTGAACATGGCGGTGGTCATCAAGGATTGCGAGCCGCGCCAGGTGCAGCGCTTCAAGGCCGATGGCTTGCACATTTCCCGATCGGCACCGGTGAAAGCCCTGCGTGCCACGCTGAAAGACGAAATGATCGGCGTTTTCGCGGCAACGTCGCGCCACATCGCCATGGAGGCTGCCGAGGCGGGGGCCGACTATGTGGCCTTTGCGCAATTCTCCCAAAGTGCTGGAGAGCCACTGCTCTATTGGTGGCAGGACATTTTTGAAGTGCCTACGGTGGCTTTCGATCCGGTGGTCCCGGAAAACCTTGCCATACTGCTGCCGCAGAAACCGGACTTCATCCGGCCCCTCGACATGATGTGGGAGAGCGACGTGACAGCGAGGGACGTGATCAGCACACTGATGAAGGGCCTGCGGTGAACCGGAAACTGCAATGCTTGGCCGCCGCCCTGGTGGCCCTGCGGACCCTGGGGGTACTGCTGCTGCTGGGCTTGCCGGCTGAGGCGGCCTCGTTTGCCGAAGCACTCGCCCTCTATCAAGACAGGAACTACACCGAGGCCCGCGCCATGGCCGAGAAACTTGCCGCTGCCAACGACGCGCCCGCCATGGCACTGCTCGGCACCCTGTATCAGCGCGGCCTCGGCGTTGCCGCCTCAGCGCCAGAGGCGCGCACATGGTTCGGCAAGGCAGCCGAAGCGGGCGACGCCGAAGCCCAACTCGCCTTTGCCCTTCTCCTTCTCGATGATGGTGCTGGCGAAACCGACCCGGCGGCGGCAGCGGAATGGCTTGCCAAGGCGGCAGGCAACGGCAGCGCCAAGGCCCAGTACAACCTGGCCCTCATTTATGCAGGGCAATATGGCGCGGACCCGGACTGGCCCAAGGCCGTGGAGTGGTTGGCCAAGGCCGCCTCGCAAGGCTCCGCCGATGCCCAGTACAAATTGGGCCTGCTCTACCTTGACGGCAAAGGGGTTGGAAAAAATCCGATTGCCGCAGGCCAGTGGCTGTCAAAGGCGGCCCTGCGCGGCATGCCGGAAGCAGCCCTCGAATATGGCGTGCTGGCAATCCGCGGAGAGGGTGTTGCGCGCAACATCGAAATCGGCGTGAAGTGGCTGCGCTATGCGGCTGACCACGGCCACCCGGTGGCCCAGAACCGCCTGGCGCGGATTTATGCCACCGGAACCGGGGTCGCCGCCGACCCCATTGAAGCTGCCATGTGGAACGTCCTGGCGGAAAAGGGCGGCAGACCCGATCCGACGCTTGATGACGTGATGAAGCAACTGACCAAGGAACAGCGTGCCGAAGCCGAAAAACGCGCCGAATCTTTTGTGGTAAAACCGGTGCCGCTGTTGGATTGAGGATTCAGTAGGCAGGGCAATGCTTCCTGCCTATGTTGCTGCTATGGGTACGGACGCGGTCTCTTTCGGGCACATCACTTTCGACACGGAAGAGGGGCTCCTGTTGCGCGATGGTGCGGCCCTCAGCATCAGTCACCGGGCCATTGCACTTCTGAGGTCTCTCGTGGAACACGAAGGCCAACCCGTCAGCAAAGCCGCTCTGTCCGAAGCCGCCTGGCCCAGCACGCTGCTTGTAAAAACCTACCCCTGCGTTTCAACATACGCCTTCAAATTGGCGAGGCCCTTTTCGTAGTCCGCACCGATCCAGCGCTCGAACATCAGGCCGAACCAGCGTTCGGGCAGGCTGTTCAATTCTGAATCGAACGACCATGTGACGTTGGTGCCTGCACCCTCGGGGGCCAGCAGCACGGTGGCGTTGGCTTTGCCCATCTCGCCGAAATCGAGCGCGGCCACTATTTTTTCGTTGGCCACAAACGCAACCGTCTCCTGCGAACCATTGCCGACATTTGCGTTGGTGGATGTCCACTTCATTTTCTGGCCGACACCAGGACCCGTGTTGCCGCCCGGCCCCTCGAATGTCACCTGCATGCCGGGATCGAGCCCAAACCAGGGTGACCAGTCCTTGCTGCGTTGCAGATCAGACACCACGGCAAAGATTTTCTCCGCTGGTGCATTGATGAGCGCCTGCCGCTCCACATGGGCCGTTCCTGGCAGGACGTAGCCTCCGGCGACAAACACCAGGAACAGCCCCAGAAGGGTGTAGAATATCCAGAGCACCGCTCTTTTCATGGTCGTCTCCCGCGCTGGCTATCGAAACACAATCTTGCTATCAGCCGCTGCCGCCAACAAGGAAAATGCCCCTGTGACCAGTTCGCCCGTCCTGACCGTCATGATCAATGCCGTGCGCAAGGCTGCCCGCGGCGTGCAGCGGGATTATGGCGAAGTGTCGAGCCTGCAGGTCTCCATGAAGGGCCCAGGCGATTTCGTGACGAACTCCGACAAGAAGGCGGAGCGTGTGTTGCGCGGTGAACTGGCGAAAGCGCGGCCCACCTATGGTTTTCTGGGCGAGGAGGAAGGTGAAAGCAAAGGCCAGGACGCCGACCACCGCTTTATCATCGACCCCATCGACGGCACCTCGAACTTCATGCATGCCCTGCCCTTTTTCGCTGTCACCGTGGCGCTGGAGCGCAAGGGTGAGATCGTCAGCGGTGTCACTTACAATCCCATCAGCGATGAACTGTACCACTCTGAAAAGGGCCAGGGCGCATTCCTCAACAACAAGCGCATGCGCGTATCTTCACGCAAGTACCTGCATGAGGCGCTCGTTTGCACCAACATGCCCCACATCGGCGAGAAGGACCATGTGCGCCACCGCAACGAAATCGCGGTGCTGCAGGCGCGCACGTCGGGACTGCGCGCCCTGGGTTCAACGGCGCTGGAACTGGCCTATGTGGCCTGTGGCCGTTTGGATGCCGCCTGGTGCCATCATCTCAATGCCTGGGACATGGCTGCGGGACTGTTGTTCATCCGCGAATCCGGCGGCTTTGTTTCCAGACTTGATGGCGATGGCGATCCGCTGCATTCCGGCGGCTATGTTGCATCCAACGGCGAACTGCTGCCGCAGATGCGCACTGCACTTGCCGAGGCCGCCAGACTCTGAGCCATCATCGCCGTTGATCTGCATTCAACTGAATGGTTGACTCTTAATCCGGCACAGGCTAGCATTCAACTAATCAGTTGAATGAGGAACATGCAAAGGAAGCATTTTTCCATGCAGGCGTCCAGAACAAGGCAACGGGAGGCGCAGTTGGACAGGCTGTTCCAGGCGCTTTCGGATCCGACCCGGCGCGCCATTCTGCGCCAGGCCGCAACCGGCGAGCATACGGTATCGGCGCTCGCGGAACCCCACAGGCTCACCTTCGCAGCAGTCTCCAAACACCTCAAGGTGCTGGAGGCCGCGGATCTGATCAAACGCCGCAAAGCCGGGAGTTTTCAGATGGTCACACTCAATCCCGAAGCCCTGAAATCCGCCGGCCAGTGGCTGAAATACTATGAGCAGTTCTGGTCGACACGGTTTGAAGCCTTGAAAAACCTGCTTGAAAAGAAAGAGAAGAAGCCATGACCACTGCACACAGCCTGCGCCTGGCCAGCACCATCAAGGCCCCGCGTAACAAGGTCTATGCCGCCTGGACCACGCCCGGCATTTTGTCGAAATGGTTTGCGCCGGGGCCGCGCAGTCCGTTTCCCGAGGTGCTGGATGTGCGCCCCGGCGGAAAATACAAGATTGTCATGCGGGGAGAGGATGACTCACCCGTCGCGGTCGGCGAATACCAGGATGTTGTGCCGAACGAGAAACTGGTGTTCACTTGGGGATGGGATGGCGATCCGAGCCAGCCGACATTGGTCACCGTCACATTCGCCGATGTGGGCGGCGGAACCGAGGTGGTACTGGTTCACGAGCGCTTCCCGTCTGCCGAAACCTGCGAGCATCATCGTCAGGGCTGGCAGGCCATCATGGACAAGTTGCCGGGATTGTTCGCGGCGTAGAATCGTTTTTGAACAGGGGAACCAAAATGGGTGAGATAACAAATGGCGTGAGCTGGCTTGCGGTCATTGCAGGTGCTGTTGTGTCGTTCATGCTGGGCTATTTCTGGTATTCGCCAAAACTGTTCGGCACCAAATGGGCTGAAGGTTCTGGGGTCAAGATGAATACGGCGGATAACATGCCAATAGGCGCAATGGCGACGCAGGGCATCGGTTTGTTGCTGATGAGCTGGTTTGTTGGCGTCACCGCCACCAGCAACGCCCTTTACACGGTGATCCTGGCGACAGTTGCTTTCACGGTGCTTGGATTTTCGGGAAACAGCTTCAGCGGAAAATCCAACTATGCCCGCTGGGTTGACGCCGGCCATTGGATCGCCTGTCTGGTCATCATGATTCTGGCGCAAGGCTTGATCCGCGGCATGTGAAAAGACGCCGGTGCCGGCCCTTCTAACTGCCGGCGATTTCACTACCGTTGAACGCCGCTGGGTCTGGTGTATGCTCCTCTGGCCGGGAGTGATCGTTTTTACACGACAGAAATATACTCATCAGGAGGATACGATGACGACAGTTTTGGTCACTCATGAAGTCAACGATGTTAAGCACTGGCTCGCTTCGCCAAAGCGCCAGGAGTTGTTTGGCCCCATGGGCGTTACATTCAAGACCTTTGTTGATCCAGCCGGATCAAATTTGACCGGTGGCGTTTTGGACATCCCGGATATGGCGGCATTCCAGAAATTCATGACAACGCCAGCCGCCGCTGATGCCATGAAATTTGATGGTGTGCGCCCTGAAACCATCAAAATGCTTGTTGCGTCCTGACTTGCGCTTCGCTGCTGACACTCTGCAGCCAGCAGCTGCCACGTCCCGAAGCCCGCCCGGCGCCCAATATCCGGGCTATGGGTCATTCACGCCGCCATGGTCGCCGGAGTGACCGTGTCGCCGCGCGGGAACCTTTTGGCCCCGGAGGCATCCAAGTCAGAAGATCACATGGAGTAGGGTCAGGCCATGGCAGCACCAAACGCCGTTCCGGAAACGCGCCCGGTCGAGGCCGAATTGGTCAGGCGCGCCGCGAACCGCGAAGAGGCAGCAGTCCGGGCGATTGTCAAACAGCACAATGCGAGGCTCTTCCGGCTGGCCCGCAGTGTGTTGCGCCATGACGCCGACGCCGAGGACGCACTGCAGGTCGGATATGTGAAGGCTTTTGCAGCAATGGCTTCGTTCCGGGGAGATTCAAGTCTTAACACCTGGCTGTCGCGCATTGTCATGAATGAATGCTTGCAGCGGTTGCGCAACGGCCGCGCCAACAGGCGGGCCACTGTCGCACTCGAACCTGAAACGGAAGCGCTGATCATTCCTTTTCCACAGGCCGGTGATCCGGAAAAATCCGTGGCCCAGCGTGAACTGGTGGCGCTTGTGGAATCAGCAATAGACAGGCTTCCTGATGACTTTCGTCTTGTGCTGGTGGCGCGCACAATTGAAGGACTGAGTGTTGAGGAAACTGCCACCCTCCTCGACCTTCGACCGGAAACCGTGAAGACCCGCTTGTTCCGGGCCCGCAAGATGTTGAAGTCCGCGATGACCGACCATCTTGATCCGCTGCTGATGAATACGTTTCCATTTCTCGGCCACCGCTGTGAGCGCATTGCAAACGCTGTCGTGACAAAGCTGCTCGCCAAATAATCGTACCTCAGAAGGGAACTCCCCAGCGCCCATTGCATCTGTCATGCAGGACCGGAAATCCATCCGGCCACTCTCAGTGAGGACTCCATGAATCCGACTTCAATTGCCGCGCAATTTGCGACAGCGTTCTTTCTGGCGGCGGTGTCACCGACCTTTGCCGCTGACAAGCCAACTGATCCGCAGATCGCACATATTGCCTACACCGCAGGCGTCATCGACATCAAGGCGGCGGAACTGGCGCTGGCAACATCGCAGAATGACGACGTGCGTGAATTTGCAACCGGAATGCTCAACGACCACAAGGCGGTCAATGACATGGCCTTGGCGCTTGTCGGCAAACTCGGCGTCACCCCGGAAGACAATGACATCAGCAAGAGCTTGGTGTCCGGGGCCGAAGCCAAGGCGGCAGAATTGAAAGCACTGTCCGGCCCGGCATTCGACAAGGCCTACATGCAAAACGAGGTGGCCTATCACAAGGCCGTCAACGCCGCCGTGGCCGAAGCCCTGATTCCGTCGGCCAGCAATGCCGAACTCAAGGCCTTGCTGGAAACAGGCCTCAAGATGTTCCAGGGTCACCAGCTCCATGCCGAAAAGGTCGCGGCGGAATTGCCGTAATGTGGAGCAGCCCCACAAGGGCAGGCGTGACATTTGCGTTTGCAGTCGTTGCCCTGTCCACACTGGCCCAAGCCCATGAACCGCAGCAAGTGGTGATCCGCAATCTCGTCTTCACGGCTCCGGACATCACCCTGCATGTCGGAAACGATGTCGAATGGGTCAACACGGATGCCATGGCCCATACGGCGCGATCGAAGCCGGACGCGCCCGGCGGCAAATGGTATACCCTGCTGCCACCGAAAACGACGGTGAAACAACAGATGAACACAGCAGGCGTGTTTGTGTATGACTGCCGCTTTCACCCCAATATGAAGGGCAGGATCACGGTTCTGGCAAAATAGCACGGTTCGGCGGTGGCTGCTGACACGCTGCTGTCAGCAGCCACCCTTTCCCCTTCCCGCCACACCCCCTATATCCTCACCCATGGGTCATTCACGACAGGAGGGTGGGTTTGCGGAGATGCCGCAGGCGGCATTTGAGGGGCTGCCTGTTTTGCCTGAAACGGCGCGCGCCGGGCTGGAATCCCTGCGGCCGGATTTTGTGCCGCTGCCCTCCTATGTGCCCAACCATCCGGCGAAGCCGCCAAAATCCGAAGGCGGCCAGCGCTTCACCATCTCCTCACCCTTCGAACCCAAGGGCGACCAGCCCACCGCCATCGAAGAACTGGTCAGCGGTGCCAACGCCCATGAGCGCGACCAGGTGCTGCTCGGCGTCACGGGTTCGGGCAAAACCTTCACCGTCGCCCACATCATCGAACGCACCCAGCGCCCGGCTTTGATCCTCGCCCCCAACAAGACGCTCGCCGCCCAGCTCTATGGCGAGTTCCAGAGTTTCTTCCCCAACAACGCGGTGGAATATTTCGTCTCTTACTACGACTACTACACACCGGAAGCCTATGTGGCGCGCTCCGACACCTACATCGAGAAGGAAAGCTCCATCAACGAACAGATCGACCGCATGCGCCACTCGGCCACGCGGGCGCTGCTGGAGCGCGATGATGTGATCGTCGTCGCTTCCGTGTCGTGCATCTACGGCATTGGCGATGTGGAAACCTATTCGGCCATGACCTTCGCGATCAAAAAAGGCCAGCGCTTCGCCCAGCGCGCCTTGATCGCCGATCTCGTGGCCCTGCATTACAAGCGCAATGACCAGAATTTCGTGCGTGGCACCTTCCGGGTCCGTGGCGACACGATTGAATTGTTCCCGTCGCATCTCGATGACCGCGCCTGGCGCATCTCTCTGTTTGGCGATGAGGTTGAAACCATCACCGAGTTTGATCCGCTCACCGGGCAGAAGCGCGCAGAGCTGGAACAGGTGAAGGTCTATTCCAACTCGCACTATGTGACACCCAAGCCGACGCTGGAGCAGGCGGCGACACGCATCAAGGAAGACCTGCGCATCCGGCTTGCGGAATTCAATGCGGCGGGGCGCATTCTCGAGGCACAGCGCCTGGAGCAGCGCTGCATGTTTGATCTTGAAATGATGATGGCGACGGGAAGTTGTGCCGGCATCGAAAACTATTCGCGCTATCTCACGGGCCGCAAGCCGGGGGAGCCGCCGCCGACATTGTTTGAGTACCTTCCGGACAACGCGCTGGTCTTCATCGATGAAAGCCATGTCACGGTGCCGCAAATCGGCGGCATGTTCAAAGGCGACTTCAGCCGCAAGGCCACGCTCGCCGAATATGGTTTCCGCCTGCCCAGTTGCATCGACAACCGGCCGCTTCGCTTCGAGGAATGGGACGCCATGCGGCCGCAGACGATTTATGTGTCGGCGACCCCCGGACCTTGGGAGATGAGGCAGGCGGGTGGCGTGTTCGCCGAACAAGTGATCCGCCCCACCGGCCTCATTGATCCGCCCGTCATCATCCGCCCGGTGAAAACGCAAGTGGATGATGTGATCGCCGAGTGTAAGGAGGTGGCGCTGAAGGGTTACCGCGTGCTCATCACGACGTTGACCAAGCGCATGGCTGAGGACCTGACCGAGTACATGCATGAGCAGGGCGTGCGCGTGCGCTACATGCATTCCGACATCGACACGCTGGAGCGCATCGAGATCTTGCGTGATCTGCGGCTGGGAGCTTTCGATGTGCTGATCGGCATCAACCTGTTGCGTGAAGGCCTCGACATTCCCGAATGCGCCCTCGTCGCCATTCTCGACGCCGACAAGGAAGGCTTTTTGCGCTCGGAGACATCTCTCATCCAAACCATCGGCCGCGCCGCCCGCAATGTTGATGGCCGTGTCATCATGTATGCGGATTCAATCACCGGTTCCATGACCCGCGCCATCGCCGAGACGGACCGCCGCCGCGAAAAACAGAAGGCCTTCAACACTGCCAACGGCATCACCCCGCAGTCGATCAAGCGCAACATCCAGGACATTATGAAGTCCGTCTATGAGCAGGACCATGTGCAGGTGGACGCAGGCCTTGCGGAGGATGGTCCGTTGATCGGCCACAACCTCGAGAAGGTTCTGGCCGACATGGAAAAGCGCATGCGCGATGCCGCCGCCAACCTGGAATTCGAAGAAGCAGCACGTCTGCGCGATGAAGTGAAGCGCCTGAAAGCCGTTGAGCTGGCGATCATGGATGATCCGCTGGCCAAGAACTCAAATATCCAAACCGCAGAGGAAAACTGGCCGCAAGGGCAGCCGCGCAAGGCGGGAAGCAAGGCGGGCCGCGCAGGCACGCGGGCCTGGCGGGGGAAGGGGCGGTAGACGATTGATTGCACTCTTGCCATGCCTGCCAATGGCCTAGTACCGTCAAAGGAAATCTAAGTTATTCTGATTTTTCCTGAGTGTATGTTTACGAAGTAAAGCAACAAGTCTTTTGTAAACTGGTCAACTCTATCGGAAGGCTTGTTTCTAAGTGCTGTGAACCAGATACCATTGAGCAGTTTCTTTCTTCGTCTCCTTCCGCTCGGCTCCCAATCTGCACATACTTTTCTAAAAGCAACCAACCAAAAATCGCGCTCATCGTCGGTCATTTCGGGATCACTTTCGAGCCATGAAAGAAGTCTTCCAACCGCTTCACTTATTTCTACATCAAATCGATCTTCAGGATAGCTCCTTCTGTATGTGTGCAACATCTTCTCAATTGCTTCGTCGACACCCGAACCAATTGTTTCGTGGTTGCGCTCAGCCCAGGCACATGTGAACGCCAACGCGT
Organism: Hyphomicrobiales bacterium; assembly: GCA_031431295.1. Taxonomy (GTDB): domain Bacteria; phylum Pseudomonadota; class Alphaproteobacteria; order Rhizobiales; family Aestuariivirgaceae; genus Aestuariivirga. The sequence continues at coordinate 26,605 of JANPDD010000286.1, read as the reverse complement.
TGAATAGCATCTGGTCCATGTATCTTGCCAAAGCGACCAACCCAAAGGAACTGCCGGTGATTGTAGTGTGTTTGACAATTCACACTGAGTCAATTCTGGTCTAGTCACGCCGCCCTCGGCCGGATGGCTTTCAGTGTCTCACTCATTGCACGCTTTTGCATCCGCAAGTCGTAGTCCATTTGCAGACGCATGAAGAAGCCTTCGCTCAGACCAAAGTAGCGCGTCAGGCGCAAGTCCGTGTCAGCCGAGACGGTGCGCTTGCCCAAAACAATCTCATTGATGCGGCGGGGTGGAACGCCAATGGCGCGCGCTAGGCCGTTCTGTGAAATATCCATTGGACTGAGGAATTCTTCCAACAGGATTTCGCCAACTGTTGAGACATGAAGGAATTCGCCGCCCCTAGTGGTAGTCGCAGATTTCAACGTCTTCAGCATGTCCATTTCTCCATTTGAAGCAGATGCGCCACTTGGAATTGATACGGATTGACCACTGCCCTTTGCGGTCCTTCTTGAGGGCTTCCAAACTGTTGCCAGGCGGGACTCGCAAGTCTGTAACTTCAGTTGCGGCCTCCACAAACTGCAACTTGCGCAAAGCAATATCTTGAATTTCTGCAGGCAGACGACGGGACCACAGGCCCTGCCAGACCCGTTCCGTTTCCCTGTCCGCAAAACTCCGGATCATGGGTACCTATAACACGTCGCGTTATATAACGCAACGCGTTATATTCCCGACCTGCCCCGTGTTACCCCCCCTTGCCCGGGCCCCAGCACAATGACAAAAGCGGGAACCCGGAAGCAGAAGTCCCCGAGAACCACATGAGCAAGTCCATCGCCATCCTGAACGGCCCCAACCTCAACCTTTTGGGCAAGCGCGAGCCCCAGCTCTACGGGTCCGAGACGCTTGTTGACGTTGAGGTGGCCTGCGTGAAGCTGGCCAAGGAGCTTGGCCTTTCGCTGACCTTCCACCAGTCCAACGCCGAACATCAGTTGATCGACTGGATTCACGGGTGCCGCGGCACGGCGGCGGGGATCATCATCAACCCCGGCGCTTTCACCCACACCTCCATTGCCATTCTCGACGCCCTCAACGCCTATGACGGCAAGGTGATCGAAGTCCATGTCTCCAACATCCACAGGCGCGAGGCCTTCCGGCACCATTCCCATGTTTCGGCGCGGGCCGATGCCGTCATCGTGGGCTGCGGCGCGCAGGGCTACGAACTGGCCCTCCAGCGCATGGCGAGGATTCTTGCCGGGTAGGAACGCGCAGCGGACAATGGATCAGCCGACTGCGTAAGGTTCCAGAGCAACGGGCGAGCAAGTGGCATCACTTGCGAAGCGAAAGTTGCTCCAGATTCAATATGCTACAGCAACTTATCTGCGTTCAATTGAACGCAGGTTGCTGTAGGCCCAACATGTTCCGTGCTTCCGTCCAGCGCGCAACGGGGCGATCATGCTTTTCACAGATCTGGACGGCGCGTTTCACCAATGCCGCATTCGATGGTGCAAGGGTGTTCCTGTCGAGGCGCACATTGTCTTCCAGTCCTGTCCGGCTGTGGCCGCCCTTGGCGATGGACCATTCATTGATGGTGTGCTGCGAAGGGCCGATCCCCGCCGCGCACCACAGGGCATCCGGTGCCAGGCGCGTCAGTGTTTCAATGTAAAAATCAAACACCCGCTCATCGGCGGGCATGGCGTTTTTGATGCCCATGACAAACTGCACGTAAAGCGGGGCTTTCAGGCGGCCATCGCGCTGCATCGCCGCGGCCTGGAAAATATGCGAAAGATCAAACGCCTCAATCTCCGGCTTGACATTGTAGGCGAGCATTTCGGCGGCAAGCCAATCCACCAGTTCGGGAGGATTGTCATAGACGCGTGTCGGGAAATTATTGGAGCCAACGGAGAGTGAGGCCATGTCCGGCCGCAGCGGCAGCATGCCGCCCCGTTCCCTGCCCGCGCTCGAGCGCCCTCCGGTCGAAAACTGCACAATCATGCCGGGGCAATGTTTCGCGATGCCCTCTTTCAGGCGCGCAAAGCGTTCAGGGTCCGACGTCGGCCTGCCTTCATCATTGCGGACGTGGGCATGCACGATGCTTGCACCCGCCTCGAAGGACTCATGCGTGCTTTCGATCTGCTCGGCTATCGTGATGGGGACCGCCGGGTTGTTTTCCTTCGTCGGAAGCGAACCTGTGATCGCGACGCAGATGATGCAGGGGTTGCGGCTCACGCTTTGCCCAGCACCACATTCCATTCCACTTCGCGGAAGGGATTTGACATGCCAAGCCCGACGGCACGTTTCCGATCATCCACCATCTTGAAATCCGCGATGAGACTTTCCTTCACGCCGAATACGGCATCGTCCTTCAGCCACGGGTCATCCGGTGTGAAGATATGCGTGACCAGTTTTTCAAAACCGGGTGCCGAGACCATGAAGTGCAGATGGGCCGGCCGGTTCGGGTTGCGGTCCAATGCCTTCAACAGATCACCCACGCTGCCATCATAGGGAATGGGATAATGGCGCGGATAGGCTGAGCGGAAACCGAAGCGGCCCCTTTTGTCCGAGGTGAACACGCCGCGCAAATTCATGTCAGGCTGAATGCCCTTTTGCTGCACATCGTAAAAGCCGTCTTCGTTGGCCTGCCAGACTTCCAGCTTGGCACCGGCGATGACTTTGCCCCTGCTGTTGGTCACCTTGCCGTGCACGTAAACGGGATCACCCTTGCCATCGAGGCAGATATTTGCGCCATTCGGATACTGCGGCGCGTTGGCGATGTAGAATGGCCCCAGCACGGTCGATTCCGTTTCGCCCGACATCTTGTCGTGGTTCAAGGTTTCGACGAGCATGGAAATGCCGAGCACATCCGACAGCAGGATGTATTCCTGCCGCCAATCGGTTGAGAGATGGCCGGTGCGCGTCAAATAGTTGATGCCAAACATCCACTCATCCATGGAGGGGCGCGCCTCCTTGATGAAGGCATGCATGTGCTTCACCAATGTGTCGACGAGGTATTTCACGCGACGGTTGGCCTTGGGACCTGAACGGTCCTGCACCACTTTCACGGAATCCTTCACCGTGAAATAGTATTTGGCGTTAACTTTCTTTTTGGCCGTCTTCTTTTTCGCGGCAGGTTTTTTCTTTGCAGCAGCTTTGGCCATTGTCAGTTTCCCAATATTTTCATGAGTGCTGCCGAAAGGTCCTTCTCGGCACTGGCAGATGCTTTCATGGCGCGCCACGCCACATGGTGGTCCGGCCGCACCAGAATGCAGCCTCCGTCACTGACCTCGCGGGCGCGCGCCCAATCACCTGTATGATCTTCATAGTCACGGCGCGGACCGATGACGCGAACCTTGATGTCCATCCCAAGTTTCTTGCCGATGCTTTTTCCGGCCTCGGCCCATGCCTCGCCACCGATGCCTGTCAGCAGTGTGAAGTGGCCTTTCCCCGTGATGTCGAGCGTTGAAAGCGGCCTGCCGTCCTTGCCGAACACCCAGACGTGGGGCAGGCGTGCACCCGGCCAGGTGGTAGGCACGTAGTGCAGTTCCATGTCGATGCCATCGCCCGGCGGCTTGCTGCTTTCTGATGCGATGGCAACAGACGCATAGCGCTGGTTCATCTCCACCCCATGGCAATCAAACTCGTAATTCTTGAATGCAATGGCCTTGCGCAAAGCCTCGCGCTGCTTTTCAGCTGCGGGCGTGGCATCGCAGCGGGCATCCATGTTGCGCTGGATTTTTTCGTGATCGACGCCGCCGTCCATTCCCAGCGCTTCGAAGATGGCCCCGAATTCAGCAATCGACTTGTTGGCGCGGGTGACAATCTGTTTGGCCACAGGCGCGCGCTCTTGTGTATAGCTGTCAAGCAGCTTTGGCCTGGCGTGGCCCTTGAGCACGGCGGCAAGTTTCCATGCGAGGTTGAAGCCATCCTGAATGGACGTGTTGGAACCGAGGCCATTGGACGGCGGGTGGCGGTGGGCAGCATCTCCCATGATGAACACACGGTCTTTCTGCATGTGGGTCGCGTACATGTTGTTGACTGTCCAGGTGCTGGCCGAGATCAGTTCAATGTCCAGCGTGGGATCGCCCACCAACTGACGGGCAACATGCGTGGCCATCGCGGCATCCACAGTCGGTGCGGGTTGATTGATATCGTAACCCCAGACAATCAGCCACTCAGTCCATGGCCTGACCATGCGCACGAGGCCCATGCCAATACCACCGACATCAGCACCAGGCTGCATCACCCAATAGAGAACAGACGGACGATGCGCGACATACTTCGAGAGGTCTGCGCGGAACAGGATGTTCATGGAACCGCCAACGCCCATTTTTCCTTCAAACGGCAGACCTGCGTGTTCAGCCACCAGTGAGCTGCCACCATCAGCGCCCACCAGATATTTTGCGCGCACGGAAAATTGCTTGCCGGTCAGGCGGTCATTGCACGTGACAGTCACTCCATCCTTGTCCTGGACATGGGACAGGTATTCACAGGACATGCGCGATTGTGTGCCTCGCGAGCACGCCGTCTTGAAAAGAATGGGTTCCATGAAGGTCTGTGGAAGGTCGTTCATGTGGCAAGGAGACGAGAGCTGGTGTTCGGCGCGGGATTGCGGGCTTTTTCCCCAGCTCTTCATGCGGCCCAGTTCCTCGCCGGCCAGGCTGACGCAGAACACATTCTCGCCCATCAGGTCCTGTCCGGTGGCGTGCATGTGGGCCTCATCTTCCACGTCGCGGCCCAGATCCCGCAACACTTCCATGGTGCGCTGGTTGGTGATGTGGGCGCGGGGGGTATTGGCAAGCCAGCGGTAGCGGTTGATGATGAAGTTATCGACACCTTGGGACGAGAGCAGTGCTGCCGTCGCACTGCCCGCAGGCCCAGTGCCAATGATCATGACGTCGGTTGTGATATCAGCCATCTTTCTCTCCCAACTTCAACCGGGCCTGCGCCCGTGAAATGCGTTGTCCAGCAGTTGTCGAATGCCAAGGCGCTCCAGTGGGCGCGGATTGGGATAGGGATTGGCCACGGCAATATCCGCCGCCTTGTCCAGGCCTTCTTCCGGCATGCCCAGTTCTTTCAAAGTGAGGGGTGCACCCAGCTTTTGCGCGAGATCAAACAAGCCGCCCGCTGCGTCCTTGGCCCCCAATGCGCGGGCGATGCGGGTCATGGCATCGGCTGATCCTTTGGCATTATGGGCTGTTGCATGGGGCAGGATCACCGTGTGTGTTTCTGCGTGCGGCATGTTGAAGGTGCCGCCCAACACATGACAAAGCTTGTGGTGCAGCGCCATGGCCACAGAACCCAACACGGTGCCGCAGAGCCACGCGCCATAAAGCGCTTCTTCCTGTCCAGCCTTGCCCTTCGGCAGTGCTGCAGCGAGTGCGCGAATGCCTTCCTCCGCCAGCAGCGATATGATGGGGTTGCCATCAACGGCATAGAGCCCCTCAACCGCATGGGCGATGGCATTCATGCCGGACGTGGCGGCGAATTCTGAAGGCAGCGTTCCCAAAAGGTCTGGATCGTAGATCACGGCTTCGGGTTGGATTCTGGCATCACGCTTGGTGATCTTGGCACCGTCGGCCGTTTCACCGAGTATGTTCGTCATCTCAGAGCCTGCATAGCTGGTGGGGATCACAAGTTGCGGGAGGTCTGTGCGGAACGCGATGGCCTTTCCGAGTCCCGTTGATGAACCGCCGCCCAGCGCAATCGTGCCATCACAGCTTTGGGCCACGAACGCGGCCATGGCTTCTTCCGTGACAGCCAAGGGCGTGTGCATGGCGGCACCGGCAAAGGCCACTCCGCCTGTCGACCTCACAATCTCCAGACCCGAGTCCGCTTGATGCGATGTGGTAATGACGAACGGCCTTGTCATGCCAAGCCGCCTGGCTTCGCCTGCAGCTTCGGAAACTTTGCCGCGCCCGAACACAACGCGGGTTGGCAGGGCGGCATGGATGAAGGGTGTCATCTCAGAAGCCCACCTTGTCGCCGCCCTTCAGCGCCAGAATTTCCCGCGCCTCTGTTGGCGTTGCAATCTCCAGACCGAGCTCTTCAATGATGCGGCGGATCTTGGACACCTGCTCGGCGTTCGATGTGGCGAGTTTGCCCTTGCCGATATAGAGCGAGTCCTCAAGCCCCACGCGCACATTGCCTCCCATCATGGCGGCCTGCGTGCAGAAGGCCATCTGGTTTTTGCCTGCCGCGAGAACCGACCAGCGATAGTCCTTGCCGAACAGCCTGTCGGCGGTTTCCTTCATGAACATCAGGTTGCGCATGTCGGCACCGATGCCGCCCAGAATGCCGAAAACCATTTGTGCGAAGAACGGTGGCTTGATCGCTCCCTTGTCGACAAAATGCGCCAGGTTGTAGAGATGGCCCACGTCATAGCATTCGTGCTCAAAGCGTGTGCCGTGCTGTTCGCCCAGGTCCTTCAGTATTCTTGCGATATCCCTGAAAGTGTTTCGGAATATGAAATCGTCGGTGCCGCGCAAATAGGGTTCTTCCCAACCGTGCTTCCAGTTGGAATAACGGTCTGCAAGGCCATGCAGTGCAAAGTTCATTGAGCCCATGTTGAGGGAGCACATTTCCGGTTTTGCCACCATGGGTGCTGCCAGGCGCTGCTCAACGGTCATGTTCAGGCCGCCGCCCGTCGTGATGTTGATCACGGCATCGCAGGACTGCTTGATGCGCGGCAGAAACTGCATGAACACATCCGGATCGGGTGTCGGGCGCCCGTCCTTCGGGTCACGCGCATGCAGGTGGATGATCGCAGCACCCGCCTTTGCGGCGGCGATGGACTGTTCCGCGATTTCATCTGGCGTGACAGGCAAATGCGGTGACATTGTGGGAGTGTGGATGCCACCGGTGATGGCAACCGAAATGATGACTTTGCCGGCCATTGATTAGTCCTTTGTGTTGACGTTGTAACCAGTCGGGAAGAGTGAGATTTTCCAGCGCGCCGCGATGTAACCCCAGATGCCCTTGGGTGCCACCAGCATGATGATGATGGCGAGGGCGCCGAGGAAAAGGAGGTAAATTGTTCCCAGGTCCGCCAGGAATTCGCGCAGCAGGAAGTAGACAATCGTGCCGATAATCGGTCCCTCGATGGTGCCGATACCGCCAATGACGACGATGAAGATGACGAAAGCAGTCCAGTCGTTGACGCTGAAGGCGGCATCCGGCGAGACCCGGATTTTCTGCAGTGCAATGATGGAACCCACCATGGCCGTCATGCCTGCCACAGTCACATAGACGGCATACTTGATGCGATCAATCTTGATGCCCAGACTCGCCGAGGCAACTTCATTGTCGCGGATGGCCGTGAGTGCCAATCCGATGCGGGACCGCAACAGGCCATAGACCAGCGCCAGCGCGCCGATGCCGAGCACAACGGTGATCCAGAAGATCGAGGCTTCACGCCAGAACTTGTTGACCGCAAGTGTCTGCATGACTTTTGCTGGCAGCGAAATGCCTGAACCGCCTCCCAAAACCGTTATCTGCGCAAACAGCAGGCGGAACACTTCCGCCACCACCCAGGTGCCGATGGCGAAATAGGCACCCTGCAAACGGAACACCAGCTTGCCCACGGGCAACGCGACCAGCACGGCCAATGCCCCCGCCATGGGAATCGCGAGATAGGGATGGATGCCAAACAGCACCGAGGAAGCGACAACCACATAGGTGCCAAAACCCACATAGGCCTGCTGGCCCACGGACACGAGGCCCGTATAGCCCGCCAGCAAATTCCACAGCGAGGCCAGTGCCAGATAGACCATCATTTCGCCGACAAGCCGCAACGTGGCAGTCGAACCCCACCACGGGGCCGCCGCCAGCACGGCAACCAGGACAAGCGCCAACAGTCCTGCGATGCGGCTGGTTGTCGTGGCGCGGGTGATTGTGGCGCTCATCCGTCCATCCTCGGGAAGAGGCCGCGTGGCCGGAAGGCCAACACGAGAAGAAACACAAGATGCCCCGCCAAGACCTGCCAGCCCGGATTGATCTGGGCACCGATGCCTTGCGCCACACCAAGGATGATGCCGCCCACGAGCGTGCCCCAGAGATTGCCAAGACCGCCAATGATGACTGCTTCAAACCCGAAGATCAGCCGCCCCGGCCCCATGAAGGGATCAAAATTGGCGCGGATGCCAAGGAACACGCCGGCAATTGCCACAACACCAAGGCACAAGGCCATGGCCCAGGCATACACTTTGCGCCTGTCGAGCCCCATGAGCAGCGCCGTTTCGGAATCATCCGACGTGGCGCGGAAGGCGCGGCCCAGGCTTGTGTTGTAAAACATGTATTGCAACCCGGCGATGACGGCGACGGCCACGACAAATTGCAACAGTGGCAAGTAACCGATGCCCACACCTGGCAGCGGTGAAAAAGAGGCCGTCTCCAGGGTGCCCGCATTGAGTTTGCGGCTGTCTGCCGTAAACAGCTCCAACAATCCATTCTGCAGGATCACCGACAGGCCAAAGGTGACGAGCAAGGGCGGCAGAATGTCTTTGCCCAGCGTGCGATTGAGAATGTAGCGCTGCAGCCCATAGCCAAAGCCCATGGCGAGCGGCACCACTGCCACGAGACTGAGCAGCGGATGCATGCCGGTTTTCTGGATGATGGCCCAGGCGAGAAACGCCGCCGCCACGATCAGATCGCCATGGGCGATGTTCACCAGCCGCATGACACCGAAGATCAACGACAGCCCGGCGGCGAACAGCGCATAAAGCCCGCCCACCAGAATTCCTTGGATGATGATGTTGACCCAGGTCATGCTCACATCCCGAAATAGGCGGCTGAAATCTGGTCTTTGCTGAAGGCGTGCGGTGCACCCTCAAGCGAGATATGCCCTTCCTGCATGCACAGGAATTGGCTGGCCGAGGCGAGCGCACGCGACACGTCCTGCTCCACCAGAATTGCCGTCAGGCCATTGCCCACAATGCGCGGCAACATGGCATAGATATCCCTGATCACGATGGGGGCGAGGCCAAGGCTCAGTTCATCAAGCAGAATGAGATCAGGGTTCGACATCAACCCCCGCCCGATCGCCACCATTTGCTGCTGCCCGCCAGAAAGCGAAGTCGATGGCAGATTGCGCTTTTCCTTCAGGATCGGAAACAGGCCATAGATGGCTTCAAGGTTCCATGGTCCCCGCCGTTTCACCTGCCCGCCCAAGACGAGATTTTCCTCAACCGACAGTGACGGAAAAAGCCGTCGTCCTTCAGGCACCATGGCAATGCCCCTGGCAACAACATCATTCGCGGCACGGGCGTGAATGGCTTCGCCCTGGAAGCGGATGGCGCCCGTCTTCCGTGGCAGCAGGCCGCAGATGCATTTGAGCAGCGTGCTCTTGCCCGCACCATTGGCACCGATCAGCGCCAGCACCCCGCCCTTCCCCAGCGCGAAGGAAATCCCGTGCAACACCTTGGCGTCACCATACCAGGCTTCGAGATTTTCAACCTCGAGAATGGCCTCAGGCATAGGCATCCTCGCCCAGATAGACGCTTTTCACATCCTTGCTTTTCATCACGTCTTGCGGTGCGCCATCGGCAATCAGCTTTCCAAAATTGAGGACTGCAAGCCGCTGCGCCACCGACAAGAGCGCGTGAACGACATGTTCAATCCACACAATTGTAACGCCTGACGCGTGCACATCACGAATGGCCGAAAGAAGGGACTGGCATTCGCGCTCCGTCAGCCCGCCTGCGATTTCATCGAGCAGCAACAATTCAGGTTCGGTGGCCAGCGCGCGCGCCAGCTCCAGCCGCTTGCGCTCCAGCAGCGTGATTGATCCTGCCAACTGGTTGGCTTTTGCTCCCATGCCGGTCAGTTCCATCACCTTCAATGCGTGTGCTTCCGCATCATGACCAGCCCTGCCAAAGGCGGCACCAACCAGGATGTTCTCAAACACCGACATGCCATTGAAGGGTTGCGGCACCTGAAACGAACGCGAAATGCCCTGGGCACAGCGCGCCGCAGCGCCATGGCTTGAGATATCTTCGCTCTTGAAAATCACGCGGCCGGCATCAGGCCTCACTGTTCCGGCAACCAAATTGAAGAGTGTTGTCTTACCAGCGCCATTTGGACCCAGAATGCCGACGATCTCACCCTTCTGGACAGTCAAGGTCACCGCATCGGTTACGACCAATGCGCCAAAGCGTTTGCTGAGGGATTCGAGAGCGAGAAGTGGCATCGTTTCAACTTTCTCCCCCAGCTTTGCTGGGGGAGTGCCCGAAGGGCGTGGGGGTGAGCAATCAAGACACCCCCTCCCCGCTTCGCGGTACTCCCCCAACAAGTTGGGGGAGAGGAATCGCTAGAGCACGCGCACCTTGCCGCCCACCGGAATTTCCGGATGCTGCGGGTTGTTGGTGATGATAAGGTCGAAACCCTTGTCGGTCTTCGTCCACTGGCCACCAACGAGTGGTGTCTTGCAAACGTTCTTGACCGGATTGTTCGGACCGCCTTTCCACGAGATCGGTCCGACGATGGTGTCGAGCTGCGTTTCGGTCAGCGCGGCGAGAACCGATTCCGGATCATTCAGGTCCTTGGCACGTTTCACCACGTCGAAAGCAATTTCAAACAGCGCATGGGCAAAGCCCAGCGGCTGTGTCCACTGCTTGCCCGTTGCAGCGCTATAGGCATCGCAAAGATCTTTTGCCGATTGGCCCGTCAAGCTGGACTTGAACGGATGATTGGGCGACCACCAGATTTCAGTCGTAAGTCCATCACCGCGATCACCCAATGCCTCAACGGACGATGGGAACAGCAGCGCCTTGCCAACAGTCACAACCTTGGGTTTGAAGCCTTGTTGCGCGGCCTGGCTCCAGAACGTGGCAAAGTCCGGCGGAATCATCACACCGGTGACAATCTCAACACCCGCTTCCTTGAATGCAGCAATCTGCGACGAGAAGTCATTGTTCAATGGCTGATAGCGGCCAGGGTCAACCAGTTTGTAACCAGCCATCGACAGGGGTTCAGGCAGGCCCAGTTTCGGGTCGCCCCAGGCATTGCCGTCGGCATCGTTCGGGAACAGGCCGCCAACAACTTTGCCGGCACCCGAAGCATCCCAGATCGACACAAAATTGGCGATGACGTCTTCAAGGCCCCAGAAGGCGTGATAGGTCCATTTGAAGCCCTCGGCCGGGTTGCCGCCACGGCCAAAGAAGTAAGGCTGCCACGGCGCGTCATCAGTGACACAAGGGACACCGTTCAGTTCGGCCTGGTCGGCAACGGGGTTCGTGGTGTCGGGCGTGCCTTTTGCAAGCAGCATCTTCACGCCGTCTTTTTCGATCAACTCGGTCGCCACTTCAGCGGCGCGGTTCGGGTTTGATTGGGAATCCTTTTGGATGATTTCGACGGGCACCGGCAGTTTCGCCATCACGTCCTTGAGGCCCTCCACAGTCCAGGCCGTGGCTTCACCAAAACCCGCAATCGGACCTGTCACGGGTCCGATCTTGCCGATCTTGAAGACGTCCGCAGCGTAAGCGCGACGCAGCACCGCCGGTGCCGCAATGAGACCGGCGCTGGCTTTGAGCAGCTTGCGGCGGTTGAGTTTCAGAATTCCTGACATAGCTTGGCTTCCTCCCATTCAATGTTCTGGTGTTGACAGGACCTCAAACGTGTCCTTGCATAAAACCATAACGGCACATGGCAGCGCCGTCTGGCACAGTGTCCCATACAGCAATGCAACCGCATCAATTTTTCACTGCACCCGCAACCTCTAAACGCGCTGGCACCTTCAAATTCGAATAGTCCGTTGCACCAATTCTTCCCTTGGCAATGACATAGCGTCAAGTGTATTGTTCAATAATTGATACTTGTTCATATATTGAACGTTGCCATGCGCGAACGCAAACAGACTGATTTTCTCGGCGGCTTTGCAAAGGGCCTCTCGGTGATTGAGGTGTTCTCAAATGAGAAGCCACGCCTCTCCATTGCCGAGGTGGCGGGTGCCACAGGCTATGACCGCGCCACCGCACGCCGGTGCTTGCTGACGCTTTCCGACCTTGGCTACGCCAATTATGACGGCAAGTTCTTCAGCCTCACGCCGCGTGTGCTGCGGCTGGGCACGGCTTGCCTTGCCGCCATGCCGCTGCCGCGCATTGTCCAGCCGCTGCTTGACCAGCTCTCTGAGGACATTGGCCAGAGCACGTCGGTGTCGATACTGGATGATTGGGAAATTGTCTATGTTGCCCGCGCTGCGCAACGACGTGTGATGTCCATCAACCTGATGCCCGGCAGCCGCATGCCGGCCTATTGCGCATCCATGGGCCGGGTGTTGCTCGCCGCACTTTCTGATGAAATCATTCTGGATGTCCTGAAGCGCCATCCAGCCAAGAGCCGCACGGCTTACAGCCTTTCCAGATCACAAGATATTTTGGCCGCAATCCACACCGTCCGCCGCAATGGCTATGCCATCAATGACCAGGAGATCGAAGTCGGTTTGCGCTCCATTGCCGTGCCACTCTACGATTCACGTAACAAACACGTCGCTGCCATCAATGTCGGGGTCGCGGCGGTTCAGGAAAACGCACAGGAATTGCGCGACCTCTATTACGACAAATTGATTGCCGTGCAACAGGCCATCAAACCGCTGTTGGTTTAGCGGGACCCCACTCACCTTTCGTCATGCCGACGACAGGAGGCATCCAGACTCTCAAACAGTACGGTTGCTGGCAGTCTGGACCCCTCCTGTCGTCGGGGTGACGCAACTGAGTGTTTTGAGGATACGTCAACTTCAATCAGAAAGACTCTAGCTGAATGATTTCTTGAGATGCGCCACAAGTGCGGCGCGCAAAGTTGCGATCTCTTCGTCCGTCCAGGTTTTGAAACCATGGTGGGTTTTGAAACCGAGCCTGCCATCAGCAATCAATTGCAGGAGATAGGGGCTTGGCGTCTTGGCGTCTTCGAGGTCAGCCAGAATCTGATTATGGATATCCAGCGTCAGGTCCGTGCCCACCAGATCGGCGTTTTCCAAAGGCCCCAGAACCGCAAGCCGCGCACCGAAACTGTTTTTCACCACAAGGTCAACGGTTTCGGCATCACATACGCCACGCTCAACCAGCGAAATGGCTTCGCGCCACAGCGCATGCTGCAAGCGGTTTCCCACAAAGCCCGGCACATCTTTCTTCACATGCACGGGTACTTTGCCCAGTGAAGTCAGGAGTGCCATCATCTGTTGCACAATGACACCGTCTGTCTCCGCCGTTTGAATGACCTCAACCAATGGCACGAGATAGGGCGGGTTCCACCAATGGGTGCCCAGCGCCCTGCCCTTTCGCTTCACCCGCGCCATGATCTGTGAAATCGGGATCACGGATGTGTTGGATGCAAGAATCGCATCAGGCCGTGCGGCTGCTTCAACATCCGTGAAAATCTGCTGCTTCAGTTCCAGTTTTTCAGGCGCAGCCTCGACAATAATGTCGGCAGTGGCAACTGCATTGCCCATGCTTGCAACGGGCATCACCCGTGCTGCTGCTTCCTCTGAATCACCCAACGAAAGCAGAATCTGACCGATGCGCTGCCGGACCGTGTCCAGTGATTGCGGCAGGGGGTCAGTGATCAAAACATCATGGCCACCCCGCGCAAACACCGTGGCGAGGCCGGACCCCATCAGGCCTGCCCCGATGATGGCAATGCGCTTGGTCATCCAGCGGTGTATCCGCCATCGGCGTAAAGCACGTGACCCGTGTAGAAATCTGATGCCCGCGAGGTAAGAAACAAAAGCGGACCTGCCAAGTCAGCCGGTTCACCCAGCCTGCCCTTAGGAACGCGGGCCAGAAAACCTGCGCGTGTGGTCCTGGCCTTCTCATCATCGCCGAACATCCACTCTGTCAGTGGCGATCGGAACACGGTTGGTGCTATGGCATTGACGGTGATGCCGGTGGGGCCGAGCTCGCAGCCGAGCGCCCGGGTGATGCCGTCAATGGCCGATTTCGAAGCGCAATAGGCGGTGTATCCCGCCGGGTGCCCCAGCAAACCGCGGGCCGACGACATAAAGACAATTTTCCCGCCCTCGCCCTGTTTCTGCATTTGAATGGTCACGGCCTTGGCCATCATCCAGCTCTGCGTGACGTTTGCATCCATCACATCGAGAAAGCGCGAAGCGGCCATGTCATGGATCTTTGCAACGTCGTTCTTGCCCGATGCGACGACCAGAATATCGACGCGGCCAAAAGCCCCTGTCGCTTTGGCCACGATGCTGCTGCAATTTTCCTCCGTAGACGGACGGATATTGACGCCCAAGCTGCCGCTGCATTCTGCAACAATGGCGTCAAGCTCGGCTTTCTTGCCAGCCGTCAGCACCAACTTGCAGCCTGCCCCCGCCAGCACGCGGGCCGCCAGTGCACCAAAGGCGCCTGAAGCTCCGGTGATGATGGCAACCCTGCCCTTGATGTCAAAAAGCGAGAGCGGATTTTTCAGCCAGTCTTCATTCATGGTTTCACTCCCGCTGGATAGGGAATCACCACAAGCATTTTGGCCACGTGGTTCGAGCGGTTGATGAGTTCGCGCACTTCCCCGGGCGGAATGGTGCAGGAATCCATGGCGCCCAGCACTGTTTCGTGGCCGTCAATGATCACCGTCATCTCTCCCTCAAGAACCACATAGACTTTTTCGAAGGGCGTTGCGTCTGGCCCTGCCCCGCCGCCGGGCAGGAATTGCGAATAGCCCACCCACTGGTTTTTGGGGCCACCCTCTTCAAAGCCCTGCAGGCGCAAGCCCACAACACCGCGGTGGTTTGGGGCCTCGTAGGTCGTGGCTTCGGCAAATCTCTTCACATGCATCAGAATGTCTCCCCCTTCTCAATGCGGTAGGCCTGGCCGGGGTCGGTGATGGCCACAAGGCGGATGATGCAGCCATCACCACGATCCCAGTTCCAGGGAAAGAAGGCGAAGGTGCAGCGCTTGCCCGTGACGGAGTCGAGATCACCACCCACATTCTCAATGCCGAGAATGCCGTTCTTGAACAGGATCTGGTGCACAGGTTCCCAATCGGGGAAGTCCTTGGCCCAGTCACGTCCACCCGACCATTCGAAGTATTCCTTTTCCAGGTGCGGCAAAAGCGGACCATTGCGTTGCGGTCCGATGGCCGTCGCCAGGGGATGGTCATTGGCTTGCGTGTCATGGCCCACCACCTTGACTTGATGATCCACCATCCACTGGCCAGCCGAGGGAACAAAGCCCGGG
Source organism: Hyphomicrobiales bacterium (assembly GCA_031431295.1). Lineage (GTDB taxonomy): Bacteria > Pseudomonadota > Alphaproteobacteria > Rhizobiales > Aestuariivirgaceae > Aestuariivirga. The sequence continues at coordinate 11,435 of JANPDD010000286.1, read as the reverse complement.
CAATAGGCGAAATAGTCGCCATCCTCGTAGACTTTGTGCCAGCCCGTGTTCAGAATGAGCACGTCATGCGGGCGGACGGCTTTGCCACAGGCTTTTTCGAGATCATCCGCCGTGATCGATTCCCATTTCTTCTTTGGCATGGGCACAACAATGCCGGAGCCGAAGAAATGCGGCAGCGGCACTTCATCAATGAAAGGCGTTCCCTGCACCACATGGGCTGGTGCATCGATATGGGTCGTGGAATGCATCGACGTGGTGATGCGTTGCGACAACACGCCCGACTTGGCCATGTAGTGGATGCGCTCGATCTTCACGTCCGGGAAGTAGGGCCAGTTCGGGCATTGAAAACCCCAGCGGTGCGAAAGGTTGGTGAAGTGCAGTCCCATGGGATTGTCCCTGTTGTCCTGGAATTCAATGCCACGCACTTTGACCATTTCACGTCCCTCCGAGACACGCATTGTTATACGAGACAAATATCAGAGCATCCTTCCCCATCAAACACCATTGAACCGCATTCCGGTACAAACTAGACTATCCTGATGAAGGAGCGGGGCATACAGGTGATCGCGCGCGCAGCGGCGATTTTGCGCGTCTGCGCCTCTGCCAAAGGCGGACTGAGTTTGGGCAACATTGCGGAGGAAGTCGCGTTGCCGCGATCAACCGTCCAGCGCATTGTCAGCGCCCTGGCAATGGAAGGCCTGCTCCACGCCGACGGAAGCCATCGCAGCATTCGTTTGGGCGGTGAGCTGTTTCAGGCCGCCGCACAAAACCATCTTGATATTGTGGAAGTGATCCATCCCTACCTCAGGGAGCTTTCCGAGGCGACAGGTGAAACTGTTGATCTCGCCATGCTGCGCGGCTCCCGCCTCGTCTTTGTGGACCAGGTGATTGGCAGCCAGCGGCTTCGCGCTGTGTCCTCTGTGGGTGAGGCGTTTTCGCTGCACAATACCGCGAACGGAAAGGCCGTGCTTTCACTCATGACAACCCCCAACATCCAGCGCGTTTTGAAAACCGGCCCAAGATTTCAAACGCAGTCTTTCAAACGCCTGCTTGCCGAAGTTGAAGATGTCCGAAAGTGCGGCGTTGCCGAAGACAGCGAAGAGCATACACCGGGAATCTGCGCAGTGGGCACCGCCTTCGCCATCGCAAGTGGCCTCTACGCCATATCAATTCCAATGCCCGCAATTCGCTTCAACACCAAGAAAGCAAAGGTCAAGGAGCAGCTTTTGGAGGCCAGAAACAGAATTGAAGTTGCCTGCAGGATGTCAATATAGTGCAACGGGCGAGCAAGTGGTCAGCTGGAACCAACAGACCACAATCAGTGCGGCGGCCACAGGTCAGGCGACGGCGCGGGCCAGAAGGGCGGGGCTGCGATCCTGCGACATGCCCAGGCGAAGATAGATGATGGGCACGACAAACAGGTTCAGCAACGTTGACGTGACTAGCCCGCCGAGAATGACGATCGCCATGGGCTGCTCGATCTCCTGCCCAGGGATATTGCCCGTCACCACAAGCGGGACAAGGGCAAGGCCGGTCGCAAGCGTTGTCATCAGGATGGGCGACAGCCGTTCGCGGGCGCCGCGCATCACGAGGTCAAGTCCGAACGGAACGCCCTCAACCCTCTCCAGATGCATGAAATGGTGGATGAGCAGGATCCCGTTGCGCGCCGCTATCCCAAGCACGGTCAGGAAGCCGACAAGTGCGCCAAGCGAAATCACGCCATCACCCATGTAGGCGGCCACCACGCCTCCGACGAGTGCCGCAGGCAGGGAAAGAAAGACAAGGAATGCCAGCTTCCAGCTTCCGAGCGACGCCTGAAGCAGCAACAGGATCAAGGCCCCCGCCGCCAGCGTGGCGTACAGGAGGCGCTCCTGCGCCGCTTTCCTTTCGGCCGCTTCACCGAGAAGTTCGGCATGATAGCCAAGCGGGAAATTCACTGATTTCAGCCGTGCCTCAACATCGTGGGCGACATCGCCCAGCGGCCTGCCGTGGACATTTGCCCTCACGTCATGACGGCGCGAGGCATTCTCCCGCTTGATCACATTTGCCACTGGCGCGATCTTGACCTCTGCAATATCGCCAAGCCGGACGCTTCCGCCACCTGGCGTGTCGAGCAACATGTTCTCGACACTTTCAATGCCCCGCCGCGCCTGGGGAATTGACCAGACCATCACGTCATAGACCTTGCCGAAGCGGTGGACGTCGCTCACTTCGTAGCCGGCGAACATTACGGCCGCACTGCGCCGGACGTCTCCCGGCTTGAGGCCGAATTTTGCCGCCTTGCCGATATCAACCGTCACTTGAATTTGCGGAATGGTTTTTTGCAGCTCCTCATGAAGGTCGATGAGCCCGTCTATGCCAGTGAGTGCTTCCCTGACTTTCAGGGCCTGTGTGCGCAGGACTTCAATATCCGGACCGAAAATGCGCACCACGATGGATTCACCCGACCCCGTCAGCACTTCCTTGACGCGTTCGCGCAGGTAGGTCTGGACATCGCGATAGATGCCCGGATAGCCATCGACGGTCTTCCGGACAGCATTGAGGGTTGTGTCGTAGTCAACCTTGGGATCAACACTGATCCAGTTTTCCGTGAAGTCAATCCCGACAACCTCGTCGGCGATCAGCGCGCGGCCGATATGGGCGCCGAAGTTCCGCACCCCGGGAATGGCCCGGAGATCCTTGCTGGCGGCAACGGTCACCCGGTACATTTCCCGGTGCGACGTGCCTGGTGGCGTGAGCCAGTGCATCAGGAAGTCACGTTCCTTGAACGACGGCAACAGCGAGGTCCCCAAAAGCGGCCAAATGACCATGCCGGTGGCGAATATGATGCAGGTTGCGACCAAGGTCGCGCGCCGTGCAGCGACAACACGGGCGAGTGCGGCTCCATAGGCGCGCTGCAACCAGCCAACAAGCGGTGAGGCCCGTTCAATGGGCGCGCTGCCGAGCAGGATCAGGCAGAGTGCGGGTGTGATGGTCAGTGCCACCAGCATCGAGGACAGCAGCGCCAGTGAATAGGAGGTCGCAAGCGGCACAAAGAAGGCACCAGACAGGCCACCCATGAAAAACACAGGAAGAACCGAGACGACGATGATCAGGGTGGCAGCGACAATGGGACCGCGCACTTCCAGCGAGGCGTCTAGGATCGTCCTTGCCATCGACACCGTCGATCCCGCAGCCTTTCGCTCGCGCAGCCGGCGCATCACGTTCTCGACGTCGATAATGGCATCATCGACGACTGAACCCAGGGCCACGACGAACCCGGCCAGCACCATGGTGTTGATCGTCGTCCCCCTCCAGTAAAGCACGAGTCCCGCCGCCACCAGCGACAGCGGAATGGCGAAGAGGCTGATCAGGGCCACGCGCCACTCAAACAGGAACGCGCCAAGCACAACGACAACCATGGCGCTGCCGATCAACAGGGCAATGCTGAGGTTGTGGATTGACAGCTCGATGAATGTTGCGGGCCGGAATATCTGCATGTCGACATCGATATTCTTGATGCCATCCTTCATTTCGGCAAAGGCCGCCTCAACACCACGCGTGACTTCCAGGGTGTTGGCCCACGGGAATTTTTCGACAATCAGCATCATGCCGGGACCGTCGTTGATCACCGCGTCGCCGATCGGCAGTGGTTCACCCCACGTGACTGTTGCAACATCACCGATGGTAAGGGGCTTGCCCATCTTTGAATTGATGGGAAGCGCCATCAGGTCTTCAGGGGAAACCGAGGACGTCAAGTCCAGCCTGAGATTGAGCCGCTGGTTCGGCGTGTCGATAAAGCCCACGGCCTGCGTCTTGCTTGAAGCCGACATGGGCAGGAATCCGAAGTCCAGCGCGTCCGACGAGGACTCCAGGACTGCATCAAGCGACACGCCGTATTTCTGCATGCGCGCCGGATCAATCAGTATTTGCAGCTGCTTCAGCTTCTCTCCCCACATCGCCACGTTGGCAACACCGGGTACGCGCAACAACCGGAAGCGGATTTTCCAGTAGGCCGTCATCGACAGGTCGGTGCCTGACAGTGTCGAGGAGGTCAGGCCAATCTTCATGGCGCGGCTGGTTGACGAGAGCGGCTGCAGGATGACCGGGGGGCTTGAGCCAATGGGCAACCGGGCCGATGCGAGTTGCACCCGTTCCTGGACGAGTTGCCGGGCCCGCACAAGTTCCGTGCCACGCTTGAAAATCATGACAATCGAGGACAGCGACATGACCGTCTTTGAACGGATCACATCAAGCTCCGGCGTTCCGCGCAGCGCGTCCTCCAGCGGAATTGTGATGAGTTCTTCGACTTCGGCCGTTGACATGCCAATGCCTTCGGTCTGGATTTCAACCAGGGGCGGGGCAAATTCCGGAAACACGTCAACAGGCATGTCGCGGAAGGCGCGTGCGCCCAGCACCACCATCAACACAGCGACCGCCACGACGATGAACCGGTATTTCAGGCTTGTCCCTATGATCCAGTGAAACATTCTTGCCAGCTCCGTGATTCAGGTCATGAGGCTTGGGCCAAGGCAAAAGCCATCATGCAACTCGGACTACAGCAACCTGCGTTCAATTGAACGCAGACAAGTTGCTGTAGCATATTGAATCTGGAGCAACTTTCGCTTCACAAGTGGCGTCATCCCGACGAAAGCCGGGACCACTTGATCGCCCGTTGCTCTAGTGTCCGACCATTTGTTCGACACCCATCAACTCGGCCGCGCCAATTGAAACGATGCTGGTGCCCGCTGGCGGTCCCTCCGACAGCACAACGGTGTCACCAAGAATCCGCTCAATGACAATTTCTTGGCGCCTGAACTCAAACTGTGTGGTGCTGACAAAGAGCCAGCTGCTGCCATCATCCTTGTAGATGACTGAAGAATACGGGACTGTCTTGACTGTCAATTTCGAGTTGGGTTCAACCATGTGGACAAGCACGCGCTGGCCAGGTTGCAACCCGGCGTCGGAGCCCACAGGGTCGAAGTACTGTCTGCCGCCCGGCAGGCTTGCCGCGACCAGGATGGGCCTCGCTTCATAGCGTTTGGCGACCGGGCCTGTGTCGATTGGAATGATGGTGACCTTCGTGTCATCGGCCGGATCATCGTCAGTGGCCTGGGTTGTGTCATTGACATCGCCCTCATCCTTGGCATCGATATCGTCAAAGAGGTCAGTCAGGTCGTCATCCAGACTGTCGCCAACATTCTTCTTGCCTTGCCGGATGAGGAGATGAACCTCCCGCGGGTCAACGCCACCTTCTCCTTCAAGCAGCAGCTTGATCCGCATGCCGGTATCATCTGCATTTGTACCGTTCGCTGCGGCTGCGCCTGACCCACCACTGGCCTGCTCGACCACGCCGATGGCAAGTTTCCAGTGCTTTGCCATCTCTTCCTTCACTTGAACTGTCTCAATTCCCAAACGCCCTGCTGCGTCCTTGCTCAGCACGACCTTCGGAATGTCAGAACCTGGGACCGCCACGAGACTGGCCGGACCCGACGTTTCCACGGCGTTCGCCACAAGTGATGTGCCGCCAAGGGCCAAAACCGTCGCCAGCATTGCGGCTGTCGTCAAAAGGTTACGTATGCGCATAGTATTCGCCTCCAAGGTCAAGCACCTCTTGCGGCACTGCGAGGTGCAGCAACAATGCTGGAATTACAAACAGGGTGACTGCAACGGCACTGATCAATCCTCCAATGACCGTGACGGCCATGGGCTGGAGAATTTCAAGTCCCGCATCGGGTGCCATGAGAGCGGCAGGCACGAACGCTGCAGCAATGACCGCAGCGGTCACCACAACCGGCACAAAACGCTGCAAGGCTGCATTGATCACAATTTCGGGCCGGCGTGGATCACCCCGTTGAACACCCGTTGGCGCACTGTTCTCTTGCAAGCGGTTGACAGTGGCCAAACTGCCGCGAACCGCCATTCCGAACACCGCAAGGAGGCCTGCGAGCGATCCCAACACCACCGTTCCGCCACTTGCAAGAATTGCAGCCACGCCGCCCGTCAGCGATGCCAGCAGGGCCAGACACAAGACAAGAGCGAACCGCCAGCTTTGCACCGCTGCGTGCATGAGGAAAAAGACCAGCACTGAGGCAGCCATCGCGATCAGCGCCAGATTGCGATTGCCGGATGCCTGCTCGGAATAGTCATTGAGCAGATAGGCATGATACTCAAACGGAAGGTTCAACTTCGCCAGCTTGGTCTTTACCTCGCCAACGATCCTTGCCACGTCCCGCCCTGCGATGCTGGCGTGGACGTCAAGCTTCCGGGTCACGCCATCGCGCTCGATCACTTGTGGTGTCGAAGTGAAGTTGACTTCGGCAACATCGCCGAGCCGGACATAGGTGCCGCCCGGCCCGTCGATGAGAAGCTCCTTGATGTCCGTGATGCTTTGGCGGATTGCAGGCGTTCCCCAAACGACAACATCAAAAACCTTTTGCTCTTCGAAGAGGTTGCCGACTTCCAGCCCCGCGAACACGGTGGCCGCTGTGCGGCGAACATCGCCCGGCTTGAGGCCGAACCTGGCCGCAGCCGCCACATCGACCTTGACCTGGATTTCCGGGGCCGTGCTGCGCTTGTCGATCCGCACCTCGCCAATACCCTTGACGCCGGCGATAGCATTGGCAACCTGCAGTGCCTGCGCTTCGAGTACGCCCTGTTCCGCTCCTTCGATCCGCACGATGACGGGGTCACCCTTGCTGGTCGCGATGCGCTGGACCGTGCCGGCCAAATAGGACTGCACACTCGCCTCCGTTGCAGGGAATTCCTTCATTTTTTCTTTGATTGCCAACATTGTTTTTTCGTAGCCGGCAGTGTCGTCGATGCTGAGCCAAATTTGTCCCGACTCGATGCCGACGACCTGGTCACCAGTGACGGCACGTCCGATGTGGCCCGACACGGAACGGACTCCAGGTACCGCCCGCAACGAGTCAGACAGTCCCTTCACCATCCGGTTCATGCCTTGCAACGATGTTCCGGGAGCAGCTTCCCAGGACACGATGGCGTCCCGCTCAATGAAGGAGGGAACCGGCGACCACGTGAGCAGTGGCAGTGACGCGGCCAAGGCCAGAATTGCGATGCCAAGAACGGCGTAGACGGGCTTCTTGCTGGCAACGAAGCGGGGAAGCATCCGCTGGTAGGTGATGAATGCCCGGCCAGGGACCAAGGGCTTTGCGACAGGGTCCTTCCTGAGCAGCAGCAACGCAACACCGGGAACGGCCAGAAAGGTCACAGCAACCGCGGCGACCAGGGCCAGAATGTAGGACTGTGCCAGCGGCCCAAAAAACGCCTCTTGCGTGCCTGGAAGTGCGAAGACTGGAACCACGGCGAGCATTCCGATCAACGTGCCGTAGATTATCGGCTGGCGGATCTCACCCAGTGCATCGCAGATGATGTCAGCCTGGGAACGACCGCCGGTACGTTCGGTTTGACGCCGGATGATGGCCTCAACCGCGAGGACGGCAACATCCGCCAATGCCACAAGTGCGACGACCAGCCCAACGATGTCCAGAATGCTGATGGTGGACGTCCTCACATGGAGCACGAGGAGTGCCGCGGCCAATGAAAGACAGATCGCGGTTGCCGCAACCACGGTGGGCCTGATGGCCCTGAAAGAGAGAAGCAGCGCGACAACCATCAATCCGGCGCCTGCGGCGAGCGCGCCGCCAAAATTGGAAATGGCCGCATCGAGGTAGCGTGTCGACTTGTAGATCTGGGTGTCGACCTCAATGCCAGACATGCCCTGCGAGAGTTCGGCAAGCGCCTTCTCCAGACCTTCGACAACGCCATTGACGTCGGCGTTCGGCAGCTTCTCGACAACCAGCATGATGCCCGGTTCGCCGTTGATGACCGCATCACCAATGAGCGGGGGATGCTGCTCGACCACGGAGGCAACATCGCCGAGTGTGAAGGTGGAATTGGCAATTGCCACACCGGAAAGATCGCTGGCCTTGGTGATGGGCTGCACGTGCTGGATTCCCAGCCGCTGGTTGGGTGTGTCAATCCAGCCGCTGGCGCCCAGCACTGATGACTCGAGATAACTCAACGGCGAAACCCACAAGGATTCCCCCGTACTGGCGATAATCTGATCGAGCGTGACCCCTTTGGCCTGCAGGTTGTGGGTATCGACTTGAACCTGAAGCTGCCTGGCCCGCTGGCCCCAGATCGCCACATTGGCGACGCCAGGCACGCTGAGCAGCTTTGGCGTTATGGTCCAGCGGGCAAGGACCGACATGTCGATCAGTGACACGTCTTTTGATGTCAGCCCGACAATCATGGCGCGGCTCGCGGCCGAACGCGGCTGCAGCATCATCGGAGGTTTTGAGACATTCGGCAGCGCCCAAGCCATGGTCAAGCGCTCTTGAACCATTTGGCGCGCCCGCATGTGGTCCGTCCCGGGTTCAAAGGTCAGGAGGACCGAGGACAGGCCCGGAACCGATCTTGAACGGATGGACTGGAGATAGGGTGCTGCGGTGAGGATTTCTTCCAGGTTGATGGTGACAAGGTCTTCGACTTCAGCCGCCGAAAGGCCGAGAGCCTCGGTTTGAACCTCAACCGACACGGGATCGAACTCGGGAAGGATGTCAACCCGCGCCGTTCGAACCAAGACGCCACCGAGCACGAAAACAGCAAGCACAAGCGCCAGAACAAGCTGACGATAGGCCAGACTCAGCATCACAACTTTACGCAACATGACTAACCCCAATACCCCGTCGCTACGTCCACAACCTCCGCATTCAATCTTGGCCTCAAGACACTTCACTTTAAGACAAATTGACATTTACGCAATATTAACCTTTTCGGATGGTTAAGCCGGAGGGATTGCGCCGGATTGCACCAGCCCGGGGGACCCGCTATCGAGCGCGGGATGACGGCATCTCGGGACACACCGGACCATTCCCACGCCGCCCATGCAAGGCTGGTGGAGGCCGAGCGTTTGCGGCGCGCCGGAAATCTGGATGGGGCTCAGGCCATATGCCAGGCCTTGCTCAAAGAGCACCCCAATTACGTTGGCGCACTTCAAACGCTCGGTGTCGTGCATCTCGAACGCCGCAGTTTCCAGGATGCGTATCGCTGCCTGAACCTTGCGGCACTGCTCTGCCCCGAAGATGCCGTGACCCTCGACAACCTGGCCAATGCCTACATGGGCCTTGGCGGCCATACGATGGCAGCCCACTTCCTCAGCCTGGCGAGAAATTTGCGGCCCCATGACCACACGCTCCTGTGGACGCTGGCCAATCTCCACCGTGAACAGCGCGATTATGGTGCAGCGGCGGATGTTTTCAGGAATATTCTCAAGGAACTGCCAGCCTCTGCCGATGCCGCCCACGGGCTTGGCGATTGCCTCGTGCAATTGGGCCAGATCGAGGAGGCACGCGACGCCCTTGACCTTGCCCATCGCCTTGATCCCAGCTCGATTGCAATACTCTACTCCCTGAGCCAGTTGCCCCGCTGCGGAGCCGGTATCGACCTCATTCCTGCGCTTGCCAAAGTCAGGCGGCAGAAGGGACAAGGCGAAGCCGCCTACGCCATGCAGTGCGCGCTGACCCGGGCCGCCGCCTGCGACCAGCGCGCCGATCATGCCGGAGCCTGGGCCAGTATCATGGCCGCCTGTCGCCTTGCGGCACCGGCCCATGATGCGGCGTTTCACAAGCAGCGGCCGTTCATGGCGGCGGCCTTGCGTGCAGCGCGCGCCTTCGCTCCGGTGGGTTCAGGTGCAGGCGCGTCGGCAGGTCCGGTTGTGTTGTTCATTGTCGGCCCATCGCGATCCGGAAAAACCACACTGGAAAAGCTTGCCGCAACCCTGCCCGGTGTCCATTGCGGCCACGAGAGCCGGCTCGTTGAACGGGCCACAAGGCGAACCTCGCAGCTTGCCGGCTTCATCAGCACCCACAACCCCAATGACCTTCCCGCCGCACTCGACGGGCAGTTGCGGGCGAACTTTGCCGAAGATGTCGCTGGCATCGCCGGTGGTGCACACATCGTCACTGACACCTATCCGGCCATTATCCCCTATGTGGGCAAGGTTGCAGCGGTGCTGCCCAATGTGCGCTTCGTGTTCATGGACCGCGATCCATATGACACGGCACTCCGCACGCTCCTGCGGCAATACCGGGCCGGCAATCACCACGCCTATGGTATGGCAACAGTCTTTGAATATCTTGAGTGGTACCGCGACATGGCGCGCGCCTGGCGCGGGAAACTGCCGGGGATCAGTCTTGATGTCGCCTACGGGGACATGGTGGCCGACCCTGCGGCAACACGTGCCAAGGTGGCCCATCTCTGTGGTGTTGAACCACCGGACAAGCTGCCAGCGCCGCCCGGCGATGATCGCGGCTGTGCGTCGGCCTACCGGGCAATGATGGATGAGGCCCGGTCCAGCTGAATCCCCGTCACTGCACGTTGCGGCCGAAGTTCTTGCGCTTGTTGTTGAGGTTCATTTGGTCAGGATCGCCGAACAGATCGCCAAACTGGACGGTCACACCCGCCGTCACCGTGAGGAAGTCCTCAAACTCCCGCTTCGTGAATTCCACCAGCGGATCGACAGCGCCAATTTCGGACTCAAGCTCGGCGCGGTAGTAGCGGAAACCAAGATAGAAATCGGCGTCGATCTTTTCAACGCGCTGAACCACGCCGAATCCAAACCCGGTTACTTCAGTGGAGAGAAGTTCACCTTCTACCACAGGCAAAGGATCGGCCGAAGGATCGGGATAGGTGATGTCGTACAATGTGGCCATCAGGTCTTCGTCACTGTCGTGCGGGTTCTTCCAGTTCTTGTAGAACTCGCCATAGAATGACGTGCGCCCAAAGGAGACGATATCCCTGACGATGCCACCCTTGAAATTGAGAAAACTGTCGGTCCCGCGGCATTTGCCGGAAAGGGCGCCTTGTTCGGCGCAATTGTCGGTGTGCTCTTCGGCGCCGAAATTGACGGCGAAATTGAGACCGGTCGGCACATGGCGCAAGGCCAATGATCCGCCAACACCCTGGTCTTCCGTGGGCTCGACGGCCAGTTTCTCCTCGGTCGTGTCATTCCAGTAGCCGATGCCGCCCTCGACGAGGAAATCGCTGCCGATCTTGTCGGCATAGCGCAGCGCCACGTCCCAGAACACGCCGTTCGTCCGTTCGGTGTAGAGGAATTCATCGGTATAGTTGAAGAAAATCTCGGTCGGCAGACCGACGGCCGCCGAGGCTTCCAGGCCTTTCCAATCCGGGCTCACATAGGTGATGAAGCGGCCACTGTCGCCAGCGAATTTGCCGTCAAGAATATCGCCCCAGCGCAATTCGCCATCGAGCGCATTGGCCATGCCCGAGGCCAGTCCGCCGGCCCCCGGCATGTCCTTGGCCCGCAGATAATAGCCAGCGGCGAAATTGTCGAAGGAGGCGTCCGACACCACGTCGGCACCGGCAAGATTGATATTGTCGATTTCATCGGAGGCGGAATCCGACATGCCGAC
>JANPDD010000285.1:0-35344 GCA_031431295.1 Hyphomicrobiales bacterium | reverse complement strand
CCCGATCAGACACAAACCCCGGCGTTTTACTTGCCTCACCGGGCTGGCTTGCCATGGTTCCCGCGTGCTCGCGAAACGAATCATTCCCTGCCTCGATGTGACCGATGGCCGCGTCGTCAAAGGCGTCAACTTTGTCGATCTTGTCGATGCCGGCGATCCCGTCGAAGCCGCACTCGCCTATGACAAGGCAGGGGCCGATGAACTCTGCTTTCTCGACATCACGGCGACCCACGAGGGGCGCGGCACCATGCTTGATGTTGTCAGGCGCACGGCGGAGGCCTGCTTCATGCCGCTGACGGTGGGTGGCGGCGTTCGCACGCTGGAGGACATCCGCAATTTGCTGTTGGCAGGCGCTGACAAGGTGTCGATCAATTCCGCCGCCGTTGCTGATCGGCAATTTGTCAAGCGGGCCGCCGGGAAATTCGGCAGCCAATGTATTGTCGTTGCCATTGACGCCAAGGAAGTGTCTCCCGGCACGTTTGAAATCTTCACCCATGGCGGGCGCAAGGAAACCGGCATTGATGCCGTCACCTTCGCCAAAGAGGTTGAAGCCCTGGGGGCAGGCGAAATCCTGCTCACCTCCATGGACCGGGACGGAACAGGCAAGGGCTTTAACATTCCGCTCACCCGCGCCATTGCCGACGCCGTGTCCATTCCGGTGATCGCGTCGGGGGGTGTGGGCACACTCGCCCACTTGGCCGAAGGCATTCAGCAAGGCCACGCCACCGCCGTCTTGGCGGCCTCGATTTTCCACTTCGGAACCTTTAGCATTGCTGAGGCAAAACAGGCGATGGCGGCGGCGGGCATTCCCATGCGGCCGAGTGGTAAAAGTTGAAGGGGGCGTGATGGCGAAGTTTGAACAGTTGGATGCGCTGACCAAGGACATTGCCGCCAAGGCATTCTCCTCGCCGGATACGTCCTACACCGCGAAACTCCTCTCCAAGGGGGTTGAAAAATGCGCCAAGAAATTTGGTGAAGAGGCGGTCGAACTGGCCCTCGCCGCCGTGCAGGGCAAGCACGAAGAGACAACAAGGGAAGCCGCAGACGTGCTCTATCATCTGCTCGTTTTGTTGCAGGCAGCAGGCGTTTCACCATCTCAGGTTATGGACGAATTGAAGCGCCGCGTAGGCACCTCGGGGCTCGTGGAAAAGGCCGCCCGCCCCCATGCCGAAAAATCATGATTGATCTCGCCGAGGACTTCGCCCGCGAAGTCTCGCCCTTCCGCCGCTTTTCGCGGGCCGAGTGGGCCGAGCTTCGCGCCGACACGCCGATGACGTTGACCGGCGCCGATCTCGACGAGGTGCGCTCGCTCAATGACAAAATCGATCTGGCAGAGGTTGAAGCGGTCTATCTGCCGCTGTCGCGCCTGCTCAATCTTTATGTGCAGGCCAGCCAAAAACTGTTCCATGCGTCGAACCAGTTTTTGCACACGCGCGATCTCAAGGTTCCCTATGTGATCGGTGTTGCGGGAAGCGTGGCCGGAGGGAAAAGCACCACGTCGCGAATCTTGCGCCGCCTCCTGTCGCGCTGGCCCTCGCACCCCAAGGTCGATCTGGTGACCACGGACGGCTTTCTTCTGTCCAATGCGATGTTGGAACGCGAAGGCCTGATGGGCCGCAAGGGATTCCCGGAATCCTATGACGTGCAACGCATCCTGCGCTTCATGTCCGACATCAAGTCAGGCGAGCGCGATGTGGAAGCACCTGTCTATTCGCACCTCACCTATGATGTGCTGGCGGACCAAACCCAAGTGGTTGATCAGCCGGATATCCTGATCGTCGAGGGCATCAACGTGTTGCAAACGGGGCGACCGCCGCGCGATGGCCGCGGCATTCCCAACACATCCGACTTTTTCGATTTCTCCATCTTCATCGATGCGGATGAGGATGATTTGAAGGCCTGGTACATCGACCGCTTTTTCTCGTTGCGCAACGGCGCCTTCCAAAACCCAATGTCCTATTTCCACCGCTACGCCAGCCTCAACGACGAGGAAACCCGTGCCACTGCAACACGCATCTGGACGAGCATCAATCTGGTGAACCTGCGGGAAAACATTCTGCCGACCCGGCCCCGCGCCGATCTGGTTCTGCGCAAAGGTGCCGACCACAAGGTGCGGAGTGTGTTTTTGCGGAGGTTGTGAATTCACCATTCCCTGCGCCCTCATCCCCCTTCTGGACCCTCTCCCATTTGTAAGGACAAACGGGTGAAGGCAGATAATTTTCACCTTCTCTCGCGCATCTTTGCCCGGGAGAAGGTGGCCGACAGGCCGGACGAGGGCCCCTTGGCAGCTGCATGCGATGTCCCTGCGGGTTTCACCTGACCAACAAGCGGCTTGCGAAATAAACCGACCGTTGCCGGAGTTTTGGGAATGGGCTACGTTCCCTTCATGAACAATCTCACAGATGCGGGCGACGTTGTCATCGAGATTAGCAGATCAGACCGCGCGCTTTTTGAACGTGCAGCGTTGGCGTCGAATTTATCGCTTGAGATGTTTATTGTTAAGAATTCCCTTGCGGCTGCACGCAAGTTGCTCAGGCAGGAGAGTAAAAGAAAGCCCGCAAGAGCGCGCGAGTAGACAATTCCAAAAGGCAGATGGCGCCAATTCACCTCCGTCTTTGCCTTCCCTGTTTCCCCCTGCTAAACCCATCCCAACAACATTTCATTTCGGGGGCGAAGAACACGGACATGTCCATCGGCAAGCCATCCTACACTTACGAAGAAATCCTTTCCTGCGGGCGCGGTGAATTGTTTGGGCCGGGCAATGCGCAATTGCCGCTGCCGCCCATGCTGATGTTTGACCGCATCACCTCCATCAAGAAGGATGGTGGTTCGGCGGGTCTCGGGTCCGTGACAGCGGAGCTTGATGTGAAACCGGACCTGTGGTTCTTTCCCTGCCATTTCCAGGGCGATCCCGTGATGCCGGGGTGTCTTGGCCTTGATGCGCTGTGGCAGCTCACCGGCTTTTTCCTCGGCTGGCTGGGGGAGCCTGGCAAGGGCCGCGCACTGGGCGTCGGTGAAGTGAAATTCGCCGGCATGGTGACACCCAATGTGAAGACCGTGACCTATGAAGTGGATGTGACACGCCTCATCCTGCGCAAGCTGAAGCTCGCTGTCGCAAATGGCGTGATGAAGGCGGATGGCGAAGTGGTGTATCAGATCACCGACATGAAGGTGGGCCTGTTCGCGCCTGCCACGACTTAAGGAGCAGAAAAGATGCGTCGCGTCGTCGTTACAGGCATGGGCATTGTCTCGTCCATTGGCAACACCGTGCAGGAAGTGACGGCTTCGCTGCGCGAGGCCAAATCCGGCATTGTTGCGGCCGAGAAATACAAGGAGCTTGGCTTCCGCTGCCAGGTGCATGGGCAACCCAACTTCGATCCTGAACAGGTGGACCGCCGCGCCCGCCGCTTCATGGCGGATGGAGGCATCTGGAACTATGCCTCCATGCAGCAGGCCATCACGGATTCCGGCCTCGAGGAAAAAGATGTGAAGAACGAGCGCACCGGCATCATCATGGGCTCCGGTGGGCCATCGACCAGAACCATTGTTGCCGCCGCAGACATCACCCGTGAAAAAGGCCCCAAGCGCGTCGGACCTTTTGCCGTGCCACCCTCCATGTCGTCGGCCCATTCGGCCGTGCTTGCGACACCCTTCGGCATTCGCGGCGTGAACTACACAATCTCCTCGGCCTGCGCCACGTCGGCCCATTGCATCGGCAATGCCTCCGAGATGATCCAATGGAACAAGCAGGATGTGATGTTTGCCGGTGGCGGCGAGGAACTGGACTGGACACTTTCAGTGCTGTTCGACGCCATGGGGGCCATGTCTTCCAAATTCAATGACCGTCCGTCCACCGCTTCACGCGCCTATGACAAGAACCGCGACGGCTTTGTCATCGCCGGTGGGGCGGGCGTCGTTGTTCTCGAAGAACTCGAACACGCAAAAGCCCGTGGGGCAAAAATCCATGCCGAGCTTGTCGGCTATGGTGCCACGTCCGACGGCTACGACATGGTCGCTCCCTCCGGCGAAGGGGCCATGCGCTGCATGCGACAGGCGCTGGCCACCGTGAAGGGCGAGATCGACTACATCAATCCCCATGGCACATCGACGCCGGTTGGCGACAGGAAGGAAATCGAAGCCGTACGCCAGGTGTTCGGCAACAGGATCCCGCCCATCTCTTCCACCAAATCCCTCACCGGTCATTCGCTGGGGGCAACGGGTGTGCAGGAAGCCATATATTCCATGCTGATGATGAAGAACGGTTTCCTCGCCGAAAGCGCCCACATCGAGGAACTTGATCCCGACTTTGCCGATGTCCCCATCCTCAGGAAGCGGGTGGACAATGCCAAGGTCGATACGGTGATGTCCAACAGCTTCGGCTTTGGCGGCACCAATGCCACCCTCGTGCTCCAACGCTACAACGGATAATTGCCAATGACAGACGCAGTGATGAAAGGCCGCCGTGGCCTCGTGATGGGTGTGGCCAATGACCACTCCATCGCCTGGGGCATTGCCCAGAACCTGGCAAAACACGGGGCCGAATTGGCCTTCACCTACCAGGGTGAGGCTTTCGGCAAGCGCGTGCAGCCGCTGGCAGACTCGGTGGGGTCGAAACTGCTGCTGCCTTGTGATGTGGAAGACGTGGCGACCGTTGATGCCGTGTTTGACACACTGAAAAAACAGTGGGGCAGAATCGATTTTCTTGTCCACGCCATCGCCTTTTCCGACAAGAATGAACTGAAGGGCAAATACGCGGACACCACACGCGGGAATTTCATCCGCACCATGGTGATCTCGTGTTTCTCTTTCACGGAAATTGCCAGGCGTGCCGCCGCCCTGATGCCCGATGGCGGCTCCATGGTGACACTCACCTATGGTGGCTCAACCCGCGTCATGCCCAACTACAATGTCATGGGCGTGGCCAAGGCGGCGCTTGAATCGTCGGTGCGCTATCTCGCCGGCGACTATGGTCCGCAGGGCATTCGGGTGAACGCCATTTCAGCAGGCCCCATGCGCACGCTGGCGGGTGCCGGCATTGGCGATGCCCGCGCCATGTTCAACTACCAGAACGCCCACGCACCTTTACGCCGCACCGTGACGCTGGATGAAGTGGGCGGCGCTGCGGTCTATCTGCTCTCGCCGCTCTCCGGCGGTGTCACGGGCGAAATCCACTATGTCGATTCCGGCTACAACATCATTTCCATGCCGAGGCCCGAGGATTTGGTGAAATCATGACCGCACACGACACCTTCCTCGACAAATACGCCGAACTCATCATCAAGTCCGGTCTCAATGTGCGGGCAGGACAGCAGGTCTTGATGACTGCCCCGCTGGAGGCTGTTGACCTTGTGCGCCGCGTCACCCACCATGCCTATGTTGCGGGCGCGTCACTGGTAACGACGCTCTACAACGACGAGCAGACGGCGCTGATGCGCTATACAGCCGGGCATGAGGCAAGCTTTGACGCGGCACCAGGCTGGCTGTTCAACGGCATGGCCGAGGCTTTCAAGGATGGCTCCACGGCCCGCCTCGCCATCATCGGCGAAGACCCGGCGTTGCTGTCGAAGCAAAATCCGGACCATGTCTCTAGGGCCAACCGCGCCCGCTCGAAGGCGTATAAGCCCGTCATCGAGCAGATCACCGGCTTTGCCACCAACTGGTGCGTGGTGGCGGCGGCAACCCCGCAACATGCAAAATCGGTGTTTCCAAATCTTGCGCCCGACAAGGCGCTTGAGGCCCTGTGGACGGCGATTTTCAAATGCACCCGCGCCGATCTTGCCGATCCTGTGGCGGCCTGGGAGGAACATTCCAAAAACCTGCACGCCCGCACCGCCATGCTTAATGCCAAGCGCTACGCGGCGCTCAAATACAAAGGCCCCGGCACCGATTTCACACTTGGTCTGGTCGATGACCACATCTGGGCGGGGGGTGCTTCAACGGCGCGCAACGGCATTCTGTGCAATCCCAACATCCCCTCGGAAGAAGTCTTCACCATGCCGCACCGCGAACGCGTCGATGGCATGGTGCGCGCAACGAAGCCCCTGTCCTATCAGGGCACCATGATCGACGGCATCACCGTTCGTTTTGAAAAAGGCCGCATCGTCGAGGGAACAGCCGAAAAGGGTGGCGATGTCTTCCGCAAGATGATCGAGACCGATGATGGTGCGGCGCGGCTTGGCGAGGTGGCGCTGGTGCCGCATTCGTCACCGATCTCGGCATCAGGCATCATTTTCAACGAAACGCTCTATGACGAGAATGCAGCCTCCCACATCGCGGTGGGCCAAGTCTATTCGCAGAACATGGAGAATACCGCGACGCTTTCTGCCGAAGAAAAATTGGCGGCGGGCATGAACACCTCCATCATCCACGTGGACTGGATGATCGGATCTGGCGAACTGGATGTCGACGGCGTGACGCGCGACGGCCAGACCGAACCGCTGATGCGCAAAGGCGAGTGGGTGTAGGGGGAGGCCACTTGCATTGTCCCAATACCAACACTATGCTATATTCCAACTTTCTAACTGTTGGAGGAAGCAATGAGCCTGACAAAACTCAAGGAAAAAGGCCAGGTCACGATACCGGCTGCGGTTCGCTCGAGAATAGGCGCCAAGCTGGGCGATGTTTTTGAGGTGGAAGTGGCGGGCGGAAACATTGTCCTGAAACCCAGGGACATTGTTGCCCGCAAACCTGCTCGCAGGTCCAGCGGAGCGGCACCTCTGTCCAACGCCCCGGACATCGGCAAGTGGATTGGTGCAGGCAAGGGCCTGTTCAAGTCGGCAAAGGATGTCGATGCGTTCATTCGCCGTGAGCGGGACCAATGGGACTGAGAGCAGCTCTCCAGGGCCGCCGCGCCTATTTTGACAGTAACATCTTCATCTATCTGCTGGAAGGTTTTGATGCCTATCGTTCTGACTTGCAGGACATCCGCGAGAGCATCCGCCACGGCGAGTGCTCCATCATGACGTGCGAACTGACACTGCTTGAAATTCTGGTTCCGCCCTTCCGCCACAGCCGTCCCGACATGGTAGCGCTTTACCGCAAATTTCTGGAGGAGTCGGGCGTGTTTCATTTGCACCCCATCACCCGCGACACCCTGGTCAGGGCAAGTCTCTACCGCGCACAGATGGGGTTGAAGACCCCTGATGCCTTGCATGTTGCCAGTGCAGCGGAACATCAGTGCGAAGTGTTTTTGTCCAACGACAGGGCTGTCAAATTGCCAAAAGGCATCATGCGCCTGACCCTGGGTGGCAGGGCTACAGAATAAACTTGCTCAAATCCGTGTTCTTGGCGAGGCCGCTGACGTGTTTCTCGACGAAGCCCTTGTCGATCAGCACCGTCTCGCCGCCCCGGTCGGTTGCCGTGAAGCTCACGTCATCCAGCACGCGCTCCATCACCGTCTGTAGCCGCCTGGCCCCAATGTTTTCCACGGTTGAATTGATCTCGGCGGCGACACGGGCGAGTTCGGCCACGCCATCCTCCGTCACATCCAGTGTCACACCTTCGGTCAGCATCAACGCCTTGTATTGTTTGATGAGCGAGGCCTCGGGTTCTGTGAGAATGCGGCGGAAGTCGTCTTGCGTCAGGGCTTTCAGTTCGACGCGAATGGGCAGGCGGCCCTGGAGTTCCGGCAGCAGGTCCGATGGTTTGGCGATGTGGAACGCACCGCTGGCAATGAACAGGATATGATCCGTCTTCACCGGGCCGTGCTTCGTTGAAACCGTGGTGCCTTCAATGAGCGGCAGCAAATCCCGCTGCACGCCTTCGCGGCTGACATCGGCACCGCCACGGTCAGAGCGGGCGCAAATCTTGTCCACTTCATCCAAAAACACGATGCCGTTGTTTTCCACTGCATCAATCGCCTCGGCGATGATTTTTTCCTGGTCCAGCAGCTTGTCGCTCTCTTCCGCCAGCAGCACCTCATGGGCCTGTTCAACGGTCAGCTTGCGTGATTTGGTGCGGCTCCCGAAGGCCTTGCCCATCATTTCCGAAATGTTGATGACGGAGGCTGAGCCGCCGGGCATGCCGGGAATGTCAAAACTCGGGACGCCCGCGTCTGCCACGTGAATTTCAATCTCCTTGTCGTTCAGGGTATCGGCGCGGAGTTTTTTTCGGAAGGACTCGCGCGTCGCCTCGGATGCGTTCACGCCCACCAATGCGTCAAGCACGCGGTTTTCCGCGTTGACGTGGGCCTGGGCCTCGACATCCTTGCGGCGTATCGCCTTCACCAGGCCGATCCCGACTTCCAGAAGATCGCGGATCATCTGGTCGACATCGCGGCCCACGTAACCAACCTCGGTGAATTTTGTCGCTTCAACCTTGATGAAGGGCGCATTGGCGAGCCGCGCCAGACGCCTTGCGATTTCCGTTTTGCCAACCCCGGTGGGGCCGATCATCAGAATATTTTTTGGGGACACTTCCTCGCGCATTTGCCCGGTCAACTGCTGCCTGCGCCAGCGGTTGCGAAGTGCGATGGCCACCGCACGCTTGGCATCGTGCTGGCCGATGATGTAGCGGTCGAGTTCGGAAACAATTTCACGGGGCGAGAAGTTGGTCATGTTTGGTAGCCGTCATTCCCGCGCAGGCGGGAATCCAACTTGGGTTCTTCATATCGACGTTCCAGATCAATCAACTCATGCAGATCGACCCATGCTGGATTTCTTTCTTCGATCATTCTGACTTTCCAGTCCCTGTTCCATTTCTTGATTTGCTTCTCGCGACTGATCGCCGAGTCCATCGCGTCATGATGTTCGTACCACACCAGCGTATGGACGCCGTACCGCGAGGTAAAGCCTTGAACCCCATCATCCTTGTGAGTGGAAACACGGTTCCACAGGGCGGACGTCACACCGACATAGGTCGTTCCGCGCGGACCACTGGCCATGATGTAAACTGCTGGCTGCTTTTCTTCTCGCACTCGAAGTCTTTCAGTTGGATTCCCGCCTGCGCGGGAATGACGTTGTATAAAAACTTGGCTACACCCCCAACAACTTTCACACAGTCTCGAGCTTCTCAAGCGTCACATTGGTATTGGTATAAACGCAAATCTCGGCGGCGATCCTCATGGCCTTGCGGGCAATGGCTTCGGCGTCCATGTCCGTATCGATCAAGGCCCGTGCCGCCGCCAAGGCATAGTTGCCCCCAGAACCAATGGCGGTCACACCGCCTTCCGGCTCCAAAACGTCGCCCGTTCCCGTGAGCACCAGTGAGATCTGCGGATCGGCCACAATCATCATCGCTTCGAGGCGGCGCAAGTAGCGGTCGGTGCGCCAGTCCTTGGCCATTTCCACGCAGGCCCGCGTGAGTTGTGCAGGAAACTGTTCGAGTTTCCCCTCAAGCCGTTCAAACAGGGTCATGGCATCCGCGGTGGCACCGGCAAATCCGGCGATCACCTTTCCGGAACCCAGTGGCCTGACCTTCCGGGCATTGCCCTTGATGATGGTCTGCCCCAGGCTCACCTGGCCATCGCCTGCGATCACCACATGGGCGCCCTTGCGTACCGTCAGGATTGTCGTGCCGTGCCAAACCATTGTTTCTGCCATGTTCTGATGTCCTGCCTCGCTGCAGATGTAGGCAGGCCCCGGTGAAAACGCAAACCCGCCCTTATCTTTGCGAGGTGCGCCAATTGGGGTTGATCCACGGCTCGAGGTTGGAGGGGGGCAGGGCCTCGCGTCCCAGGACCAGGTCACTAGCCTTTTCGCCGATCATCAGGGTTGGCGCATTGAGGTTGCCATTGGTCACCAGCGGCATGATCGAGCTATCGGCGACGCGCAGGTTGTGGATGCCGATCACCCGGCACTCAGGGTCCACCACCGCCAGGGCGTCTGACGGGGCGCCCATCTTGCAGGTGCCGGTCGGATGATAGGCGCTTTCGACGTGCTCGCGGATGAAATTGTCGATGTCCTGGTCGTTCACGACCCCGGCGCCCGGCTGAATCTCCGCCGCGCGGAAGGGCTTCAGCGCCTTTTGGCCCATGATCTCGCGGGTCAGCCTGATGCAGGAGCGAAACTCGCTCCAGTCATCGGGGTGTGCCATGTAGTTGAAAAGGATGCGCGGGCTGTCTTCCGGCTTGTTGTTCCGTATACGGACAAATCCCCGCGATTTTGTCCGCATGGGCCCCACATGCACCTGGAAGCCGTGGCCGGGAAAGGCGGCCTTGCCGTCATAGCGCACGGCGGCAGGCAGGAAGTGATACTGGATGTCGGGATATTCAATCCCGGCCCGAGAACGGATGAAGCCGCAGGATTCGAAATGGTTGGTTGATCCCAGTCCCGACTGGAACAGAAGCCATTCCGCCCCGATCATGCCCTTGGCGAACACGTTGAGCCTGCCGTTCAAGGTGATGGGCTGCTTGCACCTGACCTGGAAATAGATTTCCAGATGGTCATGCAGGTTTTCACCCACACCTTCGAGCCTGTGCAGCAACGGGACCCCGGCCGCCTTCAGGACTTCCGCCGGTCCAATGCCTGAAAGCTGCAGGAGCTTTGGTGAATTGATGCTGGAGGCGGCAATGATGATCTCCCGGTTCGCCTTCACCGCAAATGTCTTCTCGCCGCGCCGGTAGGCAACACCCACGGCCTTCCTGCCTTCCAGCACAATGCGCTGGGCATAGGCATGGGTGACGAGTTTCACCCGCCCCGTGGCCCGCGCCGGGCGCAGATAGGCGTTTGCCGCCGACCAGCGGAAGCCATTTTGCACGGTCATCTCCATGGGGCCGAAGCCTTCCTGCTGGCGGCCGTTGTAGTCAGCCGTCACGGGGTAGCCTGCCTGCCTGCCTGCATCGATGAAGGCCTGGTAAAGCGGATTGAGGCGCGTGCCGCGTTTGACATGCATGGGGCCATCAAGCCCACGCCAGCCTTCCTCGCCGCCGTGGG
The DNA here is from genome assembly GCA_031431295.1 of Hyphomicrobiales bacterium. Taxonomy (GTDB): domain Bacteria; phylum Pseudomonadota; class Alphaproteobacteria; order Rhizobiales; family Aestuariivirgaceae; genus Aestuariivirga. Next base: position 24,473 of record JANPDD010000285.1, on the reverse strand, counting down.
CTGATTCCATGCGTTTGAAATAAGGCAGCACATGTTTGTAGGCCCAGCCTGCCGCACCCATTTCTTCCCAGGTGTCGAAATCCCGGGCGTGGCCGCGCACATAGACCATGCCGTTGATCGAGGACGAGCCTCCCACCACCTTGCCGCGTGGCGTTGCCAGCCGCCGTCCGCCCAGATGCGGCTCAGGCTCTGTCTCAAAGCCCCAGTTGTAACGCTTCATGTTCATGGGGATGGAAAGCGCTGACGGCATTTGAATCAGGGGTCCCCGGTCCGTGCCGCCAAATTCGAGCACCAGCACCGTATGCCCCGCTTCCGACAGGCGGTAGGCCATGACAGAACCCGCCGAACCGGAGCCGACAACAATATAGTCAAATGTTTCCACTGCCGTTTTCGCCATTGCCGCCATCTTAATCATTTTGGCTGTCAACGAAATTTCATTCTGCGTCACAAGGCACAGCTCAAGCGGCATGGCTGGCGGCATGGCTGGCGGCATGGCTGGCGAAATGCCGCTACAGTCTTCTTTTGACAACCCCCCCGGTGATCTGGAATGATCAAGAAAAACATAACTGGATCATCATGGAACCCATCCTGGGCGCCGACGAGCAAGCACCATTTGGCATAGTCAATGCCTCCGGCACATCAGCCCATGTCCTGATCTGCGAGCACGCCTCGAACAGAGTCCCAAAGGCTTTGGCATCGCTTGGTCTCAGTTCCGCAGACCTGCAGCGCCATATTGCCTGGGATATAGGCGCCGCAGCGACGGCGCAGATCATGTCGCGGCTCCTCGATGCGCCACTCATCGTGCAGAACTATTCAAGGCTCGTTTACGACTGCAATCGCAGCCTCGAAAATGAAAGCGCCATTCCGGCGTTGAGCGAAGTGTTCGAAGTGCCGGGCAACAGGAACCTGACGCCCGCCGCAAGGCTTGCCCGCCAGCAAGAGATTGCAAGGCCATTCCACCTGGCCATCGCCGATTTTCTGGACGCCCGCGCCGCCCAGGGACGAAAATCCATCCTTACGTCCGTCCACTCCTTCACGCCGGTCTACAATGGAAAACCCAGGACCTTGGATGTGGGCTTTCTCTTTGATCGCGATCCATCGCTTGCGAATTTCCTGCTCAAGGCCTTCCCGACCGAAAAGGCAAGGCTCAACGAACCCTATGGCCCCAAGGATGGCGTCATCTATCTGATGAACAAGCACGCCGCACCGCGTGGCCTGAAGCATGTCATGATCGAAATCCGCAACGATCTCATTTCCGAACACACAGGCCAGAATGCCTGGGCCAATTATCTCACGGTGCCGCTGGCGCAGGCGGCCATCAAACTCGCAAGCCCGGCAACCCGCTGAGCCTGCCAAGAAAACAGCTGGGAGGCTGCACATGACCACAGGAATGCTGACGCTCGATGAATTGAGGAAAGAGGTGAAGGCGGGAACAATTGACACGGTCGTTGCCGCACTCGTGGACCTGCAAGGGCGGCTCATCGGCAAACGATTCCACGGCGAATTTTTCGCCGATGGCGGCCACGAGGAAACCCACGGCTGCAACTATCTGCTCGGTGTTGATATCGAAATGGAACCGGTGCCGGGCTACAAGGCAATCGGCTGGGACAAGGGCTACGGCGATTTCGTTTTGAAGCCTGACATGGCGACCCTGCGGCGGACGCCGTGGCTGGAAAAAACCGCCCTTGTTCTGTGTGACGTGCTCGACCACCACACCCATGAGGATGTGCCGCATTCCCCCCGCGCCATTTTGAAAAAGCAATTGAAGCGCCTCGATGCCATGAACCTCAAGGCCTACATGGCGTCCGAACTCGAGTTCTTCCTCTTCGATGACTCATTCGAGATTTGCCACAGCAAGGGCTACCGGAAAATGAAAACCGCTGGCTACTACATCGAGGACTACCACATCCTGCAAACCTCCAAGGAAGAGGTTTACATGCGGGCACTCCGCAATGGCCTCGCAGGTGCCGGCATCACGGTGGAAAATTCCAAGGGTGAATGGGGGCCGGGCCAGGAGGAAATCAACGTCAAGTATTCCGATGCCCTCACCATGGCGGACAACCACGCCATCATCAAGAACGGCGCCAAGGAAATAGCCTATGGCGTCGGCAAGGCCGTGACCTTCATGGCAAAATGGGACTATGGCATGGCGGGCAACTCCTCCCACATCCACCAGTCGCTGTGGTCCAAGGACGGAAAGCCCCTGTTCTTTGACAAGCAGGGCCACCACGGCATGTCCGAGATGATGCAGCATTACCTGGCGGGCCAACTCACCCACGCCCGCGAACTCACCTATTTCCTCGCCCCCTACATCAACTCCTACAAGCGCTTCATGGCGGGCACCTTCGCTCCGACCAAGGCGGTGTGGAGTTTTGACAACCGCACGGCCGGCTTCCGCCTCTGTGGGGCTGACACAAAGGCCATCCGCGTCGAATGCCGCATCGGTGGCGCTGACTTGAACCCCTATCTCGCCTTTGCCGCACTTCTCGCCGCGGGCCTTGACGGCATTGAAATGAAGATGAAGCTGGAACCAGTGTTCTCCGGCGATGCCTACAGTGCCGCCCAAAAACTCCGCGAGATTCCCAAGACACTGCGCGAAGGCATCGAACTCCTCGATAAATCGAAGTTCCTGCGCGACGCGCTGGGCGAAGACGTTGTCGATCACTATGTCCACACCGGCAACTGGGAACAGTTCGAATTTGACCGCCGCATCACTGACCTTGAACTGAAACGCGGCTTTGAGCGCTATTGACATGCCGGGCGCAACTGATCTCTCCGAACTGCTGCGCGGCATGACCCCCGTGCTCGGTGCGGAACCTTATGGCTATGCTGTTGCATCCGATGCGCAGGAAATACCATTGAACCAAGTCTTTGCTGTGGTCCGGGAAGATGAAGGCATCACCATTGTGGCATCATTCCAGACGCTTCTGGATGCCGGGTTTCATTCAACCGACAAATGGGCACGCATCACACTGCAAATCCATTCTTCATTGAGTGCTGTCGGGCTCACAGCCGCATTTGCGGCAGCGCTCGGCAACCAGGCCATCAGCGCCAATGTCATCGCAGGCTTCCACCACGATCATATTTTTGTGCAATGGAACCGGCGACATGAAGCATTGGACGCACTTCTTGAACTTTCCAACTCCAATTGACATCAAGCAGGCAAGAGGCAGAACCATGACCACCGGCAACCGCAACATCAACTATCCCAACCCCATCAAGTATGGTGCGGGCCGCATCAAGGAGCTGCCGGAACACTGCAAGGCGGCTGGCATCAACCGCCCGCTTTTCGTGACCGACAGGGGCCTTGCCGCCTCTGACATGGTGAAAGACATCCTTGCCAACCTGAAGCAGGCGGGCCTGCCGGTCGGCCTGTTTGCCGATGTGCGCCCCAATCCGTCGGAAGAAAATGTGCTGGCAGGCTGCAAGGTGTTCCGCGATGGCGGCCATGACGGCGTCATCTGTTTTGGCGGCGGCTCCGGCCTTGATACCGGCAAGATGATTGCGCTGATGCACGGCCAATCCATCTCCATTTTCGACCTTGAGGACGTGGGCGACTGGTGGACAAGGGCCGATGCCTCAAAAATCGCGCCCAACATCTGCATTCCGACAACCGCGGGAACAGGTTCGGAAGTGGGCCGCGCCGGCGTCATCACCCATCCGGTGACCCATGAAAAGAAGATCATCTTTCACCCGGCGATCATGCCGAAAGTGGCGATCCTCGATCCGGAACTGACCGTGGGCCTGCCCGCCAAGCTGACAGCGGCAACAGGCTTTGATGCCTTTGCCCATTGCCTCGAAAGCTATTGCTGCCCCGCCTATCATCCGCTCTCTGATGGCGTTGCGCTGGAGGGCATGCGCCTCATCAAGGAAAACCTCGCCAGGGCCGTGAAGAAGCCGAAGGACCTCGATGCCCGCGGCAACATGTTGGTGGCCTCCGCCATGGGGGCAACCGCCTTCCAGAAAGGCATGGGTGCCATCCACGCGCTGTCCCATCCCTTCGGGGGGCTCTATGACGCCCACCACGGCATGCTCAACGGCATCATCATGCCCTATGTGCTGAAGGCCAACCGCAAGAAGATCGAAAAGAAGATTGAGCGCGTGGCGGCCTATCTCGGCATCAAGGGCGGCTTCAACGGCTTCCTCAAGTTCGTGCTGGCGCTGCGCAAGGAAACCGGCATTCCCCACAAGCTCTCCGACATCGGCATTGATGTGAAGCGTCTCGACGAAGTGGCCGAAACCGCCAAGCGCGACCCCAATGACGGCGGCAACCCTGTGGTGTTGTCGGTCAAGCAATACAAGGCGCTGGCAAGGAAGTGCGTGACGGGCGATTTGTAAGGAGCGCTTATGTCAACTATCGATTCCTGGGCCCAAACTTTTTTCGAACGCTTGAACACTAGGGGCCTCGAACTTGTCGAAGAACTCATAACGCAGCAGGTAACCGAGGAACTCTACTTGGACTATAAGGGAGTCGCGACTGTCAGAGGTGAAAAAACGCTGCATGATGATGATCGCAAGAATCTTGCGAAGGCTATATCTGGGTTTGCGAATTCAGAGGGCGGAGTCATCATTTGGGGTGTGGATTGTCGACCAGATTCTTCTGGCAAAGAGGTTGTTAGAGAAAAGTACCTTGCTGATCCTACGTGGTTCAAAAGCCTCATCGACAACAACATTGGAAGTTTGACTACACCTTTTCACTCTGCGGTGAAGTCGGTCGCACTTTCGCCCAGTATCGACGCCCCCGGTGTCGTAGTTACTTTTGTACCTGAAGGACAAAATGTCCCCTACTATTCGAACGCTAGGAATGCACTTGGGTACTATATGCGAGCAGGAACCAACTTCTTACCAGTTCCTCACGGTCTCCTAGCAGGCCTCTTCGGACGCAAGCCTACACCCATACTCAAAGGCTCATTCAAGCCAAATCCCCCGGAGTTTAGTGCTGGGTCAGCAAGTCTAAAATTAATGTTTCACGTCTTTATCGAAAATTTTGGCAGGTCGCTTGCAGATGATCTTTTCGTCATCATAGATGGAAACGATCAAAACAACGTCCGTCTTAGAAATAGGGCTGATCCGGACAAGTTTTGGAACTTTTACTTGTCCGACAACAAGAAAGTTGGTGTGACTACGGGTGAGTTTCATCGACTAGCGCCGAGTACGAAAGTTATCGTTCCGCTCCATATCGAACTTGAGTTCACAAGAGGGGCAGGTCCATTTTCGTTGGCAGGGAGTTGCGGCTGCAGCAATGGTCCAGGGAATGAGTTCAATATGACTCTTTCTGCCGAAGACATGGGTATCCTCCATGAAAACCTTACTCGCGATTGGGCGAAATTAGGAGGGCCATCGAATGAAGTTATGCAAAACGCCATGGCGTGTATGACGAGAGCTTGCGGATTGTGATTGCAAGTAGCCCAAACGATGCTGCATTTCTTTGACGTACTGCAAGCCTGCTGAAGTGATCGGTCAATCATGCGCACATCCAAATCGATCCACATCGTCAACTGTCACGCCGAAGGTGAAGTGGGCGATGTGATTGTGGGCGGCGTTGCCCCGCCACCGGGGAACACACTCTGGGAACAATCCCGCTTCATCGCCCGCGACCAGTCTTTGCGGAACTTCGTGTTGAACGAACCGCGCGGCGGGGTGTTCCGCCATGTGAACCTGCTGGTGCCACCGAAGAATCCCAAGGCGCACGCTGCTTTCATCATCATGGAGCCTGAGGATACGCCGCCCATGTCGGGCTCCAACTGCATTTGTGTGGCGACCGTGTTGCTTGACACCGGCATCATCCCGATGACGGAGCCTGAAACGCGTCTGCTGCTGGAAGCGCCAGCGGGTCTGATTGAGGTGCACGCCCGGTGTGAAGGCGGAAAAGCCACGTCCATCACTCTCACCAATGTCCCGGCCTTTGCCTTGCACCTTGATGCGGTGATTGAGGTTGACGGGATCGGCAAAGTGAAAGTTGACACGGGGTTCGGTGGCGACAGTTTTGTCATGGCCGACGCTGCGGATTTCGGCCTCGCCATCACTCCGCGGGACGCAAGGCAGGTCGCAGAGCTTGGCCGCAGGCTGGTGAAGGCCGCCAATGCCCAATTGCCGTTCCACCATCCGGAGTTGTCTGATTGGAAGCACTATTCCTTCTGCTTCCTGCGCGGCGTGCTGGACAGGGAGAATGGCGTTCTCACATCGCGCAATGCCTGCGTGGTCAATCCCGGCAAGCTCGACCGCTCGCCCACCGGCACCGGCTGTTCGGCGCTCATGGCGGTGCTCCATGCCAAGGGCCTGATGAAACTGGGTGATAGTTACATTGGCCGCTCGGTGATTGAATCGCGCTTCACAGGCCGCATCGCGGGCGAAACCTCCGTTGGCGGCAAACCCGCCATCATCCCCGAGATCACCGGCCGCGCCTGGATCAGCGGCACATCCACACTGATGCTTGACCCGGACGATCCCTGGCCTGCGGGCTACAAGATTTCCGACACCTGGCCGACTGGATGATTTGGGGAGCCCCCCTCAGTCCTTCGGACAGCTCCCCCAACGAGTTGGGGGAGCGTGAGTTGAATCCCCTCCCTCAGCTTCGCTGGGGCACCCCCCCCTCCGCCTGCAACAGGCGCTTCATGGGTCCTTCGATCATGGCAGGTTTTCTCCGATCAGGCTCAGGAGCCGCTGCACATCATCTGGCGTCGTGGCCCATGACGTGACGAAGCGGCAGTGCACCTCGCCCTCCGCTGTTCCCGCAACGGGAAACTCCCAAAACTCCGCTCCTGCTTTTTGAACCATCTCAAATGTGCGCAATGGCATGCTGGCAAACACCGCATTGGCCTCGACCGGGTGGCTGAGCCGCACGCCCTTGAGTGTTCTCAATCCTTCTCCCAACGTGCCTGCCATGGCATTGGCGTGACGTGCATTTGAAAGCCACAGGTCATCCTTCAAATACGCCAGCATTTGTGCCGACAGGAAGCGGCCCTTCGCCACCAGTTGTGCGGCCCGCTTGCGGCGGAAGCGGAAGTCCTGCGCCAGGCCATCATCAAAGAAAACCACCGCTTCGAGGAACATGCCGCCATTCTTGCTGCCACCGAATGAAAGGACATCGACGCCGGCTTTCCACGTCAGCTCGGCTGGCGTGCAGCGCGCCGCAACCAGTGCATTGGCAAAGCGCGCACCATCCATGTGCAGCCTGAGCCCGTGTTCCCGTGCCACAACACTTAAGGCTATGACATCTTCTGGCCGATAGACCGTGCCGCGCTCGGTCGAATTGGCGATGGAAAGCGCTGTCGGCTTGGGTCCATGCTCATCGTGACCAAAATTCCTGAGCTTGGCGGAAATTGCCAAGGGCGTGATCTTGCCATCTTCACCGGCAAGTCCCACAAGCTTGGCTCCGCCCGTCAACAACTCCGGGGCATTGCACTCATCAGTCATGATGTGGCTGCCTTCATGGCACAACACAGCACCGTGGGGCGGCACGAGGGTTGATAGCGCCAGGCCGTTGGCCGCCGTGCCGTTCATCACCTGGAAGACACTGACATCACGCTCAAAAATCCCGGAAAGCTGATCCTGTGCGGCAGCCGCACCGTCGTCGTAGCAGTAGGAGGGTGCAGCACCGGTGTTTGCCTCAACCAAGGCCTGCATGATCCTGGGGTGCACCCCTTGGACATGGTCAGAACCAAAATTCATGCCGGTTTCCTCTCCTCGCTGAGCAAAACACCAAGACCACAGGTGATGATCATGACAATGCCAATGATGGCAAGTCCATTCGGCCACTCATGAAAGAAGACCGCACCGAAGACAACGGCAAACAAGGTGAAGGTATAGTAGAAGGGTGCGACGATCCGCGCCGAAGTCAGCCTGAAGGCCAGGAAGACAAACAGGTGCCCGAGCATCACGAAAAATCCTGAGGCAAGGCCGTAAAGTGCCAAACCGGGCGTCACCGGAACCCAAGCTTCAAACAGCAGCGTATTGATGATGGCTGCAGCCAGCACGAATATGATGACGGTGAATGTGACCACCAATCCCGGCGCATCGTCTGGTGCCTTGCGTGAGAGGAGATCGCGGCTTGCGGATGCAAGGGCGGTGATGAAAGCAAGCAGTGCAAAAGGCGAAGCACCATCCGAGCCCGGTTGCGCCACCACCAGCGCACCCGCAAGGCCAAGGGCAATCAACAGCCAGCGTAACAGGCCCACATGCTCGCCCCAAATCAGGCTTGCACCCGCCAACACCACGAGAGGTGCCACCTGATTGATTGCCGTCACGTCAGCCAGCGGCACATGGGCGAGCGCGATGATGAAAGCCATGACCGCAACCACTTCAGTGAGCGCCCGCAGCATGGTCCAAAAACCAAAACCCTTGGGCAGATGCTTCAACTGGCCAAGGACGGCAAGCAGGACGAGGTTGCAGATCGCAGCCGAAATGCCGCGCAGCACCAGCGCCTGCATGGGCGGCACCTCCAAAAGCAGCAACTTGAGAAAACTGTCGCAGGAAACAAAGGTGAGGCCTGACAGCACGATGGAGATGATGCCGCGCAGTCGTGGGGAAAGTGTCATGGAGGGTCCGGATCGGGTGGGTCAGAGCCTTTTACCCGCCCAAACGCCCCGGTCAATGACTGTATCGGATAATAAACCTATGATAGGTGTTTAAATCAACACAGGAGGCTCCACAGCGCGTTTCAGGGGTGGCCCGGTAGGGGGATAGCGGAGAGGAGCAGAATCGCGTGTGCGGGCAAATTTGATGGACCAGAATTGATTTCAATCTATAGGTGTATATTCCAGACTCCACGGGTGGAGAGGTGACGCGCCCCTCCTCCCAACCCGTCATTCCGGACAAGGGCCAAGGCGGAGCCTTGAGCGTTGCGAATGCAACGCGTTGCCCGCGATCCGGAATCCAGCTTTGGTTCCGCAAATGTGGCAGCCAAAGCTGGATTCCGGCTCGCGCACAAACCTCATGCTGCGCATCAGGCAATTGCAACGCAATCGGCGCTTGGCCGGAATGACGGAAATTGAGATTTATGTCACTGTGCCGGGTCGTCCTTTGGCAAGACATCGCTTGCCCACACGCTCCGCTTCCAGCCGGGCACCGGCGTCTCGACATGGGGCTGCGGCACAAAGGGCGATACCTCAGCCTGCTTCTGGCGGTGGATATAGCGTGGGCAGTTTGGAAACACCTGTGTCACCGCCACGCGCACGACAAATTGTGCCTCCAGGTAAGGTGGATCGACACTGTCGGGCCTGTCGATACGCGCCATGCCATGCAGGCGAAGGCGGCTGGGGTTCTCAAAATCAATGAAGAGCATGCCGATCGCCGGATTGTCACGGGTGTTGCCCATCGACAAAAACATGCCGTTGCCATCATAGTTCGGAAACACCAGGGTCCGCCCGTCCAGCACGCGCACGAAGCCGGGGGCTCCTCCCTTGTACGAACAGGACGGCTGGCCGCCGCTGTCGACGCTCGCCAGAAAAAACATGTTCATCCGCTCGATGAAACGCTGGTCATCTGGCGTGATGTGATCGTGCACCAGCCGCTCCTCGATGCGGTCGGCCATCCGGACGGAGTCAAACTTGCGCTGCAGGTCGCGGTGGTTTTCGCCAAAGAGTTTCGAGTTTTCCATGTCGTGCCTATCCTGCAACCCGCGCTAACTTTGAAGACGTATGGGCACCTTGATGTAGCTCACACCGTTGGCATCCGGCGGCGGCAGTTTTCCGGCCCGCATGTTGACCTGGATCGACGGCAGCAGCAGCATGGGCGCAGCAAGCGTCTTGTCGCGGGCCTCGCGCATCGCCACAAACGCGTCCTCCGACACACTTTCGTGCACATGAACATTGTTGGCAAGCTGCTCCGCCACGGTTGTCTCCCAGGCATTCTCTCTGCGGCCTTTGACGGGCAGATAGTCATGGCACATGAAAAGCCGCGTCTCCTTCGGCAGTGACAGCAGCTTGCGGATGGAACGGTACAATTGCCGCGCATCGCCGCCCGGAAAATCCGCCCGCGCCGTGCCGTAATCCGGCATGAACATGGTATCGCCCACGAACACCGCATCACCAACCTTGAACGACACGCAGGCCGGTGTGTGTCCCGGTGTTGCGATCACCTCAACCGCGAGTTCACCGATCGCAAGGCGGTCGCCATCCTTCACCAGCATGTCAAACTCTGCACCGGACCCTGATACATCCATGGCGTTGAAGATGGGCCGGAAGATCTGCTGAATCTGCTTGACGTTCTCGCCGATCACAACTTTCGCGCCCGTCTTCAGCTTGATGTAGGGCGCTCCCGACAGATGGTCGGCATGCACATGCGTCTCCAGAACCCAGTCAATGCCAATGCCCTCCGCCGCCGCTTTCGCCAGCACAACCTCGACCGAGGCCACATTGGCCTTTCCGGATTTGTGGTCATAGTCGAACACCGGGTCGATCACCGCGGCGCGTTTGCTCACCGGATCAGCCACCAGATAGGTCACGGTGTTGCTCGGCTGGTCGAACCAGGAATGGATGATGGGTTGGGGCATGGGGTTCACTTTTTCAGATATGGAGCGAGCAGTCTCCGAATGGCTTCTATTCAAACAATGGCACAACCCGCGCCAACACTTCATCCAAGATGAAGTCAGGAAGATGTTATGGGAACTTTCCATCTCAGGCCTTGAAATCAAGGCTCCGCAACCGAAGACAGAGAATTGCGCCATCTGTGTCAATGACCAAAGTTTGCGCAATAAAATTACGATTTTCGCTCCGGTTTGAATCTTTCCTTGCGCCCAGCGCCCCAAAAGGTGTATTTAAAGGACAGCTATACTGTCCTTTCTGTTTCAGCCACAGAACGTTTTGGAGGGGTGCGGCCATGACCAGTCATCACGTCCAGCCAAAGGGCCAGTATGAGGGCCAGTATGAGGGCCAATACGAAGGAATGCGTGAGGCCCATGGACTCTACGATCCCCGCAACGAGCATGATGCCTGCGGCATCGGCCTTCTCGCCAATATCAACAACATCAAGAGCCACAAAACCGTAGCCGATGGCTTGCGGATTCTGAAGAACCTGGCACACCGCGGTGCCGTGGGTGCTGACCCCAAGGCCGGTGACGGCGCTGGCATCCTCATCCAGATTCCCCACGACCTGTTTGCGGCGGAAGCCAGGCGCAGTGGCATCGAGCTGCCCGCCGCCGGACAGTATGGCGTGGGCTATCTGTTCATGCCGCGCGAACCCGTCTATCGCCATGACATTGAGCGCATCTGGTGGGAAACCGCCCGTGAAGAGGGTCTCAAGGTTCTGGGCTGGCGCGACGTGCCGGTGGACCGCTCGGTGCTGGGATATTCTGTCGTCGACACCGAACCCGTGCACCGTCAGGTATTCATCGGCCGGGGACCCACCATCCGCGATGAAGCACAGTTTGAGCGCAAGCTGTTTGTGTGCCGCAAGGTGGTGTCAAACCGCGTCATCAATGTCCTCGGCAACAAGGCGCGCGGCTACTACCCCGTTTCCGTTTCGGGCAGGACCATCGTCTACAAGGGCCTGGTGCTGGGTGCCGAACTGCCGAACTATTATCTTGACCTGAAGGACGAGCGCGTCACCTCCGCCTTTGCGTTGGTGCACCAGCGCTTTTCCACCAACACATTTCCGTCCTGGCCGCTGGCGCACCCCTATCGCTTCGTCTGCCACAATGGCGAAATCAACACCGTGCGCGGCAATTTCAACTGGATGGCGGCACGCCAGGCCAACATGAAGTCGGATGTGCTGGGTGAAGACCTCTCCAAGCTCTGGCCCATCTCCTATGAAGGCCAGTCCGACACCGCCTGTTTTGATAACGCGCTCGAATTCCTCTACATGGGCGGCTACACGCTGCCCCATGCCATGATGATGCTGATCCCAGAAGCCTGGGCCGGCAATCCGCTGATGGACGAGGACCGCCGCGCCTTCTACGAACACCACGCCGCCATGATGGAACCCTGGGATGGCCCTGCCGCCATGGTCTTCACAGACGGCAAGGTGATCGGTGCAACTTTGGACCGCAACGGGCTTCGCCCCTCGCGCTACCTTGTCACCGACGATGGCTTTGTCATGCTCGCCTCCGAAATGGGTTGCCTCGAATTTGCCGAGGAAAAGATCACCCACAAGTGGCGCCTGCAGCCCGGCAAGATGCTGCTCATTGATCTCGACAAGAAGAAGATCATTTCCGACGAAGACCTGAAGAAGGACCTGTCCACCGCGCATCCCTACAAGGAGTGGCTGAAGCGCACGCAGGTTGTGTTGCGCGACCTGCCACGCGCCAAGTCAGCACGGCCCAGGATTGCCGTGCCCCTGCTCGACCGCCAGCAGGCCTTTGGCTACACCCAGGAAGACTTGAAGATCCTGATGTCGCCCATGGCGACGACGGGCCAGGAAGCTGTGGGGTCCATGGGCAATGACACACCCATCTCGGCGCTGTCGGACCGCGCGAAGCTGCTCGACACCTATTTCAAGCAGAATTTCGCGCAAGTGACGAACCCGCCCATCGACCCGATCCGCGAAGAGCTTGTCATGTCGCTCGTCTCTTTCATCGGGCCGCGCCCCAACCTCCTGGATCTCAAGGGCACCTCGAAGCACATGCGCCTCGAAGTCTCCCAGCCCATTCTGACCAATGAAGAGCTTGAGCGCATCCGCAACATCGGCTCGGTGCGCGACAATCCGTTCCGCACGGCAACGATCGACATCACCTATGATGTGGCCAATGGCGCGGAGTTCATGGAGGCTGCCCTTGACAGCGTCTGTGCCATGGCCGAGCGCGCCGTCAACGACGGTTACAACATCATCATCCTTTCGGACCGCGCCGTGTCGGCCGAGCGTGTCGCCATTCCATCGCTGCTTGCCACATCTGCCACCCACCATCATCTGATCCGCAAGGGTTTGCGCACGCTGGTGGGCCTTGTGGTCGAATCGGGCGAGCCCCGTGAAGTGCACCAATACTGCGCCCTTGCGGGCTACGGCGCGGAAGCCATCAATCCCTATCTCGCCTTTGAGACACTGGAAGCCCTGCTGCCGACGCTGGATGAAAAGGTCTCGGCCCATGAGGCCGTCAAGCGCTACATCAAGGCGGTGGACAAGGGCATTCTCAAGGTCATGTCCAAGATGGGCATTTCCACATACCAGTCCTATTGCGGCGCGCAGATTTTCGACGCCATCGGCCTCTCCACGGAATTCGTGAAGAAGTATTTCACCGGCACGGCAACGCAGGTTGAAGGCATCGGCCTCGCTGAAGTGGCGGAGGAAGCTTTCACCCGTCATGAAGATGCGTTTGGCCAGAACCCTGTTCTGAGCACAGAGCTTGATGTGGGCGGCGACTATGCCCAACGTATCCGCGGCGAGTCCCATGTCTGGACCGCTGAGACCGTGTCATCGCTGCAGCATGCGGTGCGCGGCAATTCGCAAGACAAGTACAAGGAGTATGCCCGCCTCATCAACGAGCAGAGCGAGAAGCTGAGGACGCTGCGCGGCCTCTTCCGCCTGAAGTCCGCAGACGAGATGGGAAGGACGCCGGTTCCCCTGGAGAGCGTCGAGGCCGCCGCTGCAATCGTCAGGCGTTTCGCCACGGGGGCCATGTCCTATGGCTCCATCAGCCGCGAAGCCCACACCACCCTTGCCATCGCCATGAACCGCATCGGCGGCAAGTCCAACACGGGCGAAGGCGGCGAGGAGGCGGACCGCTATGTGCGGATGGCCAATGGCGACTCGATGCGCTCCGCCATCAAGCAAGTGGCGTCCGGCCGCTTTGGCGTGACGACGGAATATCTCGTCAACTCCGACATGATGCAGATCAAAATGGCGCAAGGCGCCAAGCCCGGCGAGGGTGGCCAATTGCCGGGCCACAAGGTCGATGCAACGATTGCCAAGGTGCGCCATTCAACACCGGGGGTGGGTTTGATCTCGCCGCCGCCGCACCACGACATCTATTCCATCGAGGACCTGGCACAGCTGATCTTCGACCTGAAAAACGTCAATCCGGCGGGCCAGGTCTCGGTGAAGCTTGTGTCCGAAGTGGGCGTGGGCACGGTGGCAGCCGGAGTCTCCAAGGCCCATGCCGACCACGTGACAATTTCCGGTTACGAAGGCGGCACCGGTGCATCGCCCCTGACCTCCATCAAGCACGCGGGCTCACCTTGGGAAATCGGCCTTGCCGAAACCCAGCAGACGCTCGTGGTCAATGACCTCCGTGGCCGTATCTGGGTGCAGGCCGATGGTGGCATCCGTACCGGGCGCGATGTCTTGATTGCGGCCCTGCTTGGCGCCGACGAAATCGGTTTTGCCACGGCACCCTTGATTGCAGCGGGCTGCATCATGATGCGAAAGTGCCATTTGAACACCTGTCCTGTTGGTGTGGCCACACAAGACCCCGAACTCAGGAAGCGCTTCAAGGGTCAACCCGAGCATGTGATCAATTTCTTCTTCTTTGTCGCCGAGGAACTGCGCGAACTCATGGCAGCCATGGGCTTCCGCAAATTTGAGGAACTGACAGGCTGCACCGAATGGCTTGACACCAAAAAGGCCATTGCCCATTGGAAGGCCAAGGGCCTCGACTTCGGCAAGCTCTTTGCCAAGGCTGATGTCACTGGCCCCATCGCCACACGGCGTGTGATGGCGCAGGACCACGGCCTCGACACAATCCTCGACCGCGACTTGATCGCCAAAGCGGCACCAGCACTGGAGCGCGGCGAAAAAGTTGTGATCGAAACCCGGATCAAGAATTCAAACCGCACGGCAGGTGCCATGCTCTCCGGCGAAGTGGCCAAGCGTTATGGCCACACGGGTTTGCCGGAGGACACGATCACCGTGAAGTTGAACGGGGTCACGGGCCAGAGTTTTGGTGCTTGGGCCGCGGCGGGCGTGACGCTGGATGTGACCGGTGAAGGCAACGACTATGTCGGAAAGGGCCTGTCCGGCGGCAAGATCATCATCAAGCCCAACGCCAAAGTGGGCTTCAAGCCGGAGGAGTCGATCATCGTCGGCAACACCGTGCTCTATGGTGCGATCACGGGCGAGGCTTACTTCCGTGGTGTCGCAGGCGAACGCTTTGCCGTGCGCAACTCCGGTGCCGTTGCCGTCGTCGAAGGCACCGGCGACCATGGCTGCGAATACATGACGGGCGGCTGTGTGCTGGTGATCGGCCCCACGGGCCGCAATTTCGCCGCTGGCATGTCGGGCGGCGTTGCTTACGTGCTCGACGAGGACAAGACTTTCGAGAAGCGCTGCAACCTCTCCATGGTCGATCTCCAGCCTGTGCCGGAAGAGGAAGAACTACTCGAAAAGCACCAGCACCATGGCGGCGATCTTGAAAGCCATGGCCTGGTGGACATCACCTCCGGCATGGACAAGCATGACGCCACGCGCATTCATGAACTGCTGGTGCGCCACGTGAAGTACACAGACTCCAGCAAGGCCAGGACGATCCTCGACAACTGGGCGACCTATCTGCCCAAATTCGTCAAGGTCATGCCGGTGGAATATGCGAGAGCCCTGGCGGAACTTGAAAAAGCCCAGGAAACAAGTGACGGCCTGACCGTCGGCGTGAAGCGGAGCGCGTAAATGAATGCCGTAAAAGCCGTGCGCTTGACGGCTCATGCGGTACTGATGATGCGTCGTCGTGGAATTGCACTTGAGTGGATAGAGGACACGTTGCGGTCACCGGCAAGTGTGAGAGAAGATGTGCGGGATCAAACCCTGAACTTGGCATTCAGGCAGATTCCACAAGCGGAAGACAAATGGCTGAGGGTCGTCTATCGCATGGACAAACCCGCGCATGTTGTTGTCACCGCGTTTTTTGACCGTAACCAGGAGAAGCGGAAATGAAAACAGAGTATGATCCAGAAGCAAACGCGATCTATGTCAAGTTTTCTGATGACAAGATTGAGAAGACCGAGGAACTTCGTCCCGGTATCATTCTTGATCTGGACAACCGAGGCCGCATTGTCGGAATCGAGATGCTGGATGCAAAACAAAATCTGTCTGAAGCGGCGCTCAAGTCGCTGGCAGCTGCCTGACGGGTTGACGATTTGCGTACTCAATCGCCCAAGAACGGATTGCGGATGGTGACCCGGCCAATGCACTGGCCATGGTTCAAATCTTCCGTGTACAGAATATCACAATTGGCAAGCTCTGCGGCAGCGACGATGTTGGCGTCGTGTATGTTGATAAGCGAGGCTTTTGTGATTTCGACCGCGCGGGCGTGGACTTCCAGGGTAAGCGGAACCACGTCGCAGAACTCCTTTGCTGAAGCCAATGCCTCTTCGACTATAGGCCAATCGATCTTGAGCTTGTTGCGTGCAACCCGAACAAACTCGTTCAAGACCTGGACGCTGATTGTGTGTTCTTGGCGCAAAAGCGTTTCGGCGATTGATGCTTTCCTGGGATCAGGCCCCACCAGATACAGCAAAATGTTAGAGTCGAGAAAAAACCTAGTCTCCACGCGAATTGGCCTCCCCCCGGTCAAACTTGTAGTCAGCGGGCCATTTTACCGTTTTGCGAAATTCCTCAAGGCGGCGAAGCCGCTCTTCACGTGTTATCTTTCTTGCGATTTTGACAGAGGGTTCCTCGCCCATTCCGGGGATCGCATAAAGTTCATCACCCTCTTTGACGCCAAGCTTTTCCACCATGTCCACAGGCAGCCTGATCGCCAGGCTGTTTCCCCATTTCGAGACTTTCATAACACCCTCTACAATTCCAATCATGGATATACATTAAGCCACAATGTATATCATAAATTCGTATAGGTGTCTACATGGGCAAGATCACGGGTTTTCTCGAAATCGACCGGCAGGACCGCAAGTATGCGCCAGCCTCCGACCGCGTGCGCCACTACAGGGAATTCACCATTCCGCTGGGTGACGAGGCGACGAAATCCCAGGCCGCACGCTGCATGGATTGCGGCATTCCCTATTGTCACACGGGCTGTCCGGTGAACAACCAGATCCCCGATTGGAATGACCTTGTTTACAACAACCTGTGGGAAGAGGCCTCGCGCAACCTGCACTCCACCAACAACTTTCCGGAGTTTACGGGACGCGTCTGCCCCGCACCATGCGAAGCCTCCTGCACCTTGAACCTGGATGAGACGCCCGTCACCATCAAGACCATTGAATGCGCCATCGTTGACAAGGCCTGGGAGCAGGGTTGGATCAAGCCGCTGTCCGCTGCGGAAAAGACCGGCAAGAAAGTTGCCGTTGTGGGATCAGGGCCATCAGGTCTTGCCGCCGCCCAGCAACTGGCCCGCGCCGGACACAGTGTTCATGTTTTTGAGAGGAACGCCAAGGCCGGCGGTCTGCTGCGCTATGGCATTCCCGACTTCAAGATGGAAAAACACTTGATTGACCGGCGCGTGGCGCAAATGGAGGGCGAAGACGTGGTGTTCCACCATGGCGCCCACATCGGCGTAACCCAGGATGCGCGGCAACTTGTTGACAGCTTTGATGCCGTCGTGATTTGCGCAGGCGCCGAGAAGTCCCGTGACTTGGCCGTGCCGGGCCGCGATCTTGACGGCGTTCACTTCGCCATGGATTTCCTGCCGCAGCAGAACCGCCGCGTGGGCAAGGAAAGCCAGCTCGACAACAAGCCCATCCTCGCCGAAGGAAAGCACGTGGTGGTGATCGGCGGCGGCGATACGGGTTCGGATTGCATCGGCACCTCCATTCGCCAAGGCGCACTTTCGGTGACGCAAATCGAAATCATGCCAAAACCGCCGGAGAGGGAAAACAAAGAGCTCACCTGGCCCAACTGGCCGATGAAGCTGCGCACTTCGTCATCCCATCAAGAGGGGGCCGAGCGTGATTTTGCCGTGTTGACCACTGCCTTTCGCGGCGAAGATGGAAAAGTGAAGGCACTGCAATGTGCCCGCGCCGGTTCCGACATGAAGCCCGTTCCCGGCACGGAATTTGAATTGAAGGCTGATCTTGTCCTCCTCGCCATGGGCTTTGTCCATCCCGTGCACGACGGCATGGTGAAAAGCCTGGGCGTGAAGCTTGATCAACGCGGCAATCTGGAAGCCAACGTCAAGGACTACAAGACCTCCCTTGAAAAGCTCTTTGCCGCCGGTGATGCAAGGCGCGGGCAATCCCTTGTGGTCTGGGCCATCCGCGAAGGCAGGCAGGCGGCGCGCGCCGTGGATGAATTCCTCATGGGTTCAACGACGCTGCCGAGGTAGGCAAATGGCTCGACTCGACCTGAGGCCAAATTGCGAATGTTGCGACAAGGACTTGCCACCGGAAAGTGCCGAGGCCCTGATCTGCACATTCGAGTGCACGTTCTGCCGGGATTGCGTCGAATCGGCCTTGCACGGCGTTTGCCCGAACTGCGGCGGTAATTTTTCCCCGCGCCCTATCCGTCCGGCTGCGGGCATCGCCGGAGGCTTGAATAAACATCCGGCCTCAACAGTCCGCGTTCATGCCAAACAACAGCCCTGCAAGGCCGAATGACTGCGCGATGCCTTACGGCTTTGGTCTTGCCACGCTGAAGTCATCAAAGCGGCCATAGGGAGCGCCCGCCACCTCACCGGTGCGGTAGAAGCGCTGCGCCAGGGAATTGCGGGCAATGCGCAGGCCCAGTTTGCCGGCGTTTGAGAGGTCCGGCGCAATGGCCTGCGGCACTTCCCTGGCCAGTGCCTCGGCCTCATAGGTGACTTCCACACCGTCCACACCGGACTGGCCAAAAAGCGGCGAGGCCGTGATCGGTACTGCAACTGCAACCTGGGCTTCAGGCGCCGTCTCATCCTCGCCGGTGGCTTGCAGGTCGCGGATGTTTTCTGCCTTCCGGATCGCACCCATGACGAGGTCACTCAGGTAATTGTTGCCGGCCCTGGAAAACTTGATGCCGTCCTTGGTGCGCAGCCGTCGCGGCTTTCCCTTGCTGTCAAGATCACCGATCATGAAGCTGCCATCGGGGTTGGTGAGTGGCGGACGGATATCTACCAGGGTTTCTCCCGCAAGTGTCACCCGTTCCTGCTGCAACTCGCGCACCGCCTGCATGTGGGTTTCGAATTCAGGATCCTGCATGGGGGGAAGCACCACCCAAAACGTCCTGGCGTTTCCTTCCTTGATGCGGGCCAGCAGCGTGTCGATCTTGATTTTGTAGGCGGCCGTCCATTCCGGCGTGCCGTATTCAATTTTGGTCTTCTTGTCGACGCGGATGGGCTGGCGGTCATTGACGCCGATCAGAACCACAACCGAGTCAAATGAACTGCCTTTGAGGATCTTGGCAACGGCCGCAGGCCAGTCATAAACCTCGGTGCGCGCCAGACCCGAAGCCTCGTTGGAGCGGTTGACCACTTCAAAGCGCGGATCAAGTTCCGTGAGACGGGCGAGCCCCGCGCCAAGTCCGCCGCCCACGCTGTCGCCCAGCACCACCATGCGATAGACCCCGTCGGCACCGCCAAATTTTTCATCGGGCGCGCGGGTTGGTCCCGTCACCACGACGGCGGCTGGTGGGGCCACAACAGCAGGTTCGGCGGACTGATCCAGGGCCGGCTGCTGGCTTGTCACTTCATTGGGTTGCGGAATTTCCTGCGCCGTTTGCGCCAGAACCAATCCGGCAGAACAGAAGCAGGCGACAAAGACAAATGGCAAGAGACGTTTCAACATGGGACAATACTACAGCAACCTGCGTTCAATTGAATGCAGATAAGTTGCCGTGGCATATTGAATCTGGCCCAAAGCTAAAGCAATTGAAAACGCTTTGACAACGCCGGAATATACTGCACTTCCAACATGCTACAGCCCCTTGCGCAGACGTTGCAGCAGCGCCCGGCTGGGCCTGCCGTCAAGCTCCAGGCCGGCACGTTTCTGGAAGGCGATCACCGCTTCATAGGTCTGCGCCCCGAAGCGGCCATCGGCACCGCCGGTTTGAAAGCCAAGGGACGTGAGGCGGCGCTGCATCTCCAGCCGCTCCTTGTAGGAAAGGTCGGTGTTGATCACAGGCCAGGTGCCAATGAAGCGGTCCTGCCCGCGGATACGGTCAGCGAGATGGCCGACAGCAATGGCATAGGAGTGGGAGAAATTATAGGCCATGATCGCCGTAAAATTGCCCGTGGCAAGAAACGCCGGACCATCAATGCCCTGCGGAATCATCACAAAGGCCTTGGCATTGGCAACACCAAAGCGCTGGCCATCCGCACGCCTGACGCCGAACTTTGACCACTCTTCAACGGTGCGCCACTTCTGCCGCCCGATCAGCGACCGGTTGAAACCCTGCGGCAGCGTCACTTCCCAGCCCCACGGCCGGTCGTTCTTCCAGCCGGACTTCGCCAGATAATTTGCCGTGGAGGCAAGCGCGTCCTCCTTTGAACCCCAGATGTCTTTCTTGCCGTCGCCCGTCCAATCGACCGCATAGGACAGATAGGAT
The DNA here is from genome assembly GCA_031431295.1 of Hyphomicrobiales bacterium. GTDB lineage: Bacteria > Pseudomonadota > Alphaproteobacteria > Rhizobiales > Aestuariivirgaceae > Aestuariivirga. Next base: position 4,139 of record JANPDD010000285.1, on the reverse strand, counting down.
GTGGGAATGAACTGCGTGTGCCCCATGGCGGCAGCCCACGAGCCGGTGAAATCATCGGGCCTGCGGATGCCCTTTTGCAGGATACGGAAGGCAGCGACGATCTGGCCTTCGGCATATTTTTTCTTGCGGCCCGCATAAATCAGCGTGGCAAGCGAGCGCATGACGCTCATGGAACCCTTGTCCTTGCCGAAGTTCGACTCCATGCCCCAGATGCCGAGAAGGACATGGCGGTCCACCGCATATTTCCTTTCAATGGCCGAAAGCAACGTGGCATCCCCGGCCTTCATGGCCTTGCCCGTGTCGATGCGGATGGGGGTCACGGCCTTGGCCAGATATTCCGACGTCGTGGAGGTGAACTCCGGCTGCTTCTCGGCAAGTTTCAGCACCACGGGATCGGGCTCCGTGATGCCCGCAAAGGCCGCATCAAACAATTGACGGGAAATGCCAGCCGCTTTCAGGCGCGGCCAGAGCGACTGGACAAAGGCTTCGAACCTTGCGTCGGCCCTGGCAGGGGTCAGCCCTGCCAACAGCAGCAAAGCGAGTGTGGCCACAATCCATGTCCGCATGTCGTCCGTCCAATCACGTTAGCCGCGCGTGATTCGACGCGCCGGACCAAGAATAACCCAGGTGCATTGATACGCCAATTGCGGCAGATTTGGACAAAAAGTCCGGATGATCAACGGCCGTCGGCTTGTCACTTTGGCTTTGGCTTGCTCCCCTGGGCAGCCCATCTCAGGCACCGGTCATACCGTGTCTGACATTGCTTTTCGCAGTCGGCGATGAGTGTCTCGAGATCAATCAGATGATCACAGGTGCAGTTGGCAAACCGCAAATTGCAGCGGGCTGCCCGAGACACCGAATCCTGTGGCAACTTCTGCGCTGCCAAAGCCGCCGGCGGCGCTGCGAAAGCCAATAGACAAGCTGTAAATACAACGCTTTGAATGAAAGCCCTGTGCATGGACATCTCCTTTTCAGGAAAACTTCATCAGCTTTGCGCAAATCCGAAATGTTGGCAAGTGCGGGTTGGTCGTCAGGCCGCGTTGCGCCGCTCAAGGTGCTGTTCCCACTTGAGGGCCGACTGCACGATAAAGTCGAGGTCATCATGGCGCGGCCTCCAACCCAGCTCGTCCCTGATCTTCTGGGCACCCGCCACAATGCCTGCCGGATCACCGGCGCGGCGCGGCACGAATGTGTGCTTGACCGGCTTGCCATGGGCCCGCTCCACCGCCTTGATGACATCGAGAACCGAATAGCCCTTGCCATAGCCGCAATTGAAAACACCCGACGCACCGCCGCGTTTCAGATGCGCCAATGCGTCCATGTGCGCGGCAATGAGGTCGCTCACGTGAATATAGTCGCGGATGCAGGTGCCGTCGGGCGTGTCATAGTCGGTGCCAAAAACCTCCATGCCCGGGCGCTGTCCGAGGGCCGTCTGGCAAGCCACCTTGATCAGGTGTGTGGCGCGCGGCGTCGATTGCCCGGACCTGCCCTTGGGATCAGCACCTGCCACATTGAAATAGCGCAACGCCACATAGTTGAGGCCATAGGCGGCGTAGGCGTCCCGCAGCATCCACTCCGTCATCAGTTTCGAGGTGCCGTAGGGCGAGATGGGCGCCACCTCATCACTTTCAAAAACCGGCAGTGATTTCGGATTGCCATAGACCGCCGCCGTCGATGAAAAAATGAAGTTCGCAACACCCGCCTTCACCGCCGCGTGCATCAGCGCCCGCGACCTCACCGTGTTGTTGAGATAATAGCCCAATGGATCGGACACGGATTCAGGAACCACGATCGAGCCTGCGAAATGCACGATGGCGTCAATCCTGTGCCGCTCAATCAGCCGCGCCAGCAAAACCTCATCGGCAACATCACCGCGCACCAGCGTTGCCGCAGGCGCCACCGCCCAGGCAAAACCGGTGCTGAGATTGTCCAGCACCACGGTTTCCTCGCCCGCATCCGCCAGCGCCAACACCATGTGGCTGCCGATATAACCCGCACCCCCCGTGACCAAGACCGCCATGTCCCTGCTCCAAAAACTTAACCTGAAATCAATTTGGACAACTTAAGCACAATTTGCGGGCCATTCGTTAATCTTGCGGACGCCTGCTGTGTGTCAGTTAAGAGTAGGTAAAACCATGGTCCGTCCCATCCGCAAAGCCGTCTTTCCCGTGGCCGGCCTCGGCACCCGTTTTCTCCCCGCCACCAAGGCCATGCCCAAGGAAATGCTGACCATCGTGGACCGACCCCTCATCCAGGTCGTGGTCGATGAGGCGCGCGCAGCCGGCATTGAACATTTCATCTTCGTCACCGGCCGCAACAAGAGCGTGATCGAGGACCATTTTGACAAGCAGTTCGAACTCGAGTCGACCTTGCGCAGGCGCGGCCGGTCCATCCAGCTTGAAATGCTCGAACAGGATCTGCCCGGGGCAGGCGAAACGAGTTTCACCCGCCAGCAGGAACCCCTGGGACTGGGCCATGCCGTCTGGTGCGCCCGCCACCTCGTGGGCGATGAGCCCTTTGCGGTGCTTCTGCCCGACATGATCATCAAGGCGGAGCCCGGCTGCCTCAACCAGATGGTCGAGGTTTATCACAGGCGCGGCGGCGGCAATGTGGTGGCAGTCGAGGAGACTTCACCAGAGCAACTGCACCGCTACGGCGTGGTGGGTGGCGGTGACTGGCAAGACAACCACTTTTCCATCACCGAGATGGTTGAGAAACCGGCGGCGGGAGCCGCACCCTCGAACCTCATCATTTCAGGACGCTATATCCTCCAGCCCGAAATTTTCCGCGAGATTGAAAACCAGGCTCCAGGTGCCGGCGGGGAAATCCAGATCACCGATGCCATGATCCGCCTCTTGCGGCGCCAGCCCTTTCACGGCCTGAAATTCCACGGCACCACCTATGACTGCGGCGACAAGGTGGGCTTCCTCGCCGCCAATGTGGCCATGGCGCTTGAACACGACGAATTGGGCGCAGCCTTCCGGCTTGTGCTCGAAAAAACCATTGCCGGGCACGGCGGCTTCCTGCGCTGGCAGCAAAGCCCGACGCTGGCCCAGATGCTGCCTGAACTGCGTGCGGCCGCAGCACAGGATGCCGCCACACGTGACTCTTCCGATTGGGCTTTCGTAGCGTCCGCTTAAGTGTTTGATTTCGTCGTTATGCGGCAAAATCAAAAAAATCCCGTCATCCTCCGCGCACGCGGAGGATCCGTCATAGCCCGCCGTTTCCATCCCTCGATCAAAGACGGATGGCCCACATGCGTGGGCCATGACGGATTGTCGGCGTAGAGAAGCGAGTGTGATGAAGTCTGAAAAGCGCGGGCCAAAAAGCCAGCCTTACCGCTTGAGGATGATGGCGGCGAGCAGCCGATGCTCTTCATAGTCGGCACCCGCCGCTGCGGCAAACATCCAGTTGCCCTCATAGGCCGCCGACCAGGAGAAGTGGGGATTCATTTTCCACTCAAGGCCCGCCCGCAAACCAAGCGACAAATCGACGCCGCCGCTTGCATCGCTGATGCTGCCGGTGAGTCCCGCGGTGGCGTCAAGATTGTCGCGCAGCGCATGGGTGACGGTGGCGCTGCCTGACCAGACGACCGTGGCACCATCACTTGCAGAAGACGTTTCCGACAATGACAACGTGGCTGAAAGGTCAACGCTGCTGAGTTCGGTTGGTCGCCACTTCAGGTTGGCAAGAAGCCCTGGGGCCACGTCGGAGTTAAGGGCCTTGTCCTCATAGTCCCGAACCAGAACTGTGGCGCCGATCTCACCTGACCAAACCGCGTCATCGTCGATGACAAGTCCGCCCGTGAGCGAGAAGCCATGGGAATTGCGGCGCAGCCCATTGCGATCCGTGCGTTTGTCGTGGAAGCGTGGCGCATAACCGGCCTCCGCGAAGGGCCTGATCCTGGCGCCCGGGTTGAATGTGCCTCGCAGTGACACGGAAGGCTCCACATAGTCGCGGTCGCTGTTGTCTTCGGTGAGGCCGCCGGAGAGGGCCACATCTTCGAAAACTTCACGCCGCATCGCAGTACGCAGGCGGAATGTGCCGGCCCCCGTATCATGGTCCAGGGCCAGACCCGCGACCGCAAGATGGGACAGCCGGTTCTCGATGGCACCATTGGGAACTTCCCGGTCCGAAGG
>JANPDD010000284.1:0-2322 GCA_031431295.1 Hyphomicrobiales bacterium | reverse complement strand
CGACAGGAACGCCACGACCAGAAGTGTCGAGGTGATCATCTTGCGGGTGGCGGTCATGTCAGTCTCCAGTGGAACAGCGTTGAACTTGAATGCTGTTTTGCCATGGCCGGCCGGAACCAGCCCTGAATGGCTTGTTCATCGCGGGTTTATGTCGAAAACTCGCTGTTTGGGGCTTGCGCCCCCTTGCAGGCCCTCCCACATGAGCTATGCTAAATTTTCATAGCTGCCTGGGACACAGGCTTTTCAATGGAGTTCCGCCATGACATCCCGCCACGCCCGGGTTCTAATTCTTGGCTCCGGTCCGGCCGGTTATACCGCTGCCATCTATGCCGCCCGCGCCATGCTGAAACCGCTTGTCGTCGAGGGCATTCAGCCTGGCGGCCAAATGACAATCACCACAGACGTTGAAAACTATCCGGGTTTTGCCAAAACCATCCAGGGGCCGTGGCTGATGGATGAAATGAAGGCCCAGGCCGAGCACATGGGAACGGAAGTCGTCTCGGACACGATTGTCAGCGTTGATCTCAAGGCCAGTCCCGTGAAACTGACCGGGGACAGCGGCACCACTTACACCTGTGATGCCCTCATCATCGCCACGGGCGCGCAGGCGAAGTGGCTGGATCTGCCGAGCGAAAACCGGTTCAAGGGTTTTGGCGTTTCAGCCTGCGCCACATGCGACGGCTTTTTCTATCGTGGCAAGAAGGTGTTGGTGGTGGGCGGTGGCAACACCGCCGTGGAGGAAGCCCTGTTCCTCACCAACTTTGCCGAAGACGTGACGGTCATCCACCGCCGCAATGAATTCAAGGCGGAGCGCATTCTGCAAGACAGGCTGTTCAAGCACCCGAAGATCACGGTGAAATGGGAAACAACGCTGGACGAAGTGCTGGGAACCGCCGATCCCAAGGGCGTGACATCCGCGCGCCTGAAAAATGTCGCGACGGGAGCAACCGAAGTCATCGGGGTTGACGGTATATTCATTGCCATCGGCCACAAACCCGCAACCGAACTTTTCGCTGGCCAGTTGCCCTTCAAGAACGGCGGCTATCTCATCACCAAACCCTGGTCGACGCAGACCGATATTCCGGGCGTCTTTGCGGCAGGCGATGTCACTGATGACATCTATCGCCAAGCGGTGACAGCCGCCGGCATGGGCTGCATGGCCGCCCTGGAGGCAGAGCGCTTTCTCCATTCAGCCGCAACAGCGCACAAAATGGCGGCGGAATGACGCTGATGGATTGGGACAAGCTTCGCATCTTTCATGCCGTCGCCGACGCCGGGAGTTTCACCCACGCAGGCCACGAACTCAATCTTTCACAGTCGGCTGTCAGCCGCCAGATCAGCGCGCTGGAGGAGGATCTGCACGTTCCCCTCTTCCACCGCCATGCCCGCGGCCTCATCCTTACTGAACAAGGTGAGGTTCTCTACCGCACCGCCCATGATGTGTTCACCAAGCTCGCGGCCGCCAGGACCCGGCTGATGGACAGCAAGGAAAAACCCACAGGCGAACTGAGGATCACAACAACTGTGGGGCTGGGCTCCATCTGGCTGACACCGCGCATCAAGCAGTTCATGGAGCTCTATCCCGACATTCAGGTGCAGCTGCTGCTGGAGGACCAGGAACTTGACCTGTCCATGCGCGAAGCCGATGTCGCCATCCGCTTGCGCAGACCCACGCAGCCTGACCTTATTCAGCGCAAGCTCTTCACCGTGCACCACCATGTCTATGCGTCGGTGGACTACGTCAAGAAACACGGCATTCCAAAATCGGTAGAGGACCTGGACAAGCACCGCATCCTGGTATTCGGCGCGTCAGCGTCCTACCTCAACAACCTCACCATGTTGCAAACAGCGGGCCGCGCCGAAGGCGAACCGCGTCCCGTGGCGCTGCGGGTGAACAGCGCCTACGGGCTCCGCCGTGCCGCGCAGGCAGGTGCTGGCATCGCAATTCTGGCGGACTATCTGGTGGCGCCCGACATGAACCTCGTGCAGATCGATCTTCCCATCGATACGCCGGAATACGAGTCCTATTTCGTTTATCCGGAGGAATTGAAAGACACCAAGCGCGTCACCGCCTTCCGCGACTTCCTTGTCGCCGAAGCACGCGAATGGAGTTTCTAGAGCAACGGGCGAGCAAGTGGAATCGCTTGCGAAGCGAAAGTTGCTCCAAAAAAATTGATCCTGCGTCGTCCGTGAAGAACTCACGCACGCCCGACTTTATTAAACGGATTTGATTTTCCGCACCGATTGATTTGCAAGAAACGTGCGTGTTGCCCTCGATTTTCTTGCAAATGCGGAAAGGGGATTCCCTTGATTCCCGAAGCG
>JANPDD010000283.1:0-49464 GCA_031431295.1 Hyphomicrobiales bacterium | reverse complement strand
GGGGGCGAGAACACCTGCCCCGGGGGGCGGCACTGGTGGAGGGAAAGCACCTGTCCGTATGGGAGACATTTGCCATCCTGCCGCTGCTCAGTGACCCGTGCATGGTTCTGAAGAAGGAGCTTACTTTCATTCCGCTGTTCGGCTGGTTTGCCTTGAAGTTCCGCATGATCGCGGTGGAACGGGGGGCCGGCAGTGCTGCGCTGAAGAAGCTCATTTCGCGGGCGCGGAAGGAAGCGGCGGCGGGGCGGCAGATCGTCATCATGCCGGAGGGTACGCGGCGCGCGCCCGATGATCCGCCAGCCTACAAGCCCGGTGCCGCCGCAGTCTATGGCGCACTTGACGCTCCGTGCGTTCCCTTTGGGCTCAATGCAGGGCTCTATTGGCCACGGCGCAAGTTCCTGCGCCACCCCGGCACCATCATCATTGAATTTCTGCCGGCCTTGCCGCCGGGCCTGCGCCGCAAGGCATTTGAACAGCAATTGCAGGCGGCTATCGAGACCTCGACTGCCCAACTGGTCGCCGAAGGCAGGGCAATGGCCAAGGTGAAGGCTGGGGCGAAACAAAACTAGAACATCTTCTGGACAGGGGCGCTGGCTGGCCATAAATTGCGGGGATGCTGCAGGTTCTGCCCCTTCCTGATGTGGCGACGGATATTTGGTCGCTGAAATACCGCTATGACGGCGAAGCCGGTATCCGTGACAGTTTCGCCCGGACGGCGAAGGCTGTGGCGCGGGCCGAGGTGCCGGAACTGCGGGACATCTGGGAGCAGCGGTTTTTCAACCTGATGGCGGACTTCGCTTTCCTGCCGGCGGGGCGCATTCTCGCAGGCGCCGGCACGCCGCGCGATGTGACGCTGTTCAACTGCTTCGTCATGGGGACCGTGCCTGATTCCATTGCCGGGATCTTCGATGGCCTCAAGCAGGCGGCCCAGACCCTGCAGCAGGGCGGCGGCATCGGCCATGATTTTTCGACGCTGCGGCCCAAGGGCGCTGCCGTGCTGGGCGTGGGTGCCGATGCCTCGGGGCCCCTGTCGTTCATGGATGTCTGGGATGCCATGTGCAAGACCATCATGTCGGCAGGTGCCCGGCGCGGTGCCATGATGGGAACACTCGCGTGCGACCATCCTGACGTCGAAGACTTCGTCGAAGCCAAGCGTGATCCCCGGCGCTTGCGCAATTTCAACCTGTCGGTTCTGGTGACCGATGATTTCATGGCCGCAGTGAAAGAAGACCGTGACTGGCCGCTGTGTTTTGGCGGCACGGTTTTCAAGGTCGTGAAGGCACGGGCGTTGTGGCAGCGGATCATGCGCGCCACCTATGATGTGGCGGAGCCCGGCGTGATTTTCATCGACCGCATCAACCGGCTCAATCCGCTCGCCTATTGTGAAACAATTTCCTGCACCAATCCGTGCGGCGAGCAGCCGCTGCCGCCCTATGGGGCGTGTTTGCTGGGCTCACTCAATCTCACCCGTTTCGTTCGCCGGTGTTTCGAGGCTGATGCCGACATGGACCTCGCGGCCTTGCAGGCGGCAGCAGGCGTTGCCATCCGCTTTCTCGACAATGTCGTTGATGTGTCGAACTATCCCTTGCCGCAGCAGCGGACTGAAGCCGTCAACAAGCGCAGGCTTGGCCTTGGCGTCACTGGGCTTGCGGACGCGCTGTTCATGTGCGGTTTGCGCTATGGCTCGGCGGACGCGGTGGCGGCAACCTCGCACTGGATGAAGGCGATCAAGGATGCGGCCCTTGAAGCGAGCACATCCTTGGCCCACGAGAAGGGGAGCTTCCCGCTGTTTGACGCCGTAGCCTATCTCGACACGGAATATGGACGCGCCCTTTCAGATGAACAGCGCGCCCGCATCACGGCCATGGGGCTTCGCAACGGGCTTCTGACATCGGTTGCACCAACCGGCACGATCTCGCTTGTGGCGGGCAACGTATCGAGCGGAATCGAACCCATATTTTCACTGTCCTATGACCGGAAAATCCTCGAGGCCGACGGGCGCCAACGGGTGGTCAAAATGGAAGACCAGGCGCTTCGCCTATGGCGCCAGAAAAAAGGCAAGGCGCCTGTGCCGGCGAGCCTCGTTACTGTTGCAAACCTGCGCCCACGGGAACATCTCGCCATGCAGGCCGCAGCCCAGGCCCATGTGGACAGCTCCATTTCCAAAACCGTCAACGTGCCGGAAGATTTTGCCTTCGCGGATTTCGTGCATGTCTATGAAGAGGCCCATGCGCTGGGACTGAAAGGCTGCACGACTTTCCGGCCCAATGCCATCACCGGCTCCATCCTTGCGGCAACGGGACAGGAGGACAGGAGCTGTCCGTCCTGCGGCGGCTTTGACCTGACGGCCCGGGAAGGCTGCACCACCTGTCTCACCTGCGGGTTCGCGGTGTGCGGCTAACGCAATGTTGGCAATATTGGTGTTCCGTTTTTGTTCTTGATTTATTAACCATGTTTGTTCTATCAATGTTCCATGCTGATTCACGGAACACCCATTGCCGCCGAATTTCCCTCCGACCCCGGCAACGATCTTGGCCTGCAGGACCGCTTTTGGTACTGGCATGGGGCATCGGGACGGAAATACATCCACTCCGTCTATGACCCGGACAACTGTCCACCCCTGCCGGGTGCCATCTATGTGGCCGTGAGGCGCGAAGGGCGCATGCGGATTGCCCTCTCGGTGGGGCGTTTCACGCCTTTCTGGGATGGCACCATGATGAGCACGGAGGCGGCCCATGTGGCCACCTGGGGTGCAGACGAGATTCACGTGCATCTCCTGGCCCGTTCGGCAATGGCGGCCGAGGATATCCTCTCCGATCTCCGCGATGCCATGGTGCCGGCGGAATGCGAAGAGAACCCCACGCACTTCCACGAGGAGGAAGGCATACCCTATGTGTTCAGGCCCGCACCAGCAGGCGCGAGCGCAGCAGCAGGGTAAGAACGAGACCTGCGGCAAAGCCGCCGATATGGGCCCACCAGGCGACAGCCTGGCCTTCTGTGTCAGGTGAAAAGACATTGAGCACCTGCAGCGCAAACCACAGGCCCAGCACGATGACGGCGGGGATGCGGAAGGGGATGGGGAGATAGAAGAACACCCAAAGCCTGGCCTTGGGATAAAGCAGGATATAGGCACCAAGCACACCAGACACGGCGCCCGATGCGCCGATCATCGGGGCGGGGCTGTCAGGCTGCATCGTGGCGTGGATGAAGGCCGCTGCCACACCGCAGAGCAGGTAGAACAGGACAAAGCCCATGTGTCCGAAGGCATCCTCAACGTTGTCGGCGAAGACCCAGACGAACGCCATATTGAAGATGAGATGCATCCAGCCGCCATGCAGAAACATGTAGCTGAACAGGGTGAGCGGCTCAGGCACAAACTGAACCGCGACAGGGACCACAAAGCCCGGGTGCAGAAGCTCCACCGGCACGACGCCATAGTTGGTGGCAATCGCTGAGGTGAAGTCCGGCTTCGCCAAGGCACCGGTCAGCAGGAAGACGATCACGTTCACCACCACGATGGCCAGCGTCATTCCCTGAAAACGGATGACCTTCAGGGGATTGTCGTCCTTCAAGGGCACAAACATTGTTTGAGGTTAGTCCAACCCCGGTACTGCGACGAGCGGATTCAGCGGGTTTGGCCCGGCACCCAGAGCCTGTCGCCAACACCGGTCTCGGCATTGACCCAGCGGCTGGCGACAAAAAGAAAATCGGAAAGGCGGTTGATGTAGGCCATGGCGGCATCGCTCACTGGCTCACCCGGTTCCGCCCTGAGCGCCACCATCAGGCGCTCGGTGCGGCGACAGACAGTGCGGGCCTGATGCAAAGAGGCCGCCGCGGCATGCCCCCCCGGAAGAACAAAGGAGCGCAAGGGTGCCAGCCTCTCGTTCAACTCATCAATTTCGTTTTCCAGGCGCACGGCCTGGCTGGCCAGCATGCGCAGCGGCGCTGGTTCAACCGTCTCGCCCCTGTCGTCTCTCCCGGGCACGCAAAGATCAGCTCCGAGATCAAACAACTCATTCTGGATGCGGGCCAGCATGGCATCAAGTCGCGCCAAAGGCGCTTCGCCCAAGTGCAGGCGCACGAGGCCGATCACGCTGTTGGTTTCATCAACCGTGCCATAGGCCTCGATGCGCAGGCTCGCCTTCGAGACGCGCTCGCCCGAGCCTAGTGCCGTTTCGCCGCCGTCACCGCTGCGGGTATAGATCTTGTTGAGGACAACCATGGACGCGTGATAGCCGCAATCCTACTCGTTGCGCAAATATCCCGACGGCTTCACCGACAGCGCCCGCGCCGTTACCAGCAAGCCCGCCGAGATTGTCAGCACCATGGCAATCAGCGCCGTTGCCACGGCAACGCCCCAGGAAAACGCAAAGGGCATTTCCAGAATGACGCTGGCCAGATACCAGGCGCCGAGCGAGCCCACGACAACGCCAAACATCGCCGCAACCAGACCCAGCAGGCCATATTCAATCATGAAGGTGATGAGGAGCTGGCGGCGCGTGGCGCCAAAGGTCTTGAGCACCACGGCCTCGTAGCTGCGCGATGCAAGGCCCGCCGCCAGCGCACCCGACAGGACCAGTACTCCAGTCAGAAGAGTGAGCGCATTGGCACCGCGCACGGCGGCCAGCATCTGGCCCAGAAGTTCGCTCACGGTTGCCAGTGCATCCTTCACCCGGACCGCCGTGGCCGACGGAAACGCCGCCGCCATGTCATTAAGAAATTTTGCCTCATCGCCGTCTTCCATGGTGATGGTGACAATGTGGCTGTGAGGCGCTGCCTGCAGCGTGTTGGGCGTGAACACCATGACGAAGTTGATGCCCATGCTGCGCCAGTTGACGCGGCGCAGGCTGTGGAGTTCCGCCTCGACATCGCGGCCCAGAACATTGACGACGATCTTGTCACCGATCGCGAGGCCCAGACCCTCCGCCACCTCATCCACCATCGACACAAGTGGAGGCCCGGCATAGTCCATTGGCCACCACTGGCCCGCCACCAGGGTTGAGCCCTCAGGCAACTGCTCGGCATAGGTGAGGCCCCGGTCACCGCGCAGCGCCCAGGAGGCATCGCCAGTCGGCTTCACCTGGTCGGCGGGAACACCTTTGACGCTGATGATGCGGCCCCTCAGCATGGGGGCATTGCCCACGCCGGTGACGCCCTTTTCGGATAGTGCCAGGGCGCGAAATGCCGCAAGCTCGGCGTTGCCCACATCAAGCACAAAAAAGGCCGGCGCCTTTTCGGGAATACCGGCGCGCAATTCCTGGCTGATGCTGCGATCAGTCAAGGCCAGAGCCACAAACAACGTGAGCCCGAGACCCAGTGCGAGAATGACGGAGACGGAGGAGGCCCCCGGCCGTTCGAGCGCATGCAGGGCCTGGCGCAGCAGAATGTTGCGGGGCCTTGGCAGGAGGCGCACGAGCCGCAGCAGGACATAGGCCAACAGTGCCAACAGCAGGAACGCGGCAGCGAGCCCCGCCAGATAAAGCGCCGTGATCCACAGATTGTCGAAATTGACCAGGATGAGAAGTGCTGCCGCCGCCAAGGCCGCAAGCGCCACGGCAAGGTGTGCCACGGACAGGGGTGCAGCCCGCTCGGCCAAGTGGCTGCGAAACAGCGCGGCACCGGGAACCAGGTTCACCCGGGCGAGTGGAAGCATTGAGAATGCCAGTGTCACCAGCAGGCCGAGAACCCCTGCAAAGGCGAGGGGCCGCCACTCCACCGCGGTTGCAAGCGGCAGCGGCAGCACTTCAGAAAAACCCCAACTGACCAGTGCAGGTGCGGCAGCACCAGCAGCAAGGCCAAGGACAATGGCAAGCAACGCCACAAGCAGAATTTCAGTCAGGAAGAGGCCCAGGACATCACGGTTAGAAACACCAAGGCACTTCAACGTGGCAATGGTGTCGGTGCGCCGTGTGACGAAGGCCGATACGGCATTGGCGATGCCGGCACCGCCAATCACCAATGCGGCAAAGCCAACCAGTGTCATGAAATAACCGAGACGCGAAACGAAACGTTCGGCACCTTGCGCCGCATCATCGGTTGCGCGCACGCGCCACCCCGACGCCGGGAACGCCTTCCCGGCATTTTCCGAAATAGCCTTTGCGGCGGCAAGTGATGCATCGCCTGCCAGTTTCACACGGTAGCGCCAGGTCACCAGACTGCCGGGTTGGATGAGGCCCGTTGTGGCCAGCGCCTCATGGGACATCAGAACCCGGGGTCCGAGCGCAATGCCATCGGAAATACGATCCGGCTCTACGGCAATGACCGCGTTGATGCGGAAGTTTCCCCGTCCAAGCTTGATCCTGTCACCCGGCTTCACGCCAAGGCGGCCCAGCAGCAGGGGATCAACCGCCACCGCGAATGCGCCCCCAACATGTACAAGAGGCGGCGACGCGCTCCCCGGTTCGTAGCCCATGGTGCCGTAGAGCGGGTAGGCTTGGTCAACGGCCTTGATTTCAACCAAGGTGGTCTTGCCATCAAAACTTGCCATGGCACGGAGCGTGGCAATGCGGCTGACCTCACCCTTGCTGCGGATGAAGGAAAGTTCCGTTTCCGTCGCTTCGCGCTGGTTCAGGGAAAATTCCAGATCACCGCCGAGCAGGGGGCGCCCCTGTTCGGAGAGGCCACGTTCAATGGCGGCACCAAGCGAGCCGATGATGGCGATTGCCGCCACCCCAAGAGCGAGGCAAGTGAGCAGGATCCAGAAGCCCTTGAGGCCGGAACGCAAATTCCTGAGGGCATAGCGCAGCCAGGTTTTCATGGGCGCTTCAGCGTCAGCTGCGTTTCGGTCAAGCGGCCGTCGCGCACTTCGACGATACGTCCACAGCGCCGGGCGAGGTCCCGGTCATGGGTGACAAGCAACAGGGTTGCTCCCTCGCGCTCTTTGAGTTCAAACAACAAATCGATGATGGCCGCCCCTGTTTCCTGGTCGAGATTTCCGGTGGGCTCATCGGCGAGAATGATGCGCGCACCCGAGGCAAGGGCACGCGCAATGGCAACACGCTGCTGCTCGCCACCGGAGAGCTGACCCGGATAGTGGCTGAGCCGGTGGCCAAGGCCAACCCGCTCAAGGCCCAGGCGGGCGCGGGGTTCGGCGTCAGGCAGTCCCTTGAACTCCATGGGGATGGCCACGTTTTCAAGTGCGGTAAGAGTGGGGATCAAATGAAAGGACTGGAAGACAATGCCGATGGCGTCGCGGCGGAAGCGGGCCAGCGCTTCTTCGGACTTGCCATTCAATGCCACTCCGGCAACAGTGATTTTGCCCGCCGTCACAGGCTCCAGCCCGGCAATCACCATCAACAGCGAGGTCTTGCCTGAGCCCGAAGGCCCGACAATGCCAATCGCCTCACCGGGTGCTGCGTCCAGTGAAACGCCGCGCAGGATCTGCACCGCGCCGGCCCGCGAACCCAAGGTGAGATGAACATCATGAAGTGACAGGTTCTGGACGCCAGGCGATTGGGCAGTGCTGTTCATTGTATCGGGGGAACCTTGCAGGATGTGGATCGGGAGATGGGGTTCGGTGATCAAATAAGCGAGAAGTTCTTGCAGGTTAAGGTGATTCGCCCCACATGGACGCCGATGAAACTGATTTCCGTCGCCCCTTCCCTCACCTTGGCCTGCTTCATCTTTCTCGTGCCGGGTGTTGCGGCACGGGCCGAGCCCATCACGCTCCTTGCACTTGGCGACAGCCTGACTGCGGGCTACGGGCTTGATCGCGCGTCTGCCTTTCCGGTGAAGCTCGAAGCGGCTCTCAGGGCCAGGGGCCATGATGTCAAGGTGGTCAATGGCGGGGTTTCGGGTGACACGGCAGCCCAAGGCGCAATGCGCCTCGACTGGACATTGGGCGATGACGTGGACGGCGTCATCGTTGAGCTTGGCGCCAATGATGCGCTGCGGGGCCTTGACCCGGGGCAGGCCAAGTCGGCACTTTCTGAAATCGTGTCAAAGCTCAAAGCCAAAAACCTGCCTGTGCTTCTGGCGGGCATGCGGGCACCGCCAAATCTGGGCGAGGACTATGTCAGGGCATTTGATGGCATGTACGCGGAACTCGCTGGCCTTAACGGCATCATCCTTTATCCGTTTTTCCTCGATGGTGTTGCCGCCGATGCGGCACTCAACCAGGCCGATGGCCTTCATCCCACGGCTGCCGGTGTCGACATCATTGTGGCGCGCCTCTTGCCTTTTGCCGAGACATTGCTGCGGCAGGCAAAAAAATAAACTTTTCCTTTTCCCGAATCAGGCTAGCCTTTGGGCAATAAAAAGACGGAGGGACCGATGCCGCGCCTCTTCACCGGACTTGAAATTCCAGCCGATGTGGCACTGGACCTGCAGATCATGCAGGGTGGCGTTCCGGGCGCCCGCTGGATGGACCCCTCACAATTTCACCTGACGCTGCGCTTCATCGGTGACATTGACACAGGGCTCGCCCGCGAAATCGCCCATGGCCTTGACGGCTTGCAGACCAGGCCCTTCCAGCTTTCGCTCAAAGGTGTCGGGCTCTTTGGCGGCAACAAGCCCCATACGATCTTTGCCGGGATTGAGGACAGCAGCGCGTTGCGCCGCCTGCATGATGCCCATGAGCGCTTGTGCCAGATTTTGGGGCTTGCGGCGGAACCGCACCGCTTTGTGCCGCATGTGACCCTGGCACGGCTCAAGGAGGCCGAACCCCGGGCCTTGCAGCGCTGGATCGAGGTTCACAACCTCTATCGCAGCCCGCCTTTTGATGTGCGTCGCTTCGTGCTGTTTTCGTCTCGGCCGCTGCGCGGTGGCGGCCCTTATGGCAAGGAGGAAACCTTTTCCTTGGGCTCGCCTGTTTCCGGGGCGTTGGTGGGAGCATTCACATGAGCGAACGCCTGCAGGGGCAAGGGCGCATCAAGGCGCTGCAGGACCTCTCCGGATGGGCCGATGTGCCAGGCCGCGACGCCATCACAAAAACCTTCAGATTCAAGAACTTCCGCAAGGCCTTTGGGTTCATGGCGGAAGTGGCGCTGGTGGCTGAAAAAATGGACCATCATCCCGAATGGAGCAATGTCTATGGCAAGGTCGAGGTGATGCTCACCACCCACTCGGCCCAGGGTGTGACCGCACTAGATGTGGCCCTGGCGCAGAAAATGGATGAAATCGCAAAGGGATAGCACAAGACGCCGGTAGAAATTACACGCCGGTAACTTGACGGGGCGGGCGGGCACCCCCATATTCGAAAAGGTTTTCTTGGAGGGAAAAATGGCTGAGGTTCGTTATCAACCGCAAACACGCACGGCGACCACAGTGGGGGTTGACCAAGGTCTGCGCTCCTACATGCTGGGCGTTTACAACTATATGGCCTTGGGTGTCGCCCTTACGGCGGTCGTCGTCATGGCTGTCGCTGCAAACCCGGCTGCGCTCGCTGCCGTTTACAGCCTGAAATGGGTGTTCTTCATCGCCACGCTTGGCCTTGGCTTCTTTGCGCCGCGCCTGATCTTCTCGGGCAATGCGGCCGTGGCCCACGCAGCCTATTGGGGCTATGCGGCGCTCTGGGGCCTGATGATTGCCCCCATGGTCGGCAGCTTCCTGGCGATTGACCCTGGCATTGTGCTTCGCGCCTTCCTTATTACTTCCGTCACCTTCGGTGCCACCAGCCTTGCAGGCTACGTGAGCAAGCGTGACCTGTCGGGCATGGGCACATTCTTCATGATGGCGACAATCGGCATTCTGGTTGCCATCATTGCCAACATCTTCATCGCCAGCACGATGTTCAGCCTGCTGATCTCGATCGTGACGGTGTTGCTGTTTGCCGGTATCACCGCCTACGAGACCCAGCAGATCAAGGAGATGTATGTGGAAGGTGACTCCGCTGGTGTCGCCAAGGGCAAGTCGATCTTCGGTGCCTTCATGCTCTACGGCTCGTTCGTGACGATCTTTGTTCACATCCTCAACATTCTCGGCATCATGGGCCGCGAATAAGGATTCAGAAGCGATCTCAATAATCGAAAACCCCGGTGGCAGCACCGGGGTTTTTTGTTGAAGTCATGTTGCCAGTTTCGGCTTCCTGAGCAAGACCCGCAAAACCTGGGCGAGGTCCTGGCCACGTTTCAGGATGGTGCCGCCCTGGGCCACCACGGCATAGAGCCCCTGCTTGCGGGCAAGGCCTGGGCTTTTGGTGATGCGGTAGAGGGGCTGCTCCGAGGCGCGGCGGAAAATCGCAAAACTTGCCGCCTCGCGACCAAATTCCATGGCGTAGTCGCGCCATTCGCCGTCTGCGACATAGCGGCCATAAAGGTTGAGAATCTGCACCAGCTCCAGGCGGTCAAAGGTGACGGGCCCTTGGGCTGTTTTGGCGGGAAAGCGAAGGACGTGTGCGTCGCCCGTTTCCCGCATGGCACTGTCGACGCTGGCATCCAAATCCACGGGGCCTCAGACCTCCCGGTTCGCTTTGTGGGACACTCTTTTCCGCCCTGACGGCATTGAGCCTTCAAGGCTTTGTTGTACGGCTGTCATGTTGCTGTGCTTCGCTGACCTTGGCAAGGCCAAATGCAAAAACCCTTTTTTCGCCCCAATTGCATCAAGCCTTGGCCAAGATGCGAGACAATATTCCACCTGTTGCCTCGATAGCCCGGCTGGATGGAGCCCCGGTTTCAGCCCCCCAGCCCCTCCGGGATTCACTTAAATCCGGCCGGGCCCCCCAACTCGATTGTGAGTTTGGTATGCGTATTGTCAGCGGCCCCAGTCAGGGCCGCTTTTTTTGTGCGATGTGAACCACTTGACGGCCCGTCGCTACAGCAACCCGCGTTCAATTGAACGCGGATAAGTTGCTGTAACATATTGAATCTGGCGCATCTTTCACTTCGCAAATGGTTCCGTTTGCTTGTCCGATGCGCTAGCTTCCGATATGGGGCTGACGCGCGTATCGAAACGGCAGGGCGAGGCGACACATGGCAAAAGCCGGGAAAAAAACTTCCCAGAACAAGGAGACCGTTGCGACCGGCGCGCCGCAGGCCTTCCAGGCAGAAGTTGCCAAGATCCTCAGCCTCATGGTGCATACGGTCTATTCCGACCGGGACGTGTTCGTGCGCGAACTCATCTCCAACGCCTCTGATGCGCTCGACAAGTTGCGCTACGCCGCCATCGCCAGCCCGGCGCTCCTGGAGGGAGCGGCCGATCTCGCGATCACCATCACCCCTGACAAGGCGGCAAAGACACTGATGATCGCCGACAGCGGCATCGGCATGACGGCAGATGAATTGACCTCCAACCTTGGCACCATCGCACGTTCCGGCACCGAGGCCTTCATGAAGGAAGCAGGTGCCGCAGGCGAGGGCCGTCCAGATCGCCCCGACCTCATCGGCCAGTTTGGTGTCGGCTTCTATTCAGCCTTCATGGTGGCGGACCGGGTTGAGGTCACCTCCCGCAAAGCGGGCGGGGCCGTGGCCCATTCCTGGGCCTCCGACGGGCTTGGCACATTTACGGTAAGCGCGGTCGGTGACGGCGCCGCGGCCAAGTTGCGTGGCACGAAGATTGTGCTCCACCTCAAGAAGGATGCGCTGGACTATCTGGAAGACTGGAAAATCACCTCCGTGGTCAAGACCTATTCCGACCACATCGTTCACCCCATCAGACTGGCCATTGCCACGGATGTTGCCCGGCAGATCAACTCCGGCAGTGCCATCTGGATGCGCCCCAAGAATGAAGTGACGGCAGACCAGCACAAGGAGTTCCATGCCAGCCTCGGCCATGCCCTGGAGCCGCCCGCACTCACCATTCACTACCGCGCCGAAGGCCGCCAGGAATTCAACGTGCTTCTTTATGTACCGGGGGAAAAGCCATTCGATCTCTATGATCCTGAGCGCCGCGGGCGCCAGAAACTCTATGTGCGGCGGGTCTTCATTGCCGATGATGCGCAACTGCTGCCGCCCTACCTGCGTTTTGTGCGCGGTGTCATTGATTCAGCCGACATGCCGCTCAATCTGTCGCGCGAGATGCTGCAGAACAATCCGGATGTGGCCGCAATCCGGAAATCGGTCGGCAACCGCGTGCTGTCAGAGCTCAAGAAAGTTGCCGAAAGCGACGGTGCCGCCTTCGCCAAGATCTGGTCAAACTTTGCGCCCGTCATCAAGGAAGGCCTTTATGAGGACATGGAGCGGCGCGACCAGCTTTTCGAGATCGCCCGTTTCCGTTCCAGCAAAGGCGAGAATGTGAGTCTTGCCGGTTATGTGGCGGGGATGAAGGAAAACCAGACCGCCATCTATTATCTCACGGCAGAAGACCAGGCCAAGGCCGCTGCCAGCCCGCAGCTTGAGGGCTATCGGGGGTTGGATGTGGAGGTGCTGCTGCTCACGGACCCGGTGGACAGTTTCTGGGTGAGGACGGCGCTGGGTTTTGCCGGAAAGCCCTTCAAGTCCGTAACCCAGGGGGCAGCCGACCTCGACCAGATCAGGCCAGTGGGAGAAAAAGTGCTGGACGTGGAGACTGATGCCGCCACCGCCGTGCTCGTGGCTGCAGTGAAGCAGGCACTGGGCACCAAGGTTTCGGATGTCAGGGTGTCGAAGCGCCTCACGGACAGCGCTGTGTGTCTGGTCAACGACGGGATGATGGACAGGACACTGGAAAAACTTCTGGCGCGACAGAAGGATCCAGGCGTCAACATCAGCGCGCCGGTTCTTGAAATCAATGCCGGGCATGGCTTGATCAAGGGGCTTGCAGGCGTGGCGGCGGACAAGGGGGCGAGCGCCGTTGAAGATGCCGCCCATCTGCTGTTGGACCAGGCCCAGGTGCTGGAAGGCGAACCGGTTGAAGACCCCACCGGCTTTGCACGGCGTCTTACTGCGCTGATGCAGAAGGCACTCCAGGTGCCGACACGCATTTGAACCCAGATGAGCGTCACCGTGGAGCTGTGGCGTGATGAAACTGCAACAGGCTGAGAATTGTTTTTCCTGAACATTCTTGTGTGCAGGAAAGTCTGGTACAGGGACGCCCACACGCAAACACAAAGGGAGATCATCATGGAGCATTGCTTTACGCGAACCTGATCCCCGGGCCTTCTCAGGTCCGGTGACCTGAGCGATAATGCGTTTTCAGCGCCTCAGGCACCATTTTCCAAACAGCAATTATTCATCAGCGACGTGGGCTTGCGTGCAACTGCGCGTGGCCACGCCCGCTACAGTGTGGCCGCTTGAAAAGACTGCGCCCGCACGGAGCAGAGCCATGACCTTTTCACTTTTCGACCTCTTCATTGTCCGTCTCAGGCGACCGCTGGTGCCGCCACCTGAGTTCGCGGGCTTGACGCCCGAAGAAATCCGCGAGCTTCAGCGCATGCGCGCCGAGGTGAAGCGCGTGCGGGCGCAGGTGCAAGCCTGCGTCAGCGAGAACCGCATGGGCGCGATATAGAGCAACGGGCGAGCAGGTGGAATCACTTGCGAAGCGAAAGTTGCTCCAGATTCAATGTGCTACAGCAACTTATCTGCGTTCAATTGAACGCAGGCTGCTGTAGTACGTGTTACAGTTGTTCAGGCTGTCGCAAGCACAGGGCCAGCGCTCAAGGAAATGGCGTGCTCAAGCCTCTGCATGGCCAGCGTGAAGGCCTGGCCAGGCGGATGCTTCAGGCGCTCGGCGAGATAGCAGCCGGCGAGAAAATCGCCGGTGCCGTGGGGTACGCGGTTGCGCCTTGGCGAGGCCATGAGTTGCCTCGCACTGTCATGCAGCAGCAGTGTTCCCAGGTGCTGGGCCTCCAAGGGGATCGACGTGACAATGGTTTCAGAAACGGCAAGACTGGCTGCCGCCTGTGCGGCACTTCCTTCATCGCTGACAGGGAGTCCCGTCAGCCATGACAGCTCAAATGCGTTGGGCGTTGCGATTGTGGCAAGGGGCAGTAGCAGATCACGGATCGCTCCTGCGATCCCCTCACCCACATAAAGCGCGCCATGATCCCCCAGCACCGGGTCAACCAAGATGGCAAGAGACGGATTTTGCGTCCTGAGCCTTGCGGCCAAGGCGGCGACAGTTTCCACTTGGGCGGCATCGGCAAAATAGCCTGTCATTACGGCTCTCAAATCAGTGAGCGCGTTCTTCTCATCGATTGCCGCAATCATTCCGGCAAAATTTTCCGCAGCGATTTTTTGCACCACGGGAACCCCATGGCCCGGGTGATGGGATAAAAGCACAGTGGGCAGTTGCAGGACCTCATGGCCCGCACCCTGAAGCGGCGGCACTGCGGCCGTGTTGCCGACTGGGCCCCAGACAACCTGCGAGGAGATGCACAGCACCCTGGCCATCACCTTGGCCCCCACTGGCCATCATCATGGAAGAAACGACAAATTGCGCCCATGGCCCAGCATGCCCAAGTGACGGACATCGCTCAAGCGCGCTGAATCGCACGCTTCACATGTTGCAGTGCAACAGCTAAACACGCATGATGAAGTACCGTCCCCGCCGCAGTGTTCTTTACATGCCGGGCGCCAATGCCCGGGCGCTTGAAAAAGCCCAAAGTCTGTCAGCCGATGGCCTGATCCTCGATCTTGAGGATTCCGTTGCGCCCGAAATGAAGGCTGAGGCCCGTGACAGGGTGTGCAGTGCTGTGCGCGGCGGCGGCTTTGGCGACCGCGAAATCATCATCCGCATCAACTCACCAGTCACGCCCTGGGGGCCGGAAGACTTGGCCGCTGCAGTGGCAGCGCACCCTCACGCCATTCTGCTGCCGAAACTGTCATCGGTGGTAGAATTGCGGCAGGCGCGGGCACAGGCGGGACACGTTCCCCTGTGGGCCATGGTGGAAACGCCGCTGGCACTGCTCAACCTCGCCGACATCGGGGCTGCGGCGGCCTCTGCGGGTCTCGTCTCACTGGTGCTTGGCTGCAATGACCTTGTCAAAGAAACGCGCATCCGGCCCCAGGCCTCCCGGGCGGAGCTTGTGCCGCTCCTCTCTCATTGCGTGGTGGTGGCGCGGGCCTTTGGCCTTGCCTGCATTGATGGCGTTTTCAACGACATCAAGGACGATACTGGATTCATGGCCGAATGCGAACAGGGTGTGCGCCTTGGCATGGACGGGAAGACCCTCATCCACCCCTCGCAGATCGAACCCTGCAACCGCATTTTTTCGCCTGAGGCGTCCGAGGTCGTCTGGGCCGAAAGGATCATCGCGGCCTTTGCGCAACCGGAAAACGCGGCCAAGGGCGTGATCACACTCGATGGCAAGATGGTTGAGCGGCTGCATCTCACCATGGCGGAGCGAGTCGTCGCCTTGGTGCGGGAGGTTGCGCCATGAGCAAACAGTCCCACGGCAATTTTTTTGAGGATTTTTCAGTGGGTCAGGTGTTGCGCCATGCCACGCCCCGCACTGTCACCGCCGGCGATGTGGCCCTCTATGGGGCCCTTTTCGGTTCGCGCTTTGCCGTTCAATCATCGGATGAATTTGCAAAGGCGGTTGGCTACCCCATGGCGCCGGTTGATGACCTTCTGGTCTTTCACATTGTCTTTGGCAAAACCGTGCCGGATGTTTCCTACAATGCGGTTGCCAACCTTGGCTATGCGGAATGCCGCTTCCTGGCGCCGGTCTATCCCGGTGATACCTTGCGGGCCGAAAGCGAAGTCATCGGCCTCAAGGAAAACAGCAGCGGCAAGACCGGTATCGTCTATGTGCGCAGCCGGGGCATCAACCAAAATGGCGAAACAATCTTAAGTTTTGTGCGTTGGGTCATGGTGCGCAAGACCGGCAGTGCTGCAGGCTCCACTGTTTCCCAAGTGCCGCAGTTGCAGGCCAGCGTGGCGGCAACGGAGCTTGGCCGTGCCTGTCCCGACTTTCAAGCGTCGTCCTGGGATCGGGGGCTTTCGGGTTCGTCCCATGTGTTTGATGACTATGTCGTTGGAGAGAAAATCGACCACGGCGACGGCATGACGGTGGAGGAAGCGGAACACCAGCTCGCGACACGGCTTTACCAGAACACGGCCAAGATCCATTTCAACCAGCACGTGGAGGCGGGCGGCAAATTCGGGTGCCGTCTTGTCTATGGCGGGCATGTGATGTCGCTGGCGCGGGCGCTCTCGTTCAACGGGCTTGGCAATGGCTGGCACATCGCCGCCATCAATGGCGGGCGCCATGTGGCGCCGTTCTTTGCGGGCGGGACGGTCTATGCCTGGTCTGAAATCCTGGAAAAAGCTTTCTTGCCCGCGCATAACAACGCGGGCGCGCTGCGCATCATCACGCGCGCCACGTGCAATGAGCCATGTGGGCAATTTCCCACCGCCGAAGCAACGGCGGATGAACCAGGCGTCATTCTGGAGCTGGACTACTGGGTGCTGGTGCCGCGCTAAATCATGCCCCGATCCATGAGCCACAGCAGGATGGATGCCGTGACGGCGGCAAGGCCCGTTCCCAATGCAATGGCACCTGAGACGGCGGCCACGCTTTCCTCGTTGCGCTGGGCGAACAGAAAGGCATTGGCGCCTGTCGGCATGGCGGCCAGCAGCACCGCAACCTGAACCCAGGTGTTGGGCAGTGTCACCGCGTAGCGGGCGAGCGCAAAAACACACAGCGGCACCAGCAGCATCTTGAGGGCGATGAGTGTCAGCATGCCGCCCCAGGAACCGCGCAGCGTGTAACCGGCAAGTGAAACCCCCAAAGCCACAAGGGCCGTCGGCACGCTGGCATCGGAGAGCATGGCCAGCATGCGATCAATGACGGGGTGAAGGCCGATCCCTGAGGCGCGCCACAGCCCACCCGACAGAAGGGCGAGAATGATGGCGTTGCCAGCCAACATCCACAAAAGCTGCCTGCCGATCACCACAATCGAGAATTGCCCCGTGTGCCGGGCAATTTCCCGGTGCAATGTTGCCGCCGTCCACAGGATGGGGGCGTGGATCGAGAGGATGAGGCCAACCGGCACGGCAATGGCATTGCCGAAATGTGACAATGCCAGGGGCGTTCCCAGGAGGGCGAGATTGCCAAAGCCCGTTGCCATGGCGGCAGCGGCCCCGCCAGAGGCGCCAAGGCTTTCAACCTGGCGTGAGGCGAGCGTGGCGGCGATCCATGCCAAAGCCAGACCACCAAAAAAAGCCGCCCACAAAGCCCAGGGTGAGGCATTGAAATCCGCCATGGTGGCGACGGTGCGGAAGAGCAGGGCCGGAATGGCGACGTTGAAGACAAAAAGCGAAATGCCCCGGCCTGCGGCCTCGTCAATCACGTTGGCTCTGGCAAGGCCATAGCCCAAGACGATCAAACCGAAAACGGGAAGGACCGTGGTGAGGATGGAGTTCATGGGAGTGCGAATAGTGAGTAGTGAGTAGCGAGTAGGGATACCGGCTGTCGCATCGCGCTCACATGCTCTACTGTTCGCTATTTATCTACAGCCAGGAATGGCTTGCAGCATTCTTCGTTTCAAAGGCGTCGATGCTGGCGGCCTTTTCAAGCGTCAGGCCGATGTCATCAAGACCGTTGAGCAGGCAATGCTTGCGGAATGGATCGATGTCGAATTTCACTTTGCCACCATCGGGACCGCGGATTTCCTGGGCCGGAAGGTCAATGGTCAGGGTGGCGTTGCTGCCACGTTCGGCATCATCCATCAGCTTTTTCAGGTCGTCGGGTGAAACGACGATGGGCAGAATGCCGTTCTTGAAGCAGTTGTTATAGAAAATGTCGGCAAAGCTCGTGGAGATCACGCAGCGGATGCCGAAATCAAGGAGCGCCCAGGGCGCGTGTTCGCGGCTTGAGCCGCAACCGAAATTGTCTCCGGCCACCAGAACTTGCGCCTTGCGATAAGCGGGCTTGTTCAGCACGAAGTCCGGCAGTTCCTTGCCTTCTTGCGTGTAGCGCATTTCAAAGAACAGGGATTTGCCCAGGCCCGTGCGCCGAATCGTCTTCAGGAACTGTTTTGGAATGATCATGTCAGTGTCGATGTTGACGATATTGAGAGGAGCCGCCACACCATTGAGAACGTCGAATTTCTGCATCGCTTGATCCTTACGCAGCGAGACTGACGGAGGCCGCTTCATCGGCCCCGATCATTAGGTTGAGATTTTGCACGGCGGCGCCAGACGCTCCCTTGCCGAGATTGTCATAGATGGCCATCAACACCGTGTGGCCGCGCGTGTCGTTGGAGAACACGGCAAGGCGCATGTCGTTGGTGTTGTTGAGGGCCTGCGGGTCGAGCACCGCAGCGCCGTCCAGGGGGGCCACGTCCATGAAACGTGCCTCGCCATAATATTGCGCCAGCACAGCTTGAATGTCAGCGCCCGTGGTTCCCCGCTTCAACAGGCTTTCATGCAGCGGCACAGTGGTCAACATGCCTTGGGCAAAATTGCCGACAACCGGCTGGAACAGCACGTCAAGGGCAAGGCCTGTGTGCTGTTTCATTTCCGGCAGGTGCTTGTGATTGAAGGAAAGCGCATAGGGCGCAAAGTGCGGGGCCTTGTCACCCTTGTTTGCGTAGTCCTCAATCATCTTCCTTCCGCCGCCTGTGAAGCCAGACACGCCACCATAGGTGAGCGGAACATCGCCCGACAAAATGCCAGCCGTGACCAGCGGTTTTACAAGCGCGATGAAGCCTTGGGGCCAACAGCCCGGATTGCTCAGGCGTTTGGCATTGGCAATGCGCTCGCCTTGCAAGGCATCCATTTCGGCAAAACCATAAGTCCACGACGGATTGACACGAAAGGCCGATGACGCATCGATGACCCGGGTTTTTGACGCGGCATCAATCAGCGAAACTGCCTCCCTGGCCGCCTCGTCAGGCAGGCAGAGAATGGCCACATCGACGCTGTTCAGGAGATCGCGGCGGGCGCTTTCGTCCTTCCGTTTCTCCGGAGGGATCGAGACGAGTTCAATATCCGTGCGGTTTTTCAACCGGTCACGGATTTGCAGGCCGGTGGTTCCAGCCTCGCCGTCAATGAAAATGGTTGGTTTTACGGACATAGGCCGGGCTCATAGAAGCAATGCCACGGCAATTCAACGGCAGTGAAGGAATGCCTGTTCTGCCTATCCGCAGAAGAAATGGCAGGCGCCAGGCTCAGCCTTGTCCATGGCCTGGACCGTGGTGAAGGCGGCCATGCCGCCGGCAACGATGGTCAACATCACAAGGGCGAGAAAAACGCGGCGGAGAAATTTGGCATCAGCCGTTACTGTTGAATTCACTTTGGTCCCCTAAAATTCCCACCACACGGCAATCCCTTGCCGATTCGGCTCTTACCGCCCGGGTGTGTCTTTATCGTAAAAAGATCGTTAAGCAATAGCTAACGCATGGCATGTGAATGCTTCATGAATGCCTTGGCGCATCGCGCGATCAATGGGAATCTTAAGCATCAATTGACCGCGACAACGATGCTCGCAGATTCAATACGTTGGCGCAACTTTCCACCCTCAACCGCGACGCACGTGAGGGTCCGTTGCGCCAGTGTGTGCGGATCAAGACTGCCTGATATCCACAAACCGCCCGGCCAATGCTGCCGCCGCCGCCATCTGCGGTGACACGAGATGGGTGCGGC
Organism: Hyphomicrobiales bacterium; assembly: GCA_031431295.1. GTDB lineage: Bacteria > Pseudomonadota > Alphaproteobacteria > Rhizobiales > Aestuariivirgaceae > Aestuariivirga. Next base: position 30,021 of record JANPDD010000283.1, on the reverse strand, counting down.
CCTTGTATCCTTGGCGGCCCTCAAAATTGCGGTTCGAGGTGGAGGCGCAGCGCTGGCCGGGTTTCAACTGGTCAGGGTTCATGCCCAAACACATGGAACAACCGGGTTCGCGCCATTCAAAACCTGCTGCCAGGAATATGTTGTGCAGGCCTTCAGACTCGGCCTGTTCCTTGACGAGGCCGGAGCCCGGAACGATCATGGCATAGGCGAGATTGCCGGCGATGCGCTTGCCGTCGACGATTTTGGCGACATTGCGCAGGTCTTCGATGCGGCCATTGGTGCAGGAGCCGATCCAGACCACGTCCAGTTCCACATCGGTCATCCTCTGGCCGGGCTTCAGGCCCATGTAATCGAGGGCGCGCCACTTGGACTGGCGCTTGCCCTCATCGGCGATCTTGTCGGGGTCGGGAATCGCTGCGGTGATCGCCATTACATCTTCCGGCGAGGTGCCCCAGGAGACAATGGGCGGCAGGTTGGCACCGTCAATGGTGACCAGCCGGTCAAAATGGGCATCATCATCACTATGCAACCCATCCCAATAGCGCCGGGCCGCATCCCACAGCGCACCCTTGGGGGAACGCGGCCGGTCCTTCAAATAGGCGTATGTTTTTTCATCAGGAGCAATCATGCCGGCGCGGGCCCCGCCTTCAATGGTCATGTTGCACACCGTCATGCGGCCTTCCATGGAAAGGTCACGGATCGCTTCGCCCGTGAATTCGATCACGGAACCCGTGCCGCCCGCCGTTCCGATCTCTCCGATGATGGCGAGGATGATGTCCTTCGCCGTGGAGTGCTTCGGCAACTTGCCGGTCACCTCCACTTTCATGTTCCTGGCCTTCTTCTGGATCAGCGTTTGCGTGGCGAGCACATGCTCAACCTCGGACGTGCCAATGCCATGGGCGAGTGCGCCGAAGGCACCATGGGTGGACGTGTGGCTGTCACCGCAGACAATTGTAGTACCGGGCAGTGTGAAGCCCTGTTCGGGTCCGACAACGTGGACAATCCCCTGGCGCTTGTCGCGCTCATGGAAATACTCGATGCCGAAGTCCTTGGCGTTCTTGGCCAGGGTCTCGACCTGGATGCGGCTTTCTTCTTCCGCGATGCCCTTGGAGCGGTCGGTCGTTGGCACGTTGTGGTCAACCACGGCCAGAGTCTTTTCCGGATGACGCACCTTGCGCCCCGACAGGCGCAGGCCTTCAAAGGCCTGGGGGGAGGTGACTTCATGGACAAGGTGGCGGTCAATATAGAGCAGTGACGTGCCATCCTCCGCCTCGTGGACGAGATGGTCGTCCCAAATCTTGTCATAGAGTGTGCGGGGCTTGGCCATCTTGATCTCGCTCATCATCCTCCCTCTTCATGGGGGCTGTGCAGCCCCCATGGGCGAAGTCGGGGTTTTGCGGCGTTCTTTAGCGACTGATGCCGTGGAGTCAAAGGGGCAATTGTTCCGGTGGAAGGCGAAACTGCGTCCTCAATACTCGCCCATATAGTCTTCCTTCTCCAGCGGCACGCCATGCTGGCGCAGTATGGAATAGGCTGCTGTGAGGTGAAAATAGAAATTGGGCAAAGCGAAGTTGAACAGGTAGTCCTGCCCGCTCATCTTGCGCTGCGTGTCACCAGTCGGAAAAACAATTTCCTTGTTTTCACTTCCGGCAAAAGCGGAAGCGGGCACGCTTTCAACAAACTTCAAGGTAAAGGCGATGCGTTGCTTGAGCGCCTCAAAACTGTCGTCCTTGCCATCAAACTGCGGCATGGCAGCACCGCCCAGCCTCACGCAGGAACGCAAAGGGAAATTGCACGCCGCACGCACCTGTTCGGCAAGGTTGTACATGGTGGGATGCAGCCGCAAGGCGAGAAGCCCAGAAGCATCCGTCTTGTTCGCCGCCGCATGGGCTGCCGCCTTGTCGAGCACGCCGGAAAGATTATTCAACATCCGGCGAAACGTCGGCACAGACAATTCATACATGGAAAGGGACATGAGGCGCTCCGGGTCGCGGTTGAAGTCCGAGCATCACACGCCCAAACATAAAAGACCAGTCTTGCGACCGGCCCTTTCGAAGTCTCAGTTCAAAGAGCCTCAGCCCTTGGACTTCTTCTTCTGGTCGACCCTGGCGCGGGGTGCGCCTCCGGCCAGAATGTCCTTGGCCTGCTGGATCCATTCCTCGCGCTTGGTGCGGCCCTTGAGCACCAGCTTTTCGTCGAGCGCGAAGATTGCCTCATCGCTCATTTCGGCGAACTGGTTGAGGGAGGTGATGCCTTCCTTGGCGAGATTTTCCTTGATGCGGGGGCCAACACCACCGATCAGCGACACATCATCCGCCGCCACTTCCGCCTTGGGCGGCAGGACTTCATTGGGCAGTTCGGCAAAGGCCTGGCGCTGATCCTCAACGATGCGCGCGGATTTGCCGGTGCGGCCCTTGAGGTAATAGAGCTTGGCGCGGCGGACCTTGCCGCGGCGCACCACCTTGACCGAGTCAATCATCGGCGAATAGACCGGGAAAACGCGCTCCACGCCTTCGCCATAGGACAATTTGCGCACCGTGAAATTTTCCTGGAGGCCACCACCGGAGCGGCCGATCACAACACCTTCATAGGCCTGCACACGGGTGCGGTCGCCTTCCTTGACCTTCACGTTGACGACAACCGTGTCGCCGGAGCTGAATGCGGGGAATTGGCGCTGGCTGGCAACAATGGCCATCTGCTCGGCTTCGAGCTGGGCGATAATGTTCATGTTCTGAATACCTTTCGGGGACTTCTGAAAGCCCATTTCGGGGGGCTTCTAGGGCGGGACCTGTGGAAAAGTCAAGTTTTGGGCCGGGTTATTTTGTCCCATAAATCGGGGCGGCGGACTTTGGTCAGTTTTTCACGCTGCTCACGCTTCCACCTGGCAATGGCCTTGTGATCGCCGGAGAGCAGAATATCAGGAATAACAGCGCCTTCCCAGAGATTGGGTTTGGTATAGTGGGGATGTTCCAGAAGCCCGTCGGCAAAGCTTTCCTCTGCCGCACTTTCAGGTTTTCCCATGACACCCGGCAGCAGCCTGACGATGGCGTCCAAGAGGACGAGGGCGGCTGGCTCGCCGCCACTCAATATATAGTCGCCGATCGAGACTTCGCACAGGCTGCGGTGTGCGATCACGCGCTCGTCCACGCCCTCAAAGCGGCCGCAGACAATGAGGCAGCCTGGCCCTGCCGCAAGTTCTGCCACGCGGCCTTGCGTCAAAGGTTCGCCCCGCGGGCTCATGAGGAGCCGCGGACCAGCATGGGGCGTTTCATCGATGGCGCGGGCCAGCACATCGGGCTTCAGGACCATGCCGACGCCGCCGCCGGCCGGGGAATCGTCCACGGCGCGGTGGCGGTCTGTGGCAAAGCCGCGAATGTCATGGGCCGCCAGTGACCACAACCCCTCGCCCAACGCCCGCCCCGCCAGTGAATGGCCGAGCGTGCCGGGGAACATTTCGGGAAATAGCGTGAGGATGGTGGCTTGAAATGCCATGGCTTTAGTTCATCGCCCGTTCTTATGGCCTGCCGTTCTGGCCACGGGGCAGGACGTCCGCTTCATCCAGAAATCCCTGGGGCAGGTCCACCGCAATTGTCTCCGCCACACCCGTGACAAACACCACGGGGAGCAATGCGCCAGTGGCCAATTCCAGAAGCTCGCCCGCACCGAAATTCTGGATGCCCGCAACACGGCCAAGGATTTTTCCGTCAGCCAACACATCCTTGCCGATCAGATCCGCAAGGTAAAACTCTTCGGATTCCGGCACGGGCAGTCTTTCGCGCACCACAAACAGCTCGGTGCCTTTCAAGGCTTCGGCCGCGTTGCGGTCCGTCACACCTTTGAGGTCGGCGATGAATTCATCCTTGGCAGGCTTCAGGCGGAGGATTTCGATCACTCCCCCATGGCTGGCGCCGAGCGGGCCATAGCTGGCAATATCCGCAGGAATGGCGGCGAAACTTGTGAGCTTCACGGCACCGCGAATGCCATGGGCACCGGTGATGCGGCCGATCAGGATGTGTGAGGTGGTGACCATGGGCTTGAGAACGGTTGGATTCGACAGTCCTTTCCCCATATAAGGCCCCTCATGTCCACCCCCAATTCCATACCGTTCCGCAAGATGAACGGACTTGGCAATGATTTTGTCGTGCTTGACGCGCGGGCGCGGCCCCTTGCCATCACGGAAGCGCAGGCCCGCGCCATCGCTGACCGCAAGACGGGCATCGGCTGCGACCAGCTGATCGTCATGGAAAAATCACCGCGCGCCGATGTGCTGATGCGCATCTGGAATGCCGAAGGTGGTGAAGTTGAAAGCTGCGGCAATGCCTCGCGCTGCATTGCCGACCTGTTGTTCGATGAAAACAAAACGACGTCGGCAACCATTGACACGCAAGGCGGCCTCCTCACGGCGCGCAAGGCGGGCGACAGGCTGGTGACGGTTGACAATGGCCCCCCGCGCTTTGACTGGCAGGATATTCCGCTCTCGGAGGCCTTTGCGGACACGCGCCGCATCGAACTGCAGGTCGGGCCGATTGAAAAGCCGCTCATCCATTCGCCATCAGTCGTGAATGTGGGAAACCCGCACTGCATTTTCTGGGTTGATAATCTCGACGTGGTTGATCTCGCCAAGGTTGGCCCGATGATCGAACACCATCCGCTGTTTCCGGAACGCACCAATGTGATCCTGGCCAAGGTTGTTGCCCGCGATCATGTCATCGTGAAGGTCTGGGAGCGTGGTGCCGGCCTTACGCTCGCCTGCGGCACAGCGGCCTGCGCCGTCATGGCGGCAGGTTACCGGCTCAAGCTCATTGCACGTGAATGCCGGGTGACATTGCCGGGTGGTGACCTCGCCATGGCCATCAATCCGGACAACGGTCCCAAGGCGGGTCACGTCCTGATGACGGGGCCCGTGCAGTATGATTTCGAAGGTGAGTTGCCTGCAGGACTGCTGGCATGAGCGGCGTACATGGCGTACATATTGAGACCTTTGGCTGCCGTCTCAACACATTCGAATCAGAGATCATGCGGGGCCATGCCGCCAAGGCCGGACTTGACGATGCCATCATCTTCAACACCTGCGCGGTGACGGCGGAAGCCACCCGCCAGGCGCGGCAGGCCATCCGCAAGGCCGCGAAAGAGCATCCTGAAACCCCGATCATCGTTACCGGCTGTGCGGCACAAACCGATGCCGCCATGTTTGCCGCGATGCCGGAGGTCGCCCGCGTCATCGGCAACACAGAAAAACTCAAGGCCACAAGCTGGCTCAAAGGCTCGAACGCGCCACGGATCGATGTCTCCGACATCATGCAGGTGAAGGAAGCTCATGTGCCGATGATCGAGCGGCTTTCGGGGCGTACGCGGGCCTTTGCCCAGGTGCAGAACGGCTGCGACCATCGCTGCACCTTTTGCATCATCCCCTTTGGCCGCGGCAATTCGCGCTCCGTTCCCGTTGCAGCTGCCGTCGAACAGGTGAAGCGCCTGGTGGACCAGGGCCATACAGAAGTGGTGCTGTCGGGCGTTGATCTCACATCCTGGGGGGCAGACCTTGAAGGTGCGCCACGACTTGGCCAGTTGTTATCGGCGATCCTCAAGAATGTACCCGATCTCAGGCGCTTGCGGCTGTCTTCCATTGATTCAATCGAGGCAGATGAGGAACTGGTCGAGGTGCTGTGTGGTGAGCCCCGGGTGATGCCGCATCTCCATCTTTCCCTCCAGTCCGGTGACAACATGATCCTGAAGCGCATGAAACGCCGCCATGGACGCGAGGATACGATCCGTTTTTGCGAGACCTTGCGCGCAAGGCGCGGGGAATTTGTCTTCGGTGCCGACATCATCGCGGGCTTTCCGACCGAGAGCGACGACATGTTCGAGAACTCACTCAGCATCATTGACGACTGCGGCCTCACCTTCCTGCACGTGTTTCCCTATTCGCCGCGCCCCGGCACTCCCGCCGCCCGCATGCCCTTAGTGGAGAACGCCGTGGTGAAGCGCCGTGCCGCCCTGCTCAGGGCCAAGGGTGCGGCACAGGTTCGGCAGTTTCTGGCAGGCCAGATCGGACAGGTGGTGGACGTGCTGGTGGAAACGCCAGGCATGGGCCGCACGGCGCAATTTGCAACGGCGCGCTTTGCCCAAATGATGACGCCGGGCGCCATCGTGCGCACCCGCGTTGTTGCTGCAGATGATGAGAGCCTGCATGTGGTGCTGGCGGCATGAGCTTCTTCAAGAAACTCTTCAACCGCATCATCGGCAAGACGGAAGACGCCCCAACCGCCGCAGCGCCAGAGGCCCTTCCCAGTGTTGAAGCTGATGCGCCAGCCGTTGTAGAAACTGTCGCGGCAGTGGAACCCGAAGCAGCGCCGGAACAACCGCCGCCAAGGATATCGGCGAAGGCCCCACCAAAATCTTCGCCAAAGACTGCTGCCAAGGTTCCGGCGAAGAATAAAGACAAGGTTTCAGTAAAACCCGCCGCCAAGATATCTGTTGCCAAAAAACCAGCGCCGCCGCCGCCCAAGGCGCCGCCCGCGCCAAAATCAAAACCAGCGCCCAGGCCCGTGGACGCACCAAAATCTGTGGCCCGACAGAAACCTTCAACTGCGAAGCCGGCAGCAAGACTGGTGCCGGCGCCGAAACCTCAACCGAAACCAGAACCAGAACCCACGCCTGACATTGTGGTCGCTGGGACAGAGCAACCACTTCTGCCGCCAGCGGTTGTGGCGCTGCCCGTTGCCAAAGCCGCACCGGAAGTCAGGAGTGGGTGGTTTTCGAAGTTGAAGGAAGGCCTGTCAAAGTCTTCCAAGTCGATTGGCGGTTCGATCACGGCGATCTTCACCAAGCGCAAGCTTGACGCGGCAACACTGCAGGATCTGGAAGACACGCTGATCCAGGCCGATCTCGGGGTTGCGGTGGCGGAGCGCATCATCAAGGCGGTGGCAACCGGGCGCTATGACAAGGAAATTGATCCCGAAGAGGTGAAGCGCATTCTCGCCGAGGAAGTGGCAAAGGTGCTGAAGCCCGTGGAAACGCCATTCAACTTTGGCCACGAGAAGCCCTTTGTCATCCTGGTGGTGGGGGTCAACGGATCGGGCAAGACCACGACAATCGGCAAGCTCGGGGCCATTGCAGCAGGCGAAGGCTTCAAGGTGAAATTCGCGGCCTGCGACACCTTCCGTGCCGCAGCGATTGAACAGTTGACGATTTGGGGAAAGCGGATCGGGGCGGAAACCATCGCCCGGCCACAAGGGTCGGATGCGGCGGGCCTTGCCTTTGACGCCATGTCGGCGGCGGCGGCAGATGGCACGGACATCATTTTCATCGACACGGCGGGCAGGCTTCACAACAAGACCTACCTGATGGATGAGCTCGACAAGGTGGTGCGCGTCATCAAGAAGCACGATGCGGCAGCACCCCACGCGGTTCTGCTGGTGCTTGATGCCACGACCGGCCAGAATGCCCTGGCCCAGGCGGAAGCCTTCACCAAGGTTGCCGGCGTCACCGGCCTTATCATGACAAAACTTGATGGCACGGCCCGGGGCGGCATACTTGTGGCCATCGCGGAAAAATTCAAATTGCCCATCCATGCCATTGGCGTCGGCGAATCGGTTGACGACTTGCAACCCTTTGACGCAGATGCCTTCGCCCGGGCGATTGCCGGGCGCGAGCAAAACCGGGATGCACAGGAATGAGCCAAGGCCGCAAGCAACTGCTGGAATTCCTGCCAGTCATGGTTTTCTTCGCGGTCAACTGGAAGGCCGGGATTTTCTGGGCCACGGGCGTGTTCATGGCCGTGACGCTGGTGGTTCTGGCCTACACCTATTTTTCAACCGGCAAGGTGGCGAAGGTGCCGCTGGCCACCGCAGCATTGGTGGGGGTGTTCGGCGGACTCACGCTTTATTTGCAGGATGAAACCTTCATCAAGGTGAAAGTGACTCTGGTCAACTTCATTTTCAGCGCGCTGCTGCTGGGCGGAGTGTATTTTGGCCGCAGCTTCATCAAGGACGTGATGGGAGAGGCATTGGCCCTGCCGGATGCGGCCTGGCGCACGCTCAGCCTGCGCTGGGGCGTTTTTTTTGCAGGCCTTGCCATCCTCAATGAATATGTGTGGCGCAGCTACTCGACCGACCAGTGGGTGACATTCAAGGTATTCGGCCTCATGGGGCTCACGCTTGTTTTTGCACTTGCGAATGCGCCCTTCATGGCACGGCACATGACGCGGACAGAGTCAGACACGCCGGAAAATCCCTCCGTTAACGGATGATCGGCTGCTCACTTTTCCGCCCAAGAGTCAAGACTTGTAATTTACCTGCCAGTGGGGCGAAACTTGTCTGCAAGAGCGACGGTGCCGGCCCTCCGTTTTTGCTTGCGGGCGCAAAACCGAGAAGCTAGGAAACGCAGCGAATTTAAATTGTCTTGTCTGACAGCACTTTCGTGTTGTTGAATGGAGATGCAAGTGTCGGGGATCAGGGGCCAAGTGGTTCCAGGCGTGGCTGAAAAGGGTAACTGATGTCGGGTAGCAAAGACGCAAAGACGTTTGCGCGCTCTTTCTCTCATCTATTGAAACGCTCCGTCCAGTTTGCGGTGCATTGCTACATGGAAGAGGCCGGCAAGACCGGGCTGACGCACCGTCAGTTCACGGTGCTTTCCGCTGCCGATGCCCATGACGGAAAAAGCCAGACCGAACTGGTGCGCATCACCGGCATTGACCGGTCGACGCTTGCCGACCTGGTGGCGCGCTTGATGTCGCAAGGTTATGTGCAGCGCCGCCGCACCAAGGAGGATGCCCGCACCAATTCCATCAGGCTGACACCACAGGGCAAGAAGGCCTTGAAGGCGGCGCAGGCGGGCGCGGAGGACGTGGACAAGAAACTGCTCTCGCTGTTTTCGGCGTCTGACCGCAAGGTGGTGTTGGAGAATCTCGCGGTGCTGGCCTCCGAGATGGACAAGTTCGAGGACGCGGAACCTGAGAAGGCAACGCCTGCCAGGGTCAAGCTGAAACGGCGTCCACAGTAAGACACTCACAGCAGGCGCACGGAACCGGCGCAATTCAAGCGGTGCTCCATGGTTGTGCGGCGCAGCAAGGCCCGTTAACTTTCATCATTGACAAGCCCAACCCAACAATCCTAGCTTCCAAATACAAATGTAAAAGCAAAAATACAAAAGTTCAACAGCAGCGGGGTGGCGAAACCCGGGCTGCGGCGGGCGCAAGTTTGGGAGGTCGGCGGCATTTCATGGAGGCGGCGCGCAGAGACAGGACACCGTGGTTGCCGCGCTGGCTCACCAGCGAGCATCCACTGCCGTGGCTGTTGCCTGCCTCCGCCCTCATGGTGGCGTTTGGGCTCTTCCCGCTTTACAAGGCGTTCGAGTCATCCCTTTACAAGAAGAATGCCGCCACGCGGAAACTGATCTTTGACCCTGACTACAACTGGACAAAGGCGCTGTTTGACGACCGGGTGTGGAATGCGTTGGGCAACACGCTGATGTACACGGGGATTGCGCTCGTCCTGCAGCTTGTTCTCGGCATGCTGATTGCGCTGCTGCTTGATTCCGACCGCAAGGGCTATGGCCTGCTGCGGGCGATGATGACCCTGCCGCTGGTCATTCCGCCGGCCGTCACCGCCATGATGTTCCTCTTGATGCTCAATGGCTCCTTCGGCGTCATCACCCGCGGCATCATTGCGCTGGGTTTCCTTCCGCCGGGTTACTCGGTGCTGGGGCAATCCTCAACCGCCATGGCCGGGGTGCTGCTGGCGGAGGTCTGGCAGTGGACGCCATTCATGGTGCTGATCATGCTGGCAGGCTTGCGTTCGCTGCCCAAGGAGCCTTTCGAGGCGGCAGCCATCGACGGGGCAACGCCGGTGCAGGCCTTCTTCAAGCTCACGCTGCCCATGATGTCCAAGGTGATTGCCATTGCGGTTCTCATCCGCGGCATCGATCTGTTGCGGGCCTTTGACTACGTGAAGGTGATGACCGATTCCGGACCGGGTACGGCGACGGAAACCATGACGAGCTACGCGGGCCGCATATATTTCGGCAATGCGGACTTCCCTTACGCCTCCACCATCGCATTGATGACGCTGATCCTCGTGATCATCTCCTCCAGCCTGTTCATGAAAATCTTCAGGGTCAAGCTGTAATGGAGATGTCGCGCCCCTGGCAGATCGCGCGTGACGCGCTTGCGGTGCTGGTGGCCGGTCTTTTCCTGTTTCCGATTTTCTGGTGGGCCCTGACATCGATCAAACCGACCTCGGCCGTTTTCGACAAGGACCGGGTGAACTGGTTCGATTTCACACCCACCCTCATCAACTATGCCGTCACACTGTTCGGGCGCTCGCGTTCGCAAATGGCGATCGAGGATGGCCTGGGAATGGGGGTGGCCGGTGCCGAGGCCTATGACTCGCGGCAGACCCTTGTTGACAGCGTCATCGTGTCAATCGGGGCCACGACGGTCACCATGCTGGTGGCGGTTCTTGCGGCCTACGCCCTTTCACGCATGGATTTCCGCGGACGCAACCTGTTCCTCAACTGGGTGCTGGGCCAGCGCTTCATGCCTCCCATCGCCATCCTCATTCCGCTGGTGACGATCTACAAGGGCCTCGGACTGCGCGACACGGACAACTATTATATGGGTTATGTCGGGCTGACCCTCATCTATGGCCTCATCAACCTGCCGATTGCACTGCTGCTGATGAAGTCGTTCTTCGATGACATCCCCAAGGACATCGACGAAGCGGCCATGATCGACGGGGCGACACGCTGGCAGAGTTTCTCGCGCGTGGTCCTGCCCATGGTGCGGGGCGGTGTTGCGGCCTCCGCAGTCCTGTGTTTCATCTTCTCATGGACGGAATTCCTGCTGTCCCTGTTTCTGACCACCGACATCCGCACGGTGCCGGTCAAGATCCAAACCTTCGTCACTTCCACCGGCAATGAGTGGGGCTTCATCGCGGCGCTGGGTACAGCCGCCGCAATCCCGAGCTTCATCTTCATCCTGCTGGTGCAACGCCATCTGGTCCGCGGCCTCACGCTTGGTTCCCTGAAAGAGTGAGTTCGCAGACGAGAAGTCCAAACCATAAACCCATTGGGAGGAAGTCATGAGTTTTAGAGAGTACGACAAGAAAACCCATATCGCGGACCTTGCCCGCGACTTTGCGGCGCGGCGCATTTCCAAGCGCTCATTCCTGAAAAAAGTCGGCATGGCCGGCGTCGGCTTCTCGGCCTTCAGCGCCGGCTTGCTGGGCAATGTGCGCCGCAACCGTGGCTTCAGCCTGACGGGCGATGCCGCCTACGCGCAAGATGCCGAGATGACCAAATGGCTGAAGGATGTTTCCGGCCCCTTCAAGGGCACGAAGATCCGCTACACCTCGGAAGCAACACCGCCGACGGTGGTGCTCGACAAACTGAAAGGTGAGTTCACCGAGGCCACCGGCATCGAAGTTGAAATTGAAATCGTGCCGCTGGAACAAGTGCTCGCCAAGGCCACGCAGGACGTGCAGGGCGAGCTTGGCTCCTACGACCTTTACTATCTCGACCAGTCATGGGTTGCGACTTTCGCCCAGGACACGGTTGATCCGATCGCTTACTACAAGGACAAACCGGACCTCGCCATGCCGGGCTTCGACTTCGACGACTTTGCCAAGCCTCTGGTCGATGGCCTTGCCCTCTATGAAGGCAAGTGGGGCGGCATTCCCTTCGACATCCCGATTTTCATCACCATGTACCGCAAGGACATTCTGGAGAAACACAAGATCGCGCCGCCCAACACGGTCGAGGAGTTTACCGCCGCTGTGAAAATGATCACCGAGGCGGAAAAAGCCAATGGCATGTTCGGGACCGGTCTGCAGGCCAAGTCCGGCCACTATTCCCTGAATTGCGACTGGACACAGGTTGTCTGGAACGAAGGCGGTTCCATCTTCGGTGCTGACAAGAAGTTCAAGGGCAATGATGAGGCAGCCGTTCGCGGCCTGCAACTCTATCAAGAACTGCTCAAGAACTCCCCGGCCGAGTCAACAAACTCGACCTGGGATGGCCAGTGGCAAATGGGGGCTGCCGGACAGGCTGCGCTTATCAATTCCTGGGACGAGTTCTTCCCGGGCTGGGACGGCGCGGATTCCAAGGTGCAGGGCCTGTGGGAAGCCAAGCGTCCGATCCAGGGTAAATCGTTGCGCGCCATTGGCGACGCCGGCTTTGGTGAAATCCCCAACTGGGGCCACCAGGGTGGTTCGATCCTCGGCCTGTCCAAGTACTCCAAGAACCTGGATGCAGCCTGGATCTTCATGCAATGGGCCTGCTCCAAGGACATCATGACACGCTGCACATTGGGTGGCGGCTTCGCCCCGATGCGCCTCTCCTCCTTCGCGGACGAACGCGTGAAGGCAAAAGCTGTCGTTGGTCCGGGCACGACGCGCCACTTGCCCGTCGTTCTCGATACCATCAACAACGACATGGCGTCCGAACCCGACATGCCGCTGTGGGCGGGCTTCTCCAACAACGAGATCCCGGTCAACCTCGGCAAGTTGCTGACGGGCCAGGACTTCGGCGGCGATGCCAAGAAATGCATGGACACAATCGCCTCCGCAATCGATGCTGCCGTGACCGAAGCGGGCCTGTAACCAAATGCGGAAGGCAGTCCCCGGACATTCCGGGGGCTGCCTTCCCTTTTTCACGTGAAAACATGAAACCTGACCTCGTCATTGGCATCGACTCGTCGACCACGGCGTGCAAGGCCATTGCCTTTGACCGACGCGGCCGGACCCTGGCCGAAGGCCGCGCCAGCATTGCCATTTCCAATCCCAAGATGGGCTGGTTCGAGCAGGACGTGGCCCTTTGGACGGGATCAGCCACGACGGCACTCAAGCAGGTGACCGCCAAGATTTCCAAAGACCGCATCGCCGCCATCGCCATTTCCAACCAGCGCGAAAGTTTTGCCCAGTTTGACGAAAATGGCCGGGTCCTCCGCCCCGGCACGTTGTGGCTGGATGAGCGGGCGCATGTGGAAGTGAAGGAGATCGCGCAGGAGGTTGGCCTCGACAGGCTGCATGCCCTGTCTGGCATTCCCAATGACATCACGCCGTGCCGCACACGCTGCCGCTGGCTGGCCAAGCATGAACCGAAGGTCTGGCGCAGAACCGCCAAGACGGCGGAAGTGCATGGGGTTCTGAGCCATTTCCTGACGGGTGAGTGGAAGACGTCCACATCCTCGGCAAGCCCCATGGGCGTGCTTGATGCCAAGACCTATGATTGGTCGGACATCCTGTTGAAAGCCGCAAAGCTCCGGCGCGACATGTTGCCGACGCTTGTGGCCTCTGGCGAGATCATGGGAACGGTGACGGCGGATGCCGCCAAGCGCACCGGATTGAAAGCGGGAACACCCGTTGTCGCAGGCGGTGGCGACGGCCAGTGTGCTGGTGCTGGCGCCAATACATTCCTCAAGGGTCGCGCCTACCTCAATCTTGGGACAGCGTCGGTGTCCGGCAGCTACGGCGAAACCTATGTCATTGACCCTTCTTTCCGCAGCCTGGTCGCTGTTGGCGGGACGGGCTACAGCTTTGAAACGGCCATTCGCACCGGCACCTATCTCGTCACCTGGCTGGTGGAGCGCATGTTCCACCAGAACCCGGCCAAGAATCCGAAAATATTTTCCCAACTGGAGGCGGAAGCGAAGGCTGTTCCCATCGGCTCGCGCGGCCTCGTCCTCATCCCGTATTTCTCCGGCATCATGACGCCCTATTGGGATGCGGACGGACGCGGTGTTTTGGCCGGCCTGTCCGGCAGTCATACGCGGGCCGACATCTACCGGGCCATGATGGAAGGCATTGCCCTTGAACAGGCGATGATGACAAACCGCGTGGCAGCAGCGACCTCACCGATTGACCACTATGCCATTGTTGGCGGCGGGTCGCGCTCGAACCTGTGGTGCCAGATTGTGGCCGATGCCTCGGGGCGCGATGTCAAGCGGCTGGAAACGGCGGAAGCCTCGGCATTGGGTGCGGCCATGGCAGCGGCGCGCGGAGCCGGATGGTTCAAAACTGTTGCGGAAGCAGCGGCAGCCATGTCCGGCAAGCCGTCCAAAATATTCCGTCCACGGACGAAAGAGGCCAGGGCCTATGCCGAACTTCTCTCCATCTACGGGGAGTTGTGGCCGAGGATTTCGCAGTGGAATGCCCGCATGCAGGAATTTGCCCGGAGGCAGGGGACATGACCACTGCTGCCGCCCGCACAGCTACTTCACGCAAGGACTGGAACAGCCTGATCCGCGACGTGATCGATGGCTCCTGGCGCGATCCGCAAACCGGGAAGCGCTGTCAGGTTCCTTTCGAGACCATTCGCATTGAAGAATCGCTTGAAGGCGGCGCTGCCGATCTCGTGGCGCCCTTGGGCTTGGGGCGCACGCTTGCCGTGGTTATGGACACCAACACGGTCGAAGCCATGGGAAGGCGCGTGGCCCGGGAACTCAAGGGCTGGACCAGTGTTGAGGAAATTGTGTTTCCTGCCGACACCCATTGCGACGAGCCGACCGTTGCCCTGATGCAGGAAAAAACAAGGCATTGCGAGGCTTGCGTGGTGGTGGGTTCTGGCTCTCTCACCGATACAGTGCGCTATGCAACCTTCAAGGATAGCCGCAAGTTTGCGAGCTTTGCCACTGCCGCCTCCATGAACGGCTATGGGGCGGGTACCGCGTCCGTCACCTTGCGCAACGGCTACAAGACCAGCCTTCCCGCCCAGGCGCCGCGTGGCGTGTTTGTTGATCTTGCTGTCAATGCTGCCGCCCCCACCTGGCTTGCCGCGGCAGGCCTGGGAGACAGCCTGTGCCGGCCGACGGCGCAGGTTGAATGGCGGGCATCGCACCTCCTGTACGGCACGCCCTACACGCAAACGCCGTTTGACCTGTTCAACGCGGAGAACGACGAGGCCGAAATGATCCGCACCGCACCCGACCTGGCGCGCCACAGCAGCGAGGCCAACGGCTATCTCTACCGGGTTCTGGTGGAGGCAAGCTTTGGCAACAACATTATCGGCTCCTCGCATGCGGGCTCGATGGGCGAGCACCAGGTTTCGCACTGGATCGACATGTTTGCAGGTGCTGGCCACCCCGGCACCATTCACGGCCAGCAGGTGGGCGTGGCAACGATCGAGCTGGCACGGCTGCACAAGATGCTGCTGGCCCAGGAGAGGGCGCCACGCGTCCGCGCGACACGCATTTCGGAAAACGATTTTGTGGCACGCTATGGCGTTGACATTGGCCGCATGATGTTTGACGAGGCCAGGAAGAAAGCACTCGATGAGGCGGCAGCGGCAGCCTTCAACCGCAAGCTTGACAGCTTGTGGCCCGACATGCGCCGGGAGCTTGCCGCCATGATGATGGAACCGGATGAGATGGCCCGCATCATCGCATCTGCCGGCGGCCCCACAACCTATGCTGAGCTCGGCCTTTCACGCGACCTGTGGCTCAAGGCCATCAAACACGCCCGCGACGTGCGAAACCGCTGGTCTTTTCTCGACCTTGCGGACGATGCGGGTCTTCTCGATCAATTCCTGAATGATATTCCGCGATAGGGACGCAAAATATGGCATCAGTCAATCTCCACAACATCCGCAAGAGCTATGGCGCCGTCCAGGTTATCCACGGTGTTGACCTTGAAATCGAAGATGGTTCCTTCGTGGTGCTGCTCGGCCCCTCGGGCTGCGGCAAATCAACCTTGCTGCGGGCCATCGCGGGGCTTGAGAGCATCAGTTCCGGCGACATTGAAATCGGTGGCAGACGTGTCAATGAGGTTCACCCCAAGGACCGGGACATTGCCATGGTGTTCCAGAACTATGCGCTCTATGCCCACATGAATGTGCGCGACAACATGAGTTTTTCCATGTTGCTGGCCAAACGCCCCAAGGCTGAAATCGACGAGAAAGTGGCTTGGGCCGCAAGAATCCTCAACCTCGAACCCTATCTTGCGCGCTACCCCCGCGAGCTCTCGGGCGGGCAGCGCCAGCGCGTGGCCATGGGCCGTGCTATCGTGCGCAATCCGGCGGTGTTTCTGTTCGATGAGCCGCTGTCCAACCTCGACGCAAAACTTCGCGTGCAGATGCGCACCGAAATCAAGGAATTGCACGCGAAGCTCAACACCACCACCGTTTATGTGACCCATGACCAGATCGAAGCCATGACCATGGCCGATCGCATCGTGATCCTGAGGGATGGCGTGATTGAGCAGCAGGGCTCGCCGCTTGATGTTTACGACCGGCCTGACAACCTGTTCGTCGCCGAATTCATCGGCTCGCCCGCCATGAACCTTTTGAAGGGTGTGGTGCGGGCCAATCATGTGGAGACGGCAGGTGGGGTGAAACTGCCCCTGCCCAAGAAGCACAAGGCGGCAAGCGGGCAAAAAGTGGTTTATGGCATCAGGCCTGAGCACCTTGAAGTTGGCAAGGGCATGGCCGCCAAGCTCAATGTGATCGAGCCCACGGGTCCGGAAATCCACGTCTATGCCGAAGTAGGGTCCGATGAAATTTGTGCGGTTCTGCGCGAGCGCCTGGACTTGAAGCGTGGCGGCGCCATTGAATTTGCGCCGCGCCTTGACAAGGTCCATGTCTTTGATGCCGCCAGCGGCAGGGCAATCCGGTGAAGACGGTCACAATTCTTGGTGCGGGCGTCATGGGGTCCGCCATGGCGCTGCCATTCTCTGATCGTGGCATGGCGGTGCGCCTTGTGGGCACCCACCTTGACGTCGCGATCATCGCCAGCGTGCAGGCGAGCGGACGCCACCCGAAGCTCAATGTGATGCTGCCGGAGGGTGTGCGCGGTTTTCAGCACGGGCAATTTGCGCAAGCCCTGGGCGATGACACCGACCTGATCCTTGTGGGCGTTTCATCGGCTGGCGTGGAATGGGCGATCGACAAGCTCGCGGGCGTGCTCAAGCGCCCCGTTCCCATCCTGATGATCACCAAGGGCATGGTGCCGCTTGCCACAGGGCTTGCGGCGTTTCCCGACATGGTGGCTGAGCAATTGGAGAAGCGCCTGGGATTTCGCACACCGGTGGCGGCGGTTGCGGGGCCGTGCATTGCCGGCGAACTGGCCGTCAGGCGGCAGACGGGCGTTGTTGTTGTGTCGCGTGATCCGGGCTTTGCCGCCGACATCTGTGCAAAACTTGAGACCGGCTATTATCACCCCCGCCCCTCCTTCGACGTGGTGGGAGCGGAGACCTGTGCCGCCTTCAAGAACTTCTTTGCCATTGCCGTGGGCTGGGCCCATGGCCATCTCGAAACTTTGCCTGAGGCTGAAAACAGGACACGCAACAACAATGCCGCCGCCATATTGTTCGACCAGGCAGTGCGCGAAATGTTGGTGCTGGTGAAAACCCTGGGCGGCAACGCCGAAAGCGTGTGGGGAATGCCGGGAACCGGCGATCTCTATGTCACCTGCCAGGCCGGGCGGAATTCAAGACTGGGCCATCACATGGGGCGCGGCCTCAGCTATTCCGGCGCCAGGGCAGGCCCCATGAAGGACGACACAGTTGAGGGTGCTGAACTGGGGCGCAGCGTCGCGGCGTCCATTCGTGCCATGGTTGCGGCGGGAAAGGTTGCGGCCTCCGCCGTGCCGCTCACCCTCGCGCTGCTGGCAAGCCTCGTCGAGGATCAGGCCTTCGTGCCGCCCTGGCACAGGTTCCACCGCGACGGATAGTTCCAACATGAACCGCATTTCGCGCGCCATTGAAGCCGAGCAGGCGGTCAGTGTCCAGCTCTCGCCGCTGGCCGATCCTGAGGAACAGTTGGCAACACGCGCTGCCTGGCTCTATTTTATTGGCGACTTCACCCAAGCCCAGATCGGCAAAAAACTTGGCCTGACGCGGCTTCGCGTCAACAGGCTTCTGGCCTATGCCCGCGAACAGGGTCTGGTGCAGGTCAACGTGACCGGCAGGCTGGCCAATTGCGTGGCGCTGGAGCAGGCACTGGTGCAATGCTACGGACTGAAGGATGCCGTTGTCGTGCCTGCACCAGGCGAGGCCGCACAATTGCGCGCCGTCATCGCGGCGGCGGCAGGGCATTACCTGTCGCAGCACCTGCATGACACCATGTCGGTTGGCGTGGGCTGGGGGCGGACGTTGCGCCATTCGCTGGCCTCGGTGGCCCGCCGTTCCTGCCGCAAATTGTCAGTCGTTTCACTCATTGGCGGGCTGACGCAATCCTCCGCCGTCAACCCCCACGAAACAGCCTCGCATCTTGCCGACATCATCGGGGGACAGTGTTACTATTTTGCAGGCCCCGCCTATACCGACACGGCAAGCGCACGTGACATGCTGATGAACCAGCCCATGCTGCGCGACGTGTTTGAACGCGGGCGCGCCGTGGACCTTGCCTTTCTCTCGGTTGGTGACCTCACCAACGCAAGCACCATGATGGCCCTCAACCTGATTTCGCGCCATGAAATGGCAGACCTGAAGGAAGCGGGTGCGGTGGGTGATGTGTGTTCGCACTGGATCAATTTTGACGGGGAACTGGTAGACCACCCGTTGAACACAAGGGCCGTGGGCCTGTCTCCCATACATTTGAAGAACGTCGACAAATCCATCCTTGTGTCTGGCGGAAAGTCAAAGGTCGAGGTCATTCACGGGGCGCTGCGGGCGGGCTATGCCAACGCACTGGTGACGGATGAGGTGACGGCAACCCAGCTTGCTACGCTGAAGACAGGCCCCAAGACAGGCCCCAAGACAGGCCCCAAGACAGGCCCCAAGACAGGCCCCAAGGCCGAAAAGTGATAGAGGCCGCACTCGGCATAGATGTCGGAACTTCGGGTGTGCGCATTGCGGCGCGGGGCCGTGACGGGGCGTTGCTGGCGATGGCTGAGAGTGCCATGGCGCACGCCCCAACGCAGAGTGGAAGAGCCCGGCAGGACCCCGCCATCTGGTGGCGGACCCTTGGGCAAGCCATGGCCAGGCTCGACTTTCATGGTTTGCCGGGCTTGCGGATTCTTGCCATCGCCATTGACGGCACGTCCGGCACACTTGTTCCGGTCACGGATATGGGCGAACCTGTTGGCCTTGGCTCCATGTACAATGATGTGGCGCCGCCACAGCTTGTGCAGCAGGTTGAAGCCGCAGCGCCTGCTGAAACGGCAGCCCGTGGCAGCACCTCACCCTTGGCGCGGGCGCTTGCCATGGGTTCGGCGCGTGTCGTCCACCAGGCGGACTGGCTGATGGGACAGTTGTGCGGCCGGTTTGACGTCACCGACGAAAACAACGCCCTCAAGTCGGGCTATGATCCGCTGCAGAGGCAATGGCCAGCGTGGATCGGCGACTGCGGATTTGATGTTGGGCGCTTTCCCCATGTGGTTCCGGCAGGCACGCGGGTTGGCACAATATTGCCCACCGTGGCCCATGTGTTTGGCCTCACGCCGGATGTGGCGGTGGTGGCAGGAACGACGGATGGCTGTGCTGCCTTCCTTGCCAGCGGGGCCGCCACCCCCGGCGACGGGGTGACGTCGCTTGGCACGACAATGACGCTGAAACTCCTTTCGGCGACACCGGTCTTTGCGCCCCGCTTTGGCATCTACAGCCACCGCATCGGTGAGACGTGGCTTGCAGGGGGCGCTTCCAATTCCGGGGGTGCCGCATTGGCCCGGCATTTTCCGGCCGAGGCGATTTCACGGCTGTCGGCACTGATCGATCCGGCGCGTGAAACCGGGCTCGACTATTATCCGTTGCCCGAGGTCGGTGAGCGATTTCCCGTCAATGATCCGAACCAGGTCTCGCGGGTGACCCCGAGGCCCGGTGAGGACCATGTTTTTCTGCACGGCCTGCTCGAAGGCATCGCGGAAATTGAGGCCTTGGCCTATCGGCGGCTGGCCGAACTGGGGACAAGCCCCCTGCGCAGCATCCGCACGGTGGGTGGCGGAGCCGTTAACGCGGCTTGGACGGCAATCCGCCTCAAGAAACTTGGCGTTCCGGCCTTGCCGGCGGCGAGCCCCCATGCCGCCATGGGTGTGGCACGGCTGGCCTGGGCGGGGATGGGGCATCATGCGTAGGATTGCGGGGCTTTCCGAGATCGCGGCGGATTTTGACGCAATGATCATTGACCAGTTCGGCGTGATCCATGACGGGCGAAAACTTTATCCCGGTGCGGCAGAGGTTCTGTCACGGCTCCATGATCTCGCCATTCCGGTGGTGATCGTCACCAATTCCGGCAAGCGCGCGGTGGCCAATGTGGCGCGCCTTGTGCAATTGGGCGTGCCGCGCGCGCAGTTCGTGGATTGCATCAGTTCCGGGGAAGTGGCGTTCCAGTCACTGACCCAGTCACAGGCTGTGAAAACTGCTTTCGTCATTGGCAGGCGCGGCGAGGAGTATGGCTTTGATCCCGTGCGTTTCGTTGCTGATCCCCAGGATGCGGAGGTGATGCTGATCCTCGGATCGAACGCGCCGGAAACAACGCTTGAAGATTATCGCCGGATGTTTGCAAAACTGTCCCTGCCGTGCCTGTGCTGCAACCCGGACCGGCTGATGCTCACGGCCCAGGGCCTGCAACCGGCACCGGGTGCCATTGCCGCCATCTATGAAGACATGGGTGGGGCGGTGACTTGGATCGGCAAGCCCTATCGCGGCATTTATGATGCTGCACTCAAGCTCCTGAAAAATCCACGACGCGTGCTGTGCATCGGCGACAGCGCCGAGCATGACGTGGCGGGCGGGCGCAACGCCGGGCTTGCCACGTTGCTGGTGCAGCAGGGAGTTTCAGCCGGTGTTGTTGAGTCTGACCTGCATCGCTTGCCCGACTATCTCGGCAAGGACTTTGCCTGGTGAGGGAGCTTTACTTTTTCAGCAGCCACTCATGCTCCTTGGCGTTGTGGAATTTCCACGTCCGCACCGGACCTGCCATGACGTTGAGATAATAAAGGTCATAGCCGTGGATGGTGGCGCAGGGGTGATAGCCTTTTGGCACCATGACAATGTTGCCGTCCTCCACCGCCATGGCTTCGTCGAGTTTGCGGTCGTCGGTATAGACTCGTTGGAAGGCGAAGCCTTGGGGCGGGTTGAGGCGGTGATAGTAGGTTTCCTCCAGCAGCGATTCATGGGGCAGGTTGTTTTTGTCGTGCTTGTGGGAGGGGTAAGACGAGGTGCAGCCATTGGGGGTGATGACTTCAACGACCAGCAGGCTTTCGGCGCGCTTGTCCTGCTCCGGCAGGATGTTGCAGACATAGCGCGTGTTGGAGCCGGAGCCCCGTGTCTCGATCGAGAGCGTTTCAGGTGAAATGACAAAGGCGTCCGTGCCGCCCTTGGCGGGTGCTGTGCAGGTGTTGATCACGCAGTCGGTTTCGGCTGTCACCTGCCATTTTGATTTTGGCGGCACAAAGACAGACCAGGGCTTGCCCGCGAAGGGGCTTGATCGTTCGCCGATGATGCCGAGGCTTTCGCCATTGACCTTGACCTCGCCCTTGCCTGAGACAAAGACAATGCAGGTCTCGCGCTTGGCCTCCAGGCCCTTGGCAATCTTGCCGGGCGCCAGCCTCCACACGTCATGGCCCACATATTTCCACTTCGCCGAGGCGGGTGTGACGGAGATGACTTTGCCTGCGCCTTTTTTCGGTTTGACGAGAAGTTTTGCCATGGTTCAGCTTCCAATGCGTTGCAATTTGCCGCCTTTCGCCCACGCCTTGTGGGCGGCGCGCACCTGACGGCGGGTCGACACTTCGGGAATGCCCACCTGCCACCAAGCGCCACCCGCATCTGTGGTGATCATGGGGTCCGTGTCGATGATGATGGCGGTGGTCTTGGTGCTGGCACGGGATTTTTTCAAGGCGCTTTCCAGATCGGCGAGCGATGAGACCTTGATGGCGTCCGCCCCCATGCTTTGCGTGTGCTTGACAAAGTCGATGGCGTGACTGGCCCCGCCAACGGTGTTGTAGTCGAAGAGGTTGTTGAAGCGCTCGCCGCCCGCTGCATGCTGCAAACGGTTGATGCAGCCAAAGCCGCGGTTGTCAGTGACGACCAGCGTCAACTTGATTCCCATCATCACGGCAGTGGCCAGTTCCGAATTGGCCATCATGTAGGTGCCATCGCCGGTCCAGACCACGACGTCGCGTTCCGGGTGGGCGAGTTTCACACCAATACCGCCTGCAATTTCATAGCCCATGCAGGAGAAGCCGTATTCCATGTGGTAGGAGCCGGGGTAGCTTGCCTCCCAGAGCTTGTGCAGCTCACCGGGCATTGAGCCACCGGCGCAGAGCACCGTGACGTCTCGGCCGAGGGTGCGCTGCACGGCACCGATGACCTGGGAATCCGACGGCTTTTCGGCGTTGGAGGGTTTGGTGTATTTCGCGGCAACGGCAATCCACTTGCTGCGTTCGGCCTTTGCCTTTGCGGTCCATTGAGGCGGTGCCCGCCACTTGCCGAGATTGACCGATAGTTCCTCGAGGCCCACGCGGGCATCGGCCACGAGGGACAGGGCGCGATGCTTGGTGGCGTCAAAACTCTGGGTGTTGAGCCCAATGATCCTGCGCCCCTTTTCCTTGAAGAGAGACCATGACGCCGTGGTGAAATCCTGCAGGCGCGTGCCGACAGCAAGGATGACATCAGCCTGCTCACAGACCGCGTTGGAGGCACCCGTGCCGGTGACACCCACGGCCCCCATGTTCAGTTCATCAGTATACGGAAGAGAAGATTTTCCGGCCTGGGTTTCGACAACAGGAATGCCGTGGGTGCCGGCGAAATTCCTGAGCGTTGCCGAGGCTTCCGAATACAACACGCCGCCGCCGGCGATGATCACGGGTTTGCGGGCGGACTTCAGCGCCTTGATGGCCCCTGCCAGTTCGTCCTCGTCGGGGCGGGGGCGGCGGGTTGACCACACCTTCTCCTCGAAAAAATCCTCCGGATAGTCGAACGCCTCTGCTTGCGTATCCTGACACATGGCAAGCGTCACCGGGCCACAGTCCGCCGGATCGGTCAACACCACCATGGCGCGGTTCAGCGCCGGAATGAGCTGTTCCGGTCGCATGATGCGGTCAAAGTAGCGCGACACGGGCTTGAAACAGTCGGTGACGGAGACAGTGCCGTCGTTGAAGTCCTCGATCTGCTGCAGGACCGGGTCAGGAAAGCGCGTGGCGAAGACATCGCCCGGCAGCAGCAACAGGGGAATGCGATTGACATGGGCCACGGCCGCAGCGGTCACCATGTTGAGCGCCCCTGGGCCGATGGATGAGGTTGCCGCCATCATGCGCCTGCGGTTTGTGGCCTTGGCAAAGGCGGTTGCCGCATGGGCCATGGATTGCTCATTATGGGCGCGGTAGGTCGGCAGTTCCTTGCGATGGGCAAACAACGCCTCGCCAATGCCCGCCACATTGCCATGGCCGAAAATGGCCCAAACGCCGGCAAAGACCGGCAGTTTCTTGCCATCCACCAGGGTCATCTGGCGGGTCATGAACTTCACCAGCGCCTGCGCCGCCGTCAAGCGTATTGTCTTCGTCATGGAGTACTCCTTGCAACGGGTTGGGCGCTCTACTCAGGCACCCTGCGCCGCATCCCACAATCTTACCAGATTTCCAAAGCGCTCCGCCATCAGGGCAACGGCTTTTTCATCACTGATCCTGCCCGGAAGCCACCCCTGTGCCGCTTCACTGAAAATGGTGCGGCCGACGGCAAAACCCTTGACGTGGTGCTTGCCCGCAACGGCGGCAAAACCCTTGGCCAGGTCTTCCTCCGGGGCATCAAGACCGAGAAGCACAATGCCGCGGCAGTGGGGGTCATGGGCATCAATCACCTTGCCGATTTCATCCCAGGCGGCGGGGTCAGCCTGAGGCTCAAGTTTCCACCAGTCCGGCTTGATGCCAAGGGCATAGATCTCCGCCATGGCACGGGCCGCCGTGTGACGGTCCATGGGGCCATGCTTTGAGGCAATGATTTCAATCAACAGGTCGCGGCCAACTTTTCGGGCGGCCTCATACAGGGTGCGGTATTTCTGCTGCTGTTCTTCGCGCAGTGCCGGGGGGTCATCGGGGTGGTAAAAGGCAAGGCACTTGATGCAGTGGTCAACGGGCCAATCGACAAGGCGCGCGCCCACGTCCTGGCTGAATTCAAAACGGAGCGGCCGTGAGCCTGGCAATTCCAGCGGGCGGCCCACCCAGAGGCCGTGCTTGGCTGCATCAAACATGGCCTCGTGGCCATAAGTGTCATCCAGCAGTGTGCCAAAGCCCGGTTTGCCATCGGCGACTTTGGCAATGGCTTGCATGGCGAGGCGCTTGAAGGGTGCAATCCTGTTCCGGGAGGCACCTGTCGCATCCGCCATGTCTTCCAGTTGCCTGCGATGGTCGATGGCCAAGGCCAGAAGTCTTGGCCAGTGCTTGCGGCGGGTGGTTGCCCAGTGCAAGTGGTTGAGTGCTTCATCCTTGCGCAGGGCCTTATGTGTCGAGCCATGGGAGAGGAAATACTGAAGTTCCTCCCAAGTCACGTATTCCGGCGAACAGAGCAGACGCGAGACTGCAAAGGCCCCACAGGCATTGGCCCAGGTTGCGCTCGTTTCATGGGGTTCGTCCCTGAGCCAGCCCCTGAGAAAGCCCGACATGAAGGCATCGCCCGCTCCCAGCACATTATAGACCTCGATGGGGAAGCCCTTGCCGATAATGCCGTCCTCAAAGCGCGTGGGGATTTCACCCGGATAGACAATGCAGCCCATGGGGCCACGTTTCAGGGCGATGACGCCTGAAGAAATTGACCTGATCGTGCGCAAGGCCTCCAAAGTCACTTCGCTGCCGCCAGCGATGTGCACTTCTTCTTCCGTCCCCACGATCAGGTCACAGTCAGGGAGAATCGTTTGCAGGTGTTGCGACACTTTCTCGGACTTGATGTAGCGCTCCTCGCCCGCCGCATGGCCCGCAAGGCCCCAGAGATTGGGCCGGTAGTCAATGTCGATGGCAATGCGACGGCCGTGTTTTTTGGCCAATGCCATGGCCTTGCGCTGGGCCGCATCGGTGTTGGCGCGGGCAAAATGCGTGCCCGTGACCAGCAGGGCCTTGGCGGAGCGGACATAGTCCTCATCCACATCATCCACGCTGAGCGCGCTGTCGGCGCAATTGTCCCGGTAAAAAATGAGCGGGAATGACGTGTCGCTCTCGACGGCCAGCAGCACGAGCGCGGTCAGACGCTCGGGATCGGTGGCAATGCCCCGGGTTTCAACACCCTCGCGGGTCATCTGCTCGCGCACAAACCGGCCCATCTGCTCGTCGCCCACCCGTGTGATGAGGCCCGAACGCAGGCCGAGCCTGGCTGTACCGATGGCGATATTGGAGGGAGAACCGCCGACGGATTTGGCAAAGGACGTGATGTCTTCCAGGCGCGAGCCGATCTGCTGGCCATAAAGGTCAACGGAACAGCGTCCCATGGTGATCACATCAAGTGCCGCGGCCGTGCCGGACCCGGTCCCCATGGCTGTCTCCTCTCAATCGTTGCAGGCAGGTTATTGAAACAACAATTCCAAACTCATGTCAATATGGAATGTTTATTCTAAATCTCTTTTGACATCAGATTTCGTCGTCAGCCTTTGCGGGCGCGTTCCGCCACGGCGACCGTCAGGGTCATGGCAAGAGAGAGTGTGGCCGCCATGGAGCGAAACCCTTCAAAATTGGACTCCTGCACCTCGAACCAGAGACGGGCGATGGGGACCAGCGGCGAAAACGGGGAATCCGTGATGGCCACAACCGGCACCTCACGTTGTGCCAGTTGCTGGGCCAAGGCCACGGTTTCACTGGCATAGGGCGTGAAACTGATCGCGAGGCCCGCATCCTTGTGGCTGGCAAAACTGGCAACTTCGGCAGCGAGGCCACCCGTGGCGTCAACCAGCACATTGCGCACGCCGAGCTTGCCGAAGGCATAGGCCATGTAACTGGAAATGGGAAAGGAGCGACGCAGGCCAATGAGATAGATTGTTTCGGCGCCAGCAAGCAGCTCTACCGCCCTCTCAAGCTGTTGCGGGTCGAGCTTTTCGCGCAGGCTGGCAATGGATTTTTGGGCGGCTTCGGTAAAACCGTCAAAAACCAGCGCCGAGGTGCCGACAATCTGGCTGTGGCCGCGCAGTTGTGCCAGCCGCTCGTCATAATTGAGCACCCGGTCACGCAGGCGGGAGCGAAACACTTCCTGCAACTCGCTGAAACCCTGGTAGCCCAGACTTTGCGAAAAGCGCACGAGTGCCGAGGGCTGCACGTCAGCCTGCTGGGCAATGGAGGCAACGGTGCCCAAGGCGATTTCATCCGGGTTTTGCAGCGCATAGGTTGCAACTTGGGTCAAGCGACGCGGCAGATCCTGGGCCCGCGCCACGATCAGGTTGCGCAAGCCGGCAAAATCCCGGGGCTGGTTTGACTTGGTCATGGGCCGCAGCAAACCACAAGTTCCGCGCCGTCTCAATGAAAATGGAACAGATATTCCAAACCCTGCCTTCAGGAGCGGTGTTTTCCACCGCCCGTTACGACTGATCTGTGGCTTCAGCACTTGTTTCGGCTGTTGATCCGGAAGCAAGGGCGCGCCGCAATGTGTGCACGATCGCGGCCTTCGACTTGCCATCAGCAGCACCTTTCACCTGTTCACCGATATCCAGAATGAGGGATTGCAGGTCATTGTTCCAGTCCGGCTTGGCAACCGCTTCGGGGTCCATGCGTGGCCTGGTTTCGGATTCGAGAAGGGCGCAAGCCGGGCCTGACAGGTCATACACGTCATCGAGCCTCGGTCGGATGATGCAGTCATCAGCCACCATGCCGCGGATGTCGCTTGCAAGCGCGACCTGGCCTTCTTCCTCGCCGTGCGTGAGGAAGATCGATTTGCGCACCGGCAGGCGTTCCTTCAGCCATTGCACCAGTTCCGGGCCGTCGGCATGGCCTGAATAGTCATCGAGCCTGCGGATGGTGGCGGCAACCACAACCTCGTCCCCCATGATGGTGACGCGCTTTGCGCCTTCCTCGAGCAGGGAGCCCAGCGAGCCCTTGGCCTGAAAACCGACCAGCAACACGGTCGTTGAACGCTGCCACAGGCGGTTGCGCAGGTGATGGCGGATGCGGCCTGCCTCGGCCATGCCGGAAGCTGAAATGACAATGTGAAAGCCGGTGAAGCGGTTAAGGGCCTTGGAGTCATCCACGCTTTCGGTTGACTTGACGAATGGCGAGGCGAAGGCACGGGCCAGTTCATCGCCATTGGCAATGTCGGGGGCGTGTTTGCGGAAAACGGCGGTCGCCTTGTTGGCGAGCGGTGAGTCGATGAAGATATTGGTCTTCGGCGCAAGGCCCTGTTCCATGACCGCGACAATGTCCGTCACCACCTCCTGGGTGCGCTCCACCGCGAAGGAGGGGATCAACATCACGCCGCCGCGTGTGGCCGCATCGTTCAGTTCCTTTGCCAACAGGGCACGGCGCTTTTCCGGCGTGCGCTCAAAGCGGTCACGCCCGCCATAGGTTGATTCACAAATCACATAATCCCAATTTGCCGGTGCCTCCGGGTCGTGCTCGAGCAGCTTGTTGTCGGGTCCAATGTCGCCGGAGAACAGGAGCCTGAGCGGCGTCTTGCCCTGCTCGGAAACTTCCACTTCAATGGAGCCTGCGCCCAAGAGATGGCCTGCGTTCCAATAGCGCATGCGCATGCCTGGGACTGGTTCAAACCAGGTTTCCATGGCTTCAGGCTTGAATTGCTGCAGGGCCGCCATGGCGTCTTCCAGGGCATAGATCGGCTCAACTTCCGCGCGGCCGCGTTTGACGTTGCGCTCGTTCAGTTTCCTGACTTCCATTTCCTGGATGAAGCCTGAATCCGGCAGCATGATGCCGCACAGGTCCCGCGTTGCCGCCGTTGCGTGGATCTTGCCCGCGAAGCCGTTCTTGGTGAGCTTGGGCACAAGGCCCGTGTGGTCAATATGCGCATGCGTCAGCACCAGGGCTGAAATCGAATTCGGGTCATAGGGAAAAGGGCGGTAGTTCAGTTCGGTGATGGTGCGCGCACCCTGGAACATGCCGCAGTCGATCAGCACTTTTGCCGTTTCAGTTTGCAAAAGGTAGTTGGAACCGGTGACCGTGCGGGTCGCCCCGTGAAAACTGAGTTTTACCATGATTATTCTTTCGGAATGGGAAGGCCGCAGCGCTGCAACTCGTGCCAGGCCTGTTCAGGGGTGTCGGCAAAACTGAAAAGCTCGAGATCATCCTGGCTGATGAGTCCCGTCTCGGCGAAATTGCCGAAATTGATCGTGGTCTTCCAGAATTTCGAGTCAAAGAGAATGACAGGCAGGGGCTTCGTCATCTTGCCGGTCTGGCGCAATGTCAAAAGCTCGAAAAGCTCATCCATGGTGCCAAAGCCGCCGGGAAACACAACCAGTGCTGCCGCCCGCATGGCGAAGTGCATCTTGCGCATGGCGAAATAGTGAAAGCGGAAGGTGAGGTCCGGCGTTGAATAGGCATTGGGCTCCTGTTCCAGGGGGAGCGTGATGTTGTAGCCAATGGAGGGGGCCCCTGCGTCATGGGCACCACGGTTGGCAGCCTCCATGATGCCTGGGCCGCCACCGGTGGCGATGACATTGAACAATGGTTTTCGCGCATGCTTGGCACCCCCTTCAAGCGAGGACAGGCGCGCGAATTCACGCGCCCCGTCATACCAGCCATCAGCGGCACCGGGTTTGACGCGGGCGGAGCCGAAGACAACGATGGTCGATTCAACTCCCCAGGCCCTGAGGCTTTCTTCCGCCTTCTGATATTCCATCTGGAAGCGGATGCCGCGGGTTGAATCCCCCAGCAGGAAATCAATATCCATGGCGGGCAGGCGATAGGCCGCGTTTTTCATTTGCGGTTTGTTCGAAGGGTGATTGTCCACAAGGGGTCCCAGGGGGTTCCAGAGGTTTCGGGGGTTCCAGAGGTTTCGGGGGTTCCGTAAGATTTTCTGAAGGGCGAGGCTGCCGCAAGGGAGACTTGCAATCAAGCGCCGGTTGCAACACGATCGGGTGCGAAAGGTGTGATCATGGCAAGACCGATAGCAGAGATGTTCCGCGTAAAACAAGGCAAGGGCTTCAAGCTCTCCTCCGTCGATCCCAAGGCAAGTGCCCCCTTCAAGGACAAGGAGGGCGCCAAGGCACAGACTGCCGACGATGCAGCCGCCATTGATGCCCTGCAGGACAGGTTGTTTGCCGAGGGCAAGCGGGCGCTGCTGGTGGTTCTGCAGGGCATTGACTGTTCCGGCAAGGACGGCACCGTGCGGGCTGTGTTCAACACCTGCGGGCCCATTGGTGTGACGGTGCATCCGTTCAAGGCGCCGTCTGTGGAGGAGTTGTCGCATGACTATCTGTGGCGGGTGCACAAGGCCACCCCGGCACGCGGCATGATTGGCATTTTCAACCGCTCGCATTATGAAGATGTGCTGGTGGTGAAGGTCAGGGGATACGCAGCACCCGAGGCCGTTGAACGGCGCTATGCGGAGATCAACGCTTTTGAAAAGGTGTTGGGTGACAATGGCACGCGCATCCTCAAATTCATGCTGCACATATCAAAGGAAGAGCAGACAGAACGCTTGAAGGAGCGGGTGGAAGATCCAGCCAAGCGCTGGAAATTCAATCCTGGCGACCTGGAAGACAGGGCGTTGTGGGAGAAGTTTGCCGACGCCTATGAGATCGCCATGAACCGCTGTACAACTGATCATGCCCCCTGGCACGTGGTCCCGGGTGACCGCAACTGGGTCAGGAATGCGGTGATCGGGCGCATTGTGCGCGAGACATTGGAAGAGATGAACCCGCAGTATCCGGAACCCAAGACCTGGGACCCCAAAACCATAACAATAGTTTAGCAGGTTGTTGAAAAACGCTTCGATTTTGGGATGATATGTGATTCACTGTTGCTGATCCAGCAGGAGTGATTTGCGATGCGCGGACGCGATGATCAGTTTGATGGTTTATTCAGCTACGTGAGGCTTGAGAAACGGATACCGGATGATCATCCGCTGCGCCCGATCCGCCAGCTTGTCGATGACGTGCTTGGCCGGATGAATGACCGCCTTGAGGCGTTGTATGCGGGAACGGGACGGCCCTCGATTGCGCCCGAGATGCTGT
>JANPDD010000282.1:0-4489 GCA_031431295.1 Hyphomicrobiales bacterium | reverse complement strand
ACCTTCGCGCCGATGCGCACCTTGCCGTAGAGTTCGATCACTTCGTGGTTCAACATGCGAATGCAACCCGACGAGGCGGCGGTGCCGATGGATGAGGGCGCGTTGGTGCCATGGATGCGGAAGCCCGTGTCGCCTGCCCTGTTGAAAAGATAAATGGCGCGCACGCCGAGCGGGTTTTCCGGTATGCCGCCGGGCATGCCGTCGGCCCATTGCGCATATTTTGGGGTGCGCTCAATCATCTCCTGAGGAGGTGTCCAACGAGGGTTCACGGCCTTCATGCCCACGCGTGCCGTGCCGGACCATGAAAAACCTTCCTTGCCCACCGCCACGCCATAGCGCATGGCCCTGGTTCCACCCAGGACGTAGTAAAGTGCACGCTCTCTCGTCTTGATGATGATGGTCCCGGGCTTTTCGGCGGTGAAGTATGTCACCTGCTGGCGACCCTTGTAGGCCAGCTTGGCGGCAAGGCGGGTGCGGCGCTTGAAAATGCCGCCATTGGCAAGGCGCTTCTTTTTCGGATTGCTGTGCGAGCCAAAGAGAAA
The DNA here is from genome assembly GCA_031431295.1 of Hyphomicrobiales bacterium. Lineage (GTDB taxonomy): Bacteria > Pseudomonadota > Alphaproteobacteria > Rhizobiales > Aestuariivirgaceae > Aestuariivirga. The sequence goes on along the minus strand of JANPDD010000282.1, from coordinate 3,947 downwards.
GGCGTGATCAGCCTCTGCTGCGCCGGCGCCAATGGCCAATGTTGCGGCTGCCGAGATGAGTGCGGATAGAAAATGTCTTCGTTGCATTGATCGTTCCATGGCTATGCCAAGTGTCCGGCTCGGCAGACTCAGGCTTATAGCAAAGCGAATCAGCGCTTTACAACACAATCACCTTGGTGCCGATCCGCACATTGTCATAGAGGTCCGCCACCTCCTCGTTGAGCATGCGGATGCAACCGGATGAGGCTGCGGTGCCAATGCTCCAGGGCTCATTGGTGCCGTGGATGCGAAACAGGGTGTCGCGGCCATTGGCAAAAAGATAAAGGGCGCGCGCACCGAGAGGATTTTCCGGGCCGCCGGGCATGCCATTGCGCCATTTCCGCAATTCCGGTTTGCGGGCGATCATATTTTTGGGAGGGGTCCAGCGCGGCCATTCCACTTTGCGGCCAATTTTGGCAATGCCTGCCCAGTCGAAACCTTCCTTGCCCACGGCGACGCCGTAGCGAATGGCGGTTTCGCGATCGATGACATGGTAGAGTGCGCGTTCGTGGGTGTTGACGATCACCGTGCCGCGCTTTTCCGGCGTCGGGAATTCAACAAACTCCGCACCGCCATAAATGATGCGCTTCTTTTTCCTGGTTGCCGCAAAGGCAGGCCCTGGCAAAACCGCCGCCTGCACAACCCCCAACAAGAATCCCCGCCTGTCCATGAGGCGCGTTTTTGAGCGCAGAGTGTTGGCGGGATTGTGGCAGTCAACTCACGCTGTTGGGCAATTCCCGTTCCCGCTTGGCGATAAACTCTCGCAAGCCCTCAGCCACGCCTTCATCCATGGCGGGCTTTTCGTAAGCCGCCAGCATTGCCCTCGCCTTGTCACGGCCCCTTGTGTCGTGGTCCTTGGCCCCTTCCGCCGACCATTGCTCGAAGGAATTGAAATCCATGACGGTGGGCATGAAGAAGGCTTTTTCAAAATGCTCAAGCGTGTGGGCAGTGCCGAGGAAATGCCCGGCCGGGCCCACTTCACGGACCGCCGCCATGGCCTCCTTGAAGTCATCGAACTTCAGTCCACCTGCATATTTGTACCAGCCCACCAGTTGCTCGGCATCGGTCACGAATTTGGAATAGCCACACGCCAGGCCCGCCTCCAGCCAGCCCGCCACATGCCAGATGTAGTTGGCGCCCGAGAGAATGGCGGCATGCATGAGCATGTTGGCTTCGTAGCCCGCTTGCGCGTCGTTAAGCTTCGAACCCACATGAAAACCGCTGGTGCGCCAGGGAAGGTTATACTTGCGCGCCAATTGCCCCATCACGAACATCATCTGGGCCGCTTCCGGCGTGCCGCCCATGGGGGCCCCGGTTTTCATGTCAACTGTCACCATGAATTGTCCATAGATGGCGGGCGCACCTTTGCGGATCAATTGCGTGAAGGCAACACCAGCCAGCGCCTCGGCGTTGACTTGCGCCACGGCACCAATTGAAGACGCCGAAGTTGAAGCCCCGCACAGTGCAAAGGGTGCCGCAATGATCGGCTGGTTGTGGCTGGCATAGACGCGCATGGCATCCAGCATGGTCTGGTCCCAGACCAACGGCGAATTGCAGTTGGTGATCGACACCACCACCGTATTGTCTTTGACGAAGGCGTCACCAAACACAATGCCTGCCATTTTCATCACATCCTCGGCGCGCTCCTTCGAGGTGACGATGCCCATGAAGGGCTTGTCGCAATGGATGAGGGCCGAATGGATAATATGCAGGTGGCGTTTGGGTACGGCCACTTCCATGGGCTCGCAACAAATGGATGAGGCCGAATGCAACGCCGGCAACATCTGCGCCAGCTTGTGGAAGTTGTTGAGGTCTTCGAGAGAACCATAGCGCCGCTTGCCGTCGAGATCACGCACGAAGGGTGCCCCATACATGGGAACGAAAATCTGGTTCCTGCCGCCGACCTTCACCGTGCGTTCGGGGTTCCGCGCATGCAAGGTAAATTCCGGCGGCACGGTGGAAATCAATTGCATGAGAAGAGCGCGGTCAATCCGCACCCGTGTGCCCTGCACATCTGCTCCCGCCGCCTTCCACATGGCGGGGGCCTGGTCGTCGCGGAATTCGCAGCCAATCTCCTCCAGGATTTTCATGGACTCGTCGTGGATCAATTCCACCGCTTCGCTGGGCAGAATGTCATAGGTGGGGATGTTGCGCACCAGCGTGGGCAGCGAGATTTGCGGTGCCGCCCTGAGCGCACGACGGCTGTCACGTCCTCCTCCCCGCCTGCCGCCGCCAGCGGGGGCAATGGATTTGATGATTTCGTTGCTGTTGGTCATGGCTCACCTGTGCAATCCTTTCATAACCAGTCTTTGCAGATGTGACACTGGACCCTGCGACACACGCAACGAAATGCGCGACTCCTGTTGCAGCGCAGCAATTCTTCCAACGACCTGAGTTGACGCCCCGCCCCCTTTCTTTCACTATAGCCGCAGGGGACCGTTCCGCCGCGCTGAGTCTTAAGTGGGGAATTCGCGGCAAGGGGCAACACTTTCACAAACAACAAAAGCTGCTTCTCCCCGAAGCGGCAGGGAGGCCAATATGGCTGACAAACACCAATTGACTGAGGACGAGAAAGTCCTGCACGGCATGGGCTACGCACAGGAACTGTCGCGGCGCATGGGCGGATTTTCCAACTTCGCGATTTCATTCTCTATCATCTGCATTCTTGCCGGTGGCATCACGGCGTTCCCCATCGCCTTCTCGGCGGGCGGCGGCTTTTCCGTTGCCATCGGCTGGATCATCGGCGGCTGTTTTGCGCTGGTGGTTGCCGCCTCGGTCGGGCAAATCGCCTCGGCCTATCCAACGGCTGGCGGACTCTATCACTGGTCCTCGATCCTTGGCGGCAAGGGCTGGGGCTGGATCACCGCCTGGCTTAACCTGGTTGGCCTGATCTTCGTGGTCGCCTCGGTGAATTTCGGCGTCTATCTGCTGCTCAAGGATCTGGTTTTGACCGGTGTCTTCGGCATGGATACGTCCGCCTGGGGTGCCGTCCACGCCAGCGCCTTCATCACTGTGTTTGCCATCACACAAGCCCTGTTCAACCACTTCGGCATCAAGACCACCACGATGCTGACGGACTTCTCTGGTTACCTCATCCTCGTGGTGGCCGTTCTGCTGGCGCTTTCGATGGTCATCTGGGGTGCCAGCTTTGATCTTTCTCGACTGACCACCTTCGTCAACAATACCGGTGAAATCGGCGGCAGCGTGGTTCCGGAACCCCGCACGGCACTGGTCGCCTTCCTGATCGGTTTGCTCTATCCGCTCTACACCATCACCGGCTTTGATGCCTCGGCGCACACCTCCGAGGAGACCAAGAACGCCCGCACGGCGGTGCCGAAAGGCATGCTGCACTCGGTGTTCTGGTCATTGTTGTTCGGCTTCTTCCTCGCTGCATCGTTCATATTGGCGATGCCGGACACCACGGCTGCCGCCAAGGACGGGTTCAACTCTTTCTTCAACCTGTTCAACAATCTGCCCATGCCGGCGTTCCTTAAAGCCCTGCTGGCCATCGGCATCGTTGTCGCCAATTACATTTGTGCTTTGGCGGGCATGACCTCGACGTCGCGCATGATCTATGCCTTCGCGCGTGACGGCGGATTGCCGGCATCCAAGGCACTTTCCACAGTCCATCCCGTTCACCGCACCCCGGTCAACGCGATCTGGCTGACGGCGGTTCTATCGGCGGCGGCGTGCTACTATGCGCCGTTCATGTTTGCGCTGGCGGCGGGTTGCGCACTCTTCCTGTATATTTCCTACGCCATGCCGGTTGCCGCCGGACTTCTGGCGGAGGGCAAGACCTGGACAGAGTTTGGCCCGTTCCGCCTCGGTGTGTGGTCTAAACCCCTGGCAGTTGTCACGATTGTCGGCGTTGTCATTCTGGCCTTTGCCGGAATCCAGCCGCCCTTCAA
>JANPDD010000281.1:0-11359 GCA_031431295.1 Hyphomicrobiales bacterium | reverse complement strand
CTGGCAGTGATCGCAGACACGCTGATGGCGCGGTCATTCGGGCGCCTCAAGGGAGGAAGCAGGTGAGTAACACTTGGACCACATGGACCACATTGACCACGTGGGCAAAAAGCTGGGAAGGGCTGCTGCTCTTGATCCTCGTGGCGACGCTTGTATCCAATGTGGTACAGGCGCCCGAATTCCTCACCCTTGGCAACCAAATCAACCTGTTTCAGCTTTCGAGCGAAAAGATCATTGTTGCCGTGGCGATGACCTTCATCATCATCAACGGCGAGATTGATCTTTCGGCCGCCTCGGTCATGGGGCTTTCGGCCTGCGCTTTCGGCGTGCTGGTCAACGCTGGCGTGGACGGGATCATTGCTGTCCTGCTGTGCCTGCTGCTCGGCCTCGCGGCAGGCGGCATCAACGCTCTGCTGATCACGCGGGTTGGCATTCCATCGCTTGTCGTTACGCTGGCCATGCTGATAGCCTTCCGCGGGTTTGCCCGCGTGCTGCTCGAGGACCGCGGCCTGAACGGCTTTCCGGAATGGTTCAACGCCCTGGGCCGCGTCGGATTTCTCGGTCCGGTTCCGCTCTCGGTGGTCATTTTTTTTGTGCTGTTGGGTTTTGGCGCAATTGTGCTGCACCGGACCGGCTTTGGCCGCCATGTCTTTGTCATTGGCACCAATGCCGAGGTTGCCCGCTATTCCGGCGTCAACATCGCGCAGGTCAAAACCATCTTGTTCCTTGCTTCCGGTCTTGTCTCGGCACTTGCCGGCCTGCTTTACGCGGGCAGGCTCGCCTCGGTGCGCGGTGACGCAGCCTTTGGCTTCGAACTGGACATCATCACCATGGTGCTGCTCGGCGGCATCTCCATTTTTGGAGGCAAGGGCAGCATGCTCGGTGTTCTGTTGTCAATTCTGATCGTCCTGAACCTGCGCAATGGCATGGCGCTTCAAAACATCACGGGCCATGTGCAAACGGGGGTCATCGGCGTCTTGCTGATCGCCTCCATACTGGTACCCAATCTCTACGGGCGCTTTCGCAACATGAAATCCGCGTAGGCGGGTCGCCGGCAACTTGCCGGGTCAGGCCGCGTCAGCGTATTCTGCGCCGGTTTTGGCACCGGTGATATAGGCCACGATATCCTGGCCGCTGGTGTCCTGCTTGCGCAGGTTGGCGACGATCCTGCCACGGCGGAAGACGACGATGCGGTCGGCGAGATCGAAGACCTGGCGCATGTTGTGGGAAATCAGGATCAGCGGTTCGCCGTTGGCCTTCAGCGTCTTCACAATGTTTTCGACCTGCGCCGTTTCCTGCACACCAAGGGCTGCGGTGGGTTCGTCCATGATGATGAGCTTGGAAGCAAAGGTGGCAGTGCGGGCGATCGCAACGCATTGGCGCTGGCCGCCGGACATGTTGCGAATGGTATTGGAGAGCGAGGGGATTTTCACCGCCGTGCGTTCCAGCGCCTTGCGCGTGTCCTCGCGCATGGCCTTGCGGTCGAGGATCGAGAAGGGGCCAAGGTTGAGGAGGATTTTCTCGCGGCCGAGGAAAAGATTGGAGGGCACATCAAGGTCATCTGCCAGGGCGAGAGTTTGAAAGACCGTCTCAATCCCTTCGTTGCGGGCGTCCAGCGGACCCTTGAAGCTCACTTCCTTGCCGTGGAAAATGATCTTGCCGCGGGTCGGTTGTTCAACACCGGTGATCTGGCGCACGAAAGTCGATTTGCCTGCCCCGTTGTCGCCCATGATGGCGACATGTTCGCCCTGGCGCAGTTCGAAGTTGGCGTTTTCGAGGGCGTGGACACCGCCGTAGTGTTTGGTGAGGCCTTCGGTCCTGAGAACAACGTCTGACATGATTCAGCTCCTCGATGCGCTGCGGCGCTGGCGCCATTGGTCAAGCACGACAGCGGACACGATGATCACGCCCATGACCATCTCCTGGTAATAGGCATCGAGTTTCATGAAGGTGAAACCGGAGATGATGACACCGAAGATCAGGGCACCCAGCACCGTGCCGACAATGGAGCCGCGCCCGCCGGACAGCGACACGCCGCCGATGACGGTCATGGCGATGGCCTGCAACTCATACATCACACCCATCCCGGCCTGGGCCGTGAGGTTCTTGGAGCTGAGCACAAGAGCGGCGATGGAGGCCAAGGCACCAGCAATGGTGTAGACAAGAATCTTGTGGTTTTCGACCCTGATGCCGACGGTGCGCGAGGCATCTTCATTCGAGCCGATGGCGTAGCAGTGCTTGCCGTACTTTGTGTAGGTGAGAATGAGCTGGAACAGGATGGCCAACAAGATGAAAATGATGACGGGGTTCATGCCCTTGCCGATTTCGGCGAAACTTTCGGTGGGAAAGGAAATTGGATTTCCCTTGGACCACCATTTTGACAAACCCCGCGCCGAAACCATCATGCCCAGCGTTGCGATGAAGGGCGGTATGCGGGTGTAGGCAATGATGGCACCGTTGACATACCCCGCGATCACACCGCAGGCGATGCCCACAATGATGGGAATGATGACGGGCAGATCCAGCCAGCCCAATTCCGGAAAAATTGCCTTCGGATTGGGGTTGCCGTTGACCACGGCCACTTGCGCAAACGACATGGCGATCATCGCCGTCGCGCCGACAACGGAACCCGACGAGAGGTCAATGCCACCCGATATGATGACTTGCGTCACGCCGATGGCGATGATGCCGACAATTGCAACCTGCAAAATGATGACTTGCAGCCGTTGCTCGTTGAAAAATGTCTTTGCGCCTTCTGGTGCCAGCAGAAAGCTGTCGCCATGAATCAACCGCCCAAGGATTTCGAACGCCGCAACAATCAGAATGAGCGCAAAAAAAACGTTGAGTTCATTGGGCCAGGATCGCTTGGTCGCGTCATATTTGAGGCCGCCCACGCCCACGTCAGACTTTGCCAAGATACAGTCCCCTCATGTTCCAAGTCTTCGAATATAGCAATATGTGCCACAAAAGCGAGGCAGCGCAATGCCGCGATTTGGAAGCACGACAGGCAGGACCAGCAGGCCTGTCAAGCGAGGGGAGCGGGCCCTGCGGACCGCTCCCCTGTGTCGTTCGGAGAAGAACCTAGTTTTTCGTCATGTAGTCAGCGAGGTTGGCAGGGGTCACGAGTTCAAAGGGAATCCAAACCTTCTGCTCAACGGCTTCGCCCTTGGCCAACTTGATTGCGGCATCGAGAGAGCCAGCGCCCTGACCAGCCGCGTTCTGGAACACTGTTGCGTCCAGATCACCGGCTGCCATGGCGGCAAGCGCGTCCTGGGTGGCGTCAACGCCGCCCACGATCATAGTCTTCATGTCAACGCCGCCAGCCTTCATGGCCTGGATGGCGCCGATGGCCATTTCGTCGTTGTTGGCGATCACGGCATCGAAGGCTTTCCCCGACGACATCCAGTTGGTCATCATGTTCGTTGCCTCTTCGCGCGACCAGTTGGCAGTCTGCTCGTCGATGATGTTGAGCTTCACCACGCAGCGACCATCGGCCATCACGTCATGGATGTCCTTGGTGCGCTGCACTGCGGCCTGGTTGGAGAGTTCGCCCATCATCACGTAGACGTTCGCTTCGGCCTTGCCGGCTTCCTTGAGGAGGCGGCAGACTTCGATCGTTTCCAGGGTGCCGGAGTCAACTTCGTTGGAGGCCACGAAAGCCTGGTTGTCAGGCAGCGTGTCGATGTTGATGGGCAGGCGGTTCACATAAACCAGCGGGATACCAGCAGCGGCAGCCGCGTCCGACATGGCCTGGGTTGCCGATGTGTCCACCGGGTTGACGATGATGGCCTGAACACCCGAAGCCGCGAAGTTCTTGATCTGGTCAAGCTGTTTGGCAACGTCGTTCTGGGCGTCTTCGATCTGGACTTCGGCGTCAACGCCTTTGGCCTGGGCTTCGATGCCGTTGCGCAGAACCGTGAGGAAGTTGTCGTCGAACTTGGCCATCGACACACCAATCTTGGTGGCGGCCATCGCCGAAGAGGACATCAATGCTGCCATGGAGGCGGCGAGAAGAAGTTTTTTCATTTTGGGCTCCTGAGTGCGGGTGTCCGGCGGCACCCGTTGTTCTGCCGGAAATCCCGTAGGCCGGGACGAAAAGTCTTGATCCGCAACCATGGAGCCCAAAGCACAGCCAGGGAGGGGCGGTGCTTTTGGGTCCCTTCGTGGCAAGACAGCGTCAGGCTGAAAAACCAGTCCTCCCCTGTCCGCCCGAGCTTCTTGTGGCACGTTGCGGAGTGCTGGACACGAAAACATCAGTTTAGAACGTTTGTTGCATTCTCCAGCAGATATAGACAGAATATTCCACTGTGATGCAGAGTCAATCAAACCTGACCCATTCTGACCCAGGACTGGGCTGTTCATATCATTTTATATCAGACCGGCTGCCGCTGTGGCTGTGATAGAATCTCAGGTGTTTTCACTGATGAAAATATCTGGTGGCGCGAGATAGGGCGGTGAATGCGGGCGGTCTGAGGTGATGCAGGCGCGGGCCATGCTGTCCACCAAGCGCTTGGACAGGTTCTGGATTGGTGTTGCGAGGGCAAGGTCGATGGTCCCGTCGATCAAGGCAGCGCGGGTTGTGCTGGTCAACTCGTTGCACACCGCCACAGGGCGGGGACGGCCCGATATTTCCCGCAAGGCCCTGATGAAGCCATCCTGTCCACCGCCTGAAACATAGACTGCCACCAGGTCTGGGTAGCTCGCCACCATGTCGGACACCGCTTCATAGGCAATGTGTTCGTCATCAAGGTTGATGATGGGCTCCAGGAGTTGAAAACCGGGCGCCTGTTCGCGCATGTAGGCGCGGAAACTGATCTCGGAAATTTCCTGGTTGATGTAGCGGTGACTGCCGACAAGGATGCCGATTTTGCCTGTTGATTTGGCGAGATGGTTGATCGTCCAGCCGGCAATGCGCCCGCATTTCCGTGAATCCAGGCCAAAATGACCCGCGCACGAGGTGCTGGAGATAGGGCTCAGAAGCGTGAAGACCGGCTTTCCCGATGCAACAACGGCGTCCACGGCTTCGTTGACCTGTGGGTGGTCCATGGCCACAAGGCCGACGGCATCGACCCGGGATGCCATGTCAAGCAGGCGCCTGGCGATCGTGGCGGGCACCAACTCATCCATGAATTCCAGATGGGGCTTTCCCTCAACGTCTTTGCAGTCCTTGGTGGCGGCGACGAGGTCCCGGCCAAAGGCCTGATAAAAATTGTCGCGTTTTTGCAGGAGAAATCCAAAACGGCGGTGTGGGGTTTCGTGGAGGCGGCGTTTCAAGAGGCTTGTCGCGTGATAGCCAATGGCTTCGGCGGCAGCGACAACCCGTTGCGCTGTATCGGACGTGACCGGCAAACGGCGGTTCAAGACGCGATCAACGGTGGCCACGCTGACGCCTGCGGCTTCCGCGAGATTTGCAATGGTAGGACGTTTGACCACCGACGCTCGTCTGCAATAATTTGATGTGACTTGATAGAAATCCTCATAGTCTGATTGTGAAAGTGAAACAAGGGTTCTATTTATGGGGGCGCAAGAGGAAATGTTCCATGTCTGTAGCAGCACATCCCCGCGACTATGGCCTGCTTGGCGTCGAGGCCGAACAGGCGGTGGCAGCCGGGCTCAAGTCTGCGGAGTGGTATCACACCGAGGTATCGCGCAAAGACCTGAAAGAGCTGATGAAGCGGTCCAATTCCCCCGCCATCCGTGACACCATCATCTGGCTTGGCCTCATGGTGGTTTTTGCGACCGGGGCCTGGATGATGTGGCCGACGTGGTGGAGCCTGCCGTTCCTTTTCGCTTATGGCGTGCTCTACGGCTCGGCAACGGACTCGCGTTGGCACGAGTGCAGCCATGGCACGGCCTTCAAGACGCCGTGGATGAACGACGCCGTCTATCACATCGCCTGCTTCATGATCATGCGCAACCCGACACGCTGGCGCTGGAGCCACACGCGCCACCACACCGACACCATCATTATAGGCCTCGATCCGGAGATCGCCGTGATGCGTCCACCAGTTGCCTTCAAGGTGGGGCTGGCCTTCGTCGGTATTCTCGATGTCATTGAGGCAATGAAGATGATGGTGGTCAACGCCTTTGGCCACATCACGGCGGAGGAAAAGTCCTTCATTCCGGAAATGGAGTGGCCAAAGGTGATCCTCGCCGCCCGCATCTGGTTCGTGGTTTATGCCGCGACCATTGCCCTTGCCGTTTATCTGGGCTCCTGGTTCCCCATACTGCTTGTGGGAACGCCCCGGCTTTACGGCGCGTGGCATCACGTCATGACTGGCCTCATGCAGCATGGCGGACTTGCCGAGAATGTGCTGGACCACCGCATGAATTCGCGCACGGTTTTGATCAATCCAATCTCGCGTTTCATCTATTGGAACATGAACTACCACGTGGAGCATCACATGTTCCCGATGGTGCCATACCACGCTCTGCCGCGCCTGCATGAACTATTGAAGCATGATTTGCCTGCCCACTTGCAATCCGTTTGGGCGTGTTACAAGGAAATGCTTCCAGCCTGGTGGCGGCAATTGCGTGGCGAGGACTATTTCATTATTCCCGTGCTTCCCGCCACCGCCAAGCCGTACCGGCAGGACCTGAACAACCCGGCCTTGCCCGCCGCTGCAGCATAAGGACCACACTGATGGCAAATTGGATTGACGCGCTGGGGGTGGAGGACGTGGCGAATGAAGATGTGTCGCGCTTCGACCATCAAGGCCGCACCTTCGCCATTTATCGCTCGCCGGATGACAAATATTATGCGACCGATGGCTTGTGCACCCATGAGAAAGTCCATCTCGCGGACGGCCTGGTCATGGACAATATCATCGAGTGTCCCAAGCACAACGGCCGGTTTGACTATACAAACGGCAAGGCCATGGGAGCGCCCGTGTGCATCAACATCAAAACCTATCCTGTGAAGGTCGAGGGCGGCAAAGTCTTCATCGACATCGCCTGACACATGATTGACACCCAGGCGGCCATGGTGATTGTGGGCGGGGGGATGGCAGGCGCGCGCGCCATCATCCACCTGAGGGCAAACAACCATGACGGACCGGTCACACTGGTCAGTGAGGAGGCCTTGCTGCCCTATGACAGGCCGCCCCTGTCGAAGTCCGTTTTGACCGAGCCGGAAGTTTCGTACCCGGCATGGCTGCTCGACACCGATATTGTCAGGTCCCTCAAGGCGGAGATGCGCCTTGGCACGCCTGTGTCAGGCATTGACCGCATCAACCGGACAATCAGTCTCGCCGACGGATCGCAGGTTGCCTATGCCAAATTGCTGCTGGCGACAGGCGCCAAGCCCAGGCAATTGAATTGTCCCGGTGCTGAAAAGGCCCTGACGCTGCGCGACTTCCAGGATGCGGTGGTGCTGAAGCAGCGTTTCGCGGCAGGCCAGCGGATCGTCATCATTGGCGGTGGATTCATCGGGCTTGAACTTGCGGCGGCGGCAAGCCAGCGCGGCTGTCATGTGACGCTGGTGGAGGCGCAGCCGCGCATACTCATGCGGGGCGTGCCGGAAAGAATTGCCGACATTGTACGGGCGCGCCACGAAGCGGCGGGCATCAACATCCTGACGGGTGTGGGAGTGAATTCACTGGGAGAAGGCACTGTCGTTCTGGCCAACGGCACGGTGTTGCCTGCTGATACAGTGATTGCGGGCGTCGGAGCAGTGCCTGAAACACGGCTCGCCCAGGCAGCGGGGCTGGCCATCGATAACGGCATTGCCTGCGATGAAACGCTGCGCACCAGTGATCCCGATATCTATGCGGCGGGTGATTGCTGTTCCTTCCTGCACCAAACCTATGGCCGCCGCCTGCGCCTTGAAGCCTGGCGCAGCGCCCAGGAACAGGCGGCAACGGCGGCTGAAAACATGCTGGGCGGCAACAAGAAGCACATGGCGGTACCGTGGTTCTGGTCAGACCAGCACGACCTTTCGCTTCAGATTGCAGGCATGCCGGAGCTGGGGCCAAAAACGGTTGAGCGCAGGCCGACGCCGGAAAGCCTGATCCTTTTTCATGTCGCCGAAAGTGGGCAACTCATGGGGGCAAGCGGCATCGGACCCGGCAATGGCATTGCCCGGGACATCAAACTTGCCGAAATGCTGATGGCGAAACAGGCATCACCGGACGCTGCCGCCCTTGCTGATCCCGCGATCCAACTCAAATCACTTCTGAAGGGATAGTCCCATGCCTCGCAAACGCCCGACTGTCGCTGATGTGAGTGCCAACAAGGGCAAATACCAGTACACCATGATGCGGACGGAAAACTGGGAAGAGCTTGCGGCTGCCGAGGCGGCGGGCATCGACATGGTTTCCGTGCCGCCGGAATTGCTGGTGCAAAAACAATTCCGCGACGTGGCGCCGAGCCTCTTTGCCGTGCCGGGCCTTGCCCTCTACAGCGCGCCCCCCACCACAGATGAATACATGCGCTGGGCCTTCGCCATGATGAACGCCGGTGCCGATGCAATCTATTGCGCCGCTGCCTTTGACACGGTGGAACGTTTTGCCAAGGACAATATCCCTGTCATTGGCCATGTGGGTCTGGTGCCGCATTTCTGCACCTGGACCGGCGGCTTCAAGGCGGTCGGAAAAACGGCAGAGAGCGCCATGCAGGTGCTTGAGCGCTGCAAGCGCTACGAAGATGTCGGCGCGTTTGGCGTTGAAATAGAAGTGGTGCCTGCCGAGGTGACTGCGGAGATTGCCAAGCACACCAACCTGTTCCTGGTTTCCATGGGTGGCGGCACAGGCGGTGATTGCCAGTATCTCTTTGGTTGCGACGTGCTCGGCACCAACGCGGGCCATGTGCCGCGCCATGCCAAGCAATATGCGAACCTGGCGAAAGAATTTGAACGCATCCAGCAGATCCGCATTGAGGCTTTCAAGTCCTTTGTGGACGAGGTGCGGTCCGGCGCATATCCGGAGCCGGAACACATCGTGCCTGTGGCACCATCTGAACTTGCCGCATTCAAGAAAATGCTGGCGAAATAGCTGAAAATCAACGGAGAGAAACATGATCAGATTTGGCGTCATCGGTGCTGGCCGCATCGGCAAAGTGCATTCCCGCGCCATCACGGCAAACCCCAAGGCGAAGCTTGCCTATGTCGCCGATGCCATGCCGAAGGCGGCGGAGGACCTGGCCAACAGTTACGGTGCCAAGGTCGCGAGCGTGGACGAGATCATGAAAGCCACGGACGTGGACGCCGTGTTGATCGGGTCGCCCACCGGATTTCATGCCGAGCAGATCCAGGCCGCCTCCAACGCGGGAAAGCACATCTTGTGTGAAAAGCCCGTGTCGCTCTCGGTCTCTGCCATCCACGAGACTTTGAAGGTGGTGGAAAAAAACAAGTCGACACTGATGATTGGTTTCAACCGCCGCTTTGACCCCAGTTTTGCCGAATTGGAAGCCCGCGTCCGCAAGGGTGCTGTCGGCGAGGTTGAAATGGTGACCGTTATCAGCCGCGATCCTTCCCCGCCACCGGCGGAATACGTGAAGGGCTCTGGCGGCATTTTCCGCGACATGATGATTCATGATTTCGATATGGCGCGCTTCCTGATGGGCGAGGAATTCGTCGTGGTGCATGCGCTGGGTGCGGCACTTGTTGACAAGGCGATTGGCGCGGCGGGCGATGTTGATACCGCCGCCGTGCAGATGCAGACCAAGTCCGGCAAGATCGCCGTCATCACCAATTCGCGGCGCGCCGCCTATGGCTATGACCAGCGCATCGAGGTGCATGGTTCCAAGGGTATGATCCATGCCAAGAATGTGCACAACACCACGGTCGAAGTGCTGAGTGCCTCAGGCTATCAGGCGGACCCCATCCAGAACTTCTTCTTGGAGCGCTATGGCCAGGCCTATGCCAACGAGCTCAACACGTTCATCGCCGCAGTCGAAGCTGGCAACCGCAATCCCAGGCCCAGCGGCCATGACGGCCTGCAGGCGCAGATCCTCGCCGATGCGGCAACGGAAAGCTGGCAGACAGGCAAGCCTGTGAAGGTTTGAGCGCGTAAAAAGACGTTGGAAACCACTGGGGAAACCACTGGGGAAACCGCTGGTGCAGTTCGCACTTGCCAATTCTGGCGAATTCCGCCAAAGGCGTCAGCGGGCTAGCCCTCCCCAACGAGGGCCAGTCCATCTGCAAGGATGGAACATGATGACGACAGATAAACCGGCGGTGCGCCCGGCCAACGCACAATTTTCCTCCGGCCCCTGTGCCAAGATGCCGGGCTGGACTCCCCAACACCTCAGCAATGCCCTGACTGGCCGTTCGCACCGTTCGGGCGAAGGCAAGAAGCGGCTGAAGCGCGCGATTGATCTCACGCGCGACGTGCTTGAAGTGCCAGCGGGCTACAGGATCGGCATTGTTCCTGCGTCAGACACGGGTGCCGTTGAAATGGCGCTGTGGTCTTTGCTGGGCCAGCGCGGCGTTGACATGCTGGCTTGGGAAAGCTTCGGCGAGGGCTGGGTTTCCGATGTGGTGAAGCAGTTGAAGCTTCCCGATGTCCGCAAGATGATCGCGCCCTATGGCGAGCTGCCTGATCTATCGAAGGTCGATTTCACGCGCGATGTGGTGTTCACATGGAATGGAACAACCTCCGGCGTGCGTGTGCCGGATGCCAGCTGGATTGCGGCAGACCGCGAGGGCCTGACGATCTGTGACGCCACCTCTGCGGCCTTTGCCCAGAACCTGGATTTCCCCAAACTCGATGTCGTCACCTTCTCGTGGCAGAAAGTGCTGGGCGGCGAAGGCGGCCACGGTGTCATCATCCTGTCACCACGGGCTGTGGCACGACTTGAGAGTTACACACCAGCCTGGCCTGTCCCCAAGATTTTCCGCATGACATCTGGGGACAAGCTGATCGCCGGCCTCTTTGAGGGTGAAACCATCAACACACCGTCCATGCTCTGTGTCGAAGACTATGTGGTGGCGTTGGAATGGGCAAAATCCGTGGGCGGATTGATGGGTCTCAGAGCGCGGGCCGATGCCAATGCGGCGGTGATTGAACGCTGGATTGGGGCGCATGATTTTGCCCATCATCTAGCCAGAGTTCCGGCACAACGCTCCAACACGTCCGTGTGCTTCACGCTCGACGGTTCTGAGGACGTGCCGAAGAAAATGGTGAAGTTGCTGGAAGCGGAAGGGGCTGCTTTCGATATCGGCGGTTACCGTGATGCGCCACCGGGGCTTCGCATCTGGTGCGGCGCCACGGTTGAAACCGCTGATCTTGCAGCGCTTCTGCCCTGGCTCGACTGGGCATATGAAGAAGCGAGTAGAGAATAGTGAGTAGCAAATAGGGAGACGCCCTGTTCGGATGCACATATTTCCCTACTCGCCACGCGCTACTCGCTATTCTTTTTT
>JANPDD010000280.1:0-12579 GCA_031431295.1 Hyphomicrobiales bacterium | reverse complement strand
CACCCTGTTGCCAGTGTTGCGCTTCAGTTCCCGAGCAATGCTCGATGGCGCGCGATCCAAATCTGCAGCGATTTGCCGGATCGAATGCCCTTCGGCCTGTAGGCGGGCAATCTCACAGCGCTCTTCCAATGAGAAATGTCGATAATCTCGTTCCATGGCACCACCTTAATCTGGTGTTGCACTTCGTTTGTGAACTCAGGAGGCAACTTGCTCGCCCGTTGCACTAGGCCACGGACCATCCGCCATCGACGAGGATGTTGGCACCCGTGATGAGTGACGCTGCGGGCGAGGCCAGAAAGACCACGGCACCTGCCACATCAATTGTATCGCCAATGCGCCCCAGCGGAATATGCGAAAGGACGTGGTTGTGGAATTGTGGATCGGAGAGTGCTGGCTTGGTGCCATCGGTAAAAATGAAAGTCGGCGAAACCGCATTGACGGTGATGCCATGGGGCGCCCATTCAAGGGCGAGGCAGCGCGTGAGATGGTTGATAGCGGCTTTTGACATGCAGTAGATCGATTCATTTTTCAGCACAACCGAACCGGCCTGCGAGGAGATGTTGATGATGCGCCCCGCTTTCTGCGCGATCATCAGTTTCGCCACGGCCTGGGTGGTGAAAAACGTGCCTTTGAGGTTGATGTTCACAATGAGGTCAAAGTCCTCCTCCCGCACGTTCTCGGCCAGGTTTTCCGGCCCTAGCCCGACATTGTTGATCAACACGTCGATGCGGCCAAAATGCCCGTGGGCTGCGGCAACGCCGGCGCGTACGCAGCCCAAATCGGCGAGATCCATTTTTACTGCAAACCCACGGCGGCCCAGCGCACCTATCTCATTCACCAATTCCGCACTCTCGGCCGGACTGCGCACGCCAACAACGATGTCGGCACCCGCCCCGGCGCATGCCAAGGCGCAGGCCCGGCCAATTCCCCGTGCAGCTCCTGTAACCAGAACCACCTTGTCCGCAAGACCGAAGTTTGGTGTCACATTTGCATTCATCACTTTGGTCTCCATGGATCAATTTTCTGGTCCAGTCGCGTTTCAGCGACTGCATCAAACAGGTGCAGGCTGCCGTTTACAGCAACCTGCGTTCAATTGAACGCAGATAAGTTGCTGTAGCATATTGAATCCGGAGCAACTTTCGCTTCACAAGTGGAATCCACTTGCTCGCCCGTTGCTCTAGGGCTCCGTCGGCAGTCTGCCGCGGTCAAGCTCCACTGGCTGTCCATGCGGCGTATGCAAATATGCCCGCTGCCACTCGTCCCGGCGTCGCGCCAGTTCCACGCGTGATACCTTCCCACCGGCATCCAGTAGGCGCTCGAGAGCCGACAACACCGCTCCGCAGTATGTATCCGTGTCGTCGGGCTTCCCGGCAAGCAATGCCGCGCGGATTTCGGCACCCAAAGTCCCGGTCCACTTCGATTGGGTGATCGTTCCCGACGTGACGAGCAGATCGGCAATGGCCACGGCTTGGGCGTGCCATGGTTCGCCGAAGATCGGCTCGCCGTCCTTTTTCCGCAAAGGCCCCCAGCCTGGGTCAGACGCCTTCAAGATAGCTCTGCCACAGATCGACAAAAACGTGGTCCACGCGATCCACAGCTTCCGGCCACAGTTCCGACGCGGCGAAGCGAACTGTGTAGAGGTGCTCCGCCTTTTGCTCGCCCCTTGCAGAGGCATCCGGCAACAGATGACCACCGTGACACGCCACGACAGTTCCCTTTCTCCCGCGCACATAGCCAGGCAGCCGGGTATGCCCTGAAGACCCCGACACCTTGCCGCGCACGATCTCGCCCGGAGCAAACAGCGGCGAAGACCCAATTTCCGCCGCGTAACTGCGCACGCTCTTGACGAAGGCTCGCGCCTCTTCAGCGGTCGCTGGCGGGTTTCCCGGCTTTGGCATGAATGCCGGTACGCCCGACTTGAGCTCCGCCAAGGTGATGTAGCCTGAGTCGATCAACTGTGCGGCAAGGGTAAGCATCCACTGATCAAAATATGACCGCGTGAGGTAGTCCGCAGGAGCAATCAACTCGCGGCAGTGCCTGAACCAGTCGATCGACCAGTCACTGTCACCCGCTGAGGCCTGCGCCATGCCGAAAGCGCGTGTTTCCCATTCTGCATGGAAAGCCTGCGCATCGCCCCTGTTCTGAATTGGGCCATAGCCTTCCTGTCCGCCGAGATCATGAACGCCACCCATCAACGGTTCCTCCGCGACGGCGAAAGGTCCCTTTCCGTTCCGATCATCGAATTGCGCGTGACCAATCGCGCAAGAGAGTCCTCCTCCCAGCCCTCGACATCTTCCGGCCGCTGTGGCAGCACCAAATATCGTCTTTCCGATGTTGAGTCCCAGACGCGGACTTCGGTCGTGTCATCGAGTTCGACACCAAATTCCTTCAAGACCCCACGGGGATCGCGCACGGCGCGCGCCCTGTACTCATTGGACTTGAACCAGGCTGGCGACATGCCCAGAATCGAAAACGGATAACAGGAGCACAGGCTGCAGACAACGAGATTGTGCGTTTCGCGGGTATTCTCGATGGCCTCCAGATGACCTGTCGCGTGTCCCGCGAAGCCCAACTCGCCGATTGCCGCAGTCGCGTTTGCCAGCAGGCGCTTTTTGAAGGCGGGATCGCTCCAGGCGCGCGCCACAACACGCGCACCGCGCTTGGGTCCGATCTCCTCCCTGTACATCTCGATCCACGCATCCATTGCTTCCGGGTTGACCAGGCGCTTTTCAATGAGCAGGCTCTCCAGGGCCTTCGCCCTCAATGCAGGCTCGGACGGCAGGTGTTCGTGCAAGTCGTGGTGAATTTGTGAAAGCTTTTGCGAATTGAAACTTGTCATTGCCATTTCCCCGGTCTTTCGGGTTCCAGATGAGCAGTACAACTTATCATGGACGCGAGAAATTTGAAAACGAGACTGACTCTGGTTTGATTCCTCTGGAAATTTCAGAACCCGGCGATGTCGATCTGAATAGCCCCGCATTCTCCGGACACAGAATTGCCGAGTGATCCGGCGCGGCAGGACAATCTCTAGATCTTCACAATGGTCAATTCCTGCGGTTGGATTTCACGCTTGCCCATCACAACAGTTGTGCCAGCGGTCAGCTTCCAGGGTTTGTTTCCATAGTTGAAGGCGAACAGGAGATTGCCACGCTGCCTCAACCTAATCCCGTCAGGCAGATGCCGCGTCTTCAGGTGGGCCTTGGCACTCACAAGCTTCACCACTGAATTGAGCAGTTTCTCATCTGGCCAGCAGCCGAGATAGTGATGATTGCCTGCAGCTGTCAACGCGGCGGAGCCGTTGTCAAAGCGGGCGAGGATGTCGGCCCCCTTCACTTCGAGTGTTTCCCGCCAGCGAATGGCTGTACCGTGGACCTTGCCTCTCACCCTTTCAGCAAGCCTTGGGCGCATTGACGACACCTCCCGCACACGCGCTTTCACCAG
The DNA here is from genome assembly GCA_031431295.1 of Hyphomicrobiales bacterium. GTDB lineage: Bacteria > Pseudomonadota > Alphaproteobacteria > Rhizobiales > Aestuariivirgaceae > Aestuariivirga. The sequence goes on along the minus strand of JANPDD010000280.1, from coordinate 9,138 downwards.
GTGTGATATTGGCCCCGGGGGCAGATTTGGCGGTATGGCATGGTGGCGGGTCTTTGAGCCTGTGCGCGGTCCGTAGAGCACAACGCCGTCAGCAGCGGCGAAGGCGCGCTCTGCCGCGTCATTGACGTGGGGCATAGTGGGCACGAGCACAAGCTTGTAACCGTCAAGGTCTGCACCCGGCGGTACGAAGTCAACATCAAGGCCAAGCTTGCGTGCCGCCTCATACCAACGGAACATCAGAACCGCGAAATCAAAGTCCTTGCCTTGCGGCTGGATGCGCGTGATCCATGAGGCTTCATAGTCATAGACAATGGCGACTTGTGCCTTTTCCGCAGCGGGCAGTGTTCCGATTTCCTGGAGCTCCTTGCCTACCTGCGCAGCCTCTCGTCCGCCTTGCGACCATTCGTGCAGGCCCGGAAGATTGAGGCCTGCGTGCATCTGTTCCTGTCCCGATACAGCCTGCCGCCAGCGGAAATAACTGACGACCTCCGCCCCATGGGCAAGTGCCTCCCAAGTGAACAGGCGGATCATTCCAGGTTTTGGCACAGGGTTCCAGGTTGCCCAGTTCACGGGTCCGGGCTGCAACTCCATGATCCAGAAGCGGCCGCGTCCCACGCCACGATAGAGGTCATTGAAGAACGGCGAGATATCAGGATGCGCCGTTTCAGCCCAGCGGATGTGCTCGTCTTCACTGAAAGGAAACCGCTCGGTAAAGCCCACGGGATAGGAATCCCAGGAGGCGATGTCGATGTCTGCGCCAACCGCCCAATGATCAAAGTCATTGAAGAAGCCCATCATGTTGTGGGTGATCCAGCGCCCGGGTGAGTGCTCTCTGATGATTTCGCACTGCAGGCGGTTGTAGGCTGCAACCTGTTGAGAATGGAAACGCCAGAAGTCAAGTTTGGCAGCCGGATTGGTTTCCGTGACGGCCAGATTGGGCAGGGACACGTGCTCAAATTCCTGAACATCCATCGACCAGAAGGCGTTGCCCCAGGCTGTGTTCAGCTGCTCTGGCGACTGGTAGTGGTTCCGGAGCCAAAGCCGGAATGCCTTCAGGTCTTCAGCCCCCCAAGACAGGATTGTGTCATGGCAGCCATATTCGTTGTCCGTCTGCCAGCCATCGATGTATGGATTGCCGCCGTAACGTCGGCTGAGAATTTCAACGATGCGACGGGTTTCCCTCCAATAGGTTTGGGATGAAAATGTATAGTGCCGCCGCGAACCAAAGCCGCGTGGCCGTCCCTGTTCATCATAGGGAATGATGTCGGGGTGCTCGTCCACCAGCCACTTGGGTGGGGCACAGGTTGGTGTGCCGAGTACGACCTTCAATCCGGCCTTCCCCAGTATCTCAATCGCACGGTCGAGCCAGGACCAGTCGAAGGCGTCGCGTCGTGGCTCATAGCGAGACCAGGCAAACTCGCCGATACGCACATAGGTAATTCCGGCCTCGCGCATCCGGCGGGCGTCTTCGGCCCACCAGTCCTCAGGCCAGTGTTCGGGATAGTAACAAACGCCAAGCATCAGCGCGTCAGGTCACCATTGTGGATAGTCCTGCCGTTGGCATCAAACAAATGGCAGGCTTCCGGAGGCAGGGTGAGATTGAGAGTGTCGCCAGCCTTGTCAGCAGCAAGTCCCCCCGCTTTCACCGAGACATCGCTGCCATCGGCCAAAGTGGCATAGAACATCGTTTCAGAGCCCAGATACTCGGCAGCACGAACAACGCTGTTAAGTGAGCCTGCAGCCTTGCCACCAAGTTCAATGTGCTCAGGCCGAACCCCCAACGTAAGCTTGCTTCCCGTTGCAGGAACCTCGCCCCTCATGCCTATGGTGATCTTGCTGCCACCAGGCAGGCCATAAGTGACGTCTTTGCCCTTGGCTGAGACAGCAGACACAGGGATGAAGTTCATTTTGGGCGAACCGATGAAGCCCGCCACAAACATGTTGTTGGGGCGATGATAGAGTTCAAGAGGTGATCCCACCTGCTCAATGATGCCGCCATGCAGCACCACTATCCTGTCAGCCATGGTCATGGCTTCCACCTGGTCGTGGGTGACATAGATCATGGTGGTTTTGAGGTCACTGTGCAGCTTGCCGATCTCGATCCGCATCTGTACGCGCAGTGCCGCATCGAGATTGGAGAGTGGTTCGTCGAACAGGAACACTTTGGGATTGCGCACAATCGAGCGGCCAATGGCAACGCGCTGACGTTGTCCACCAGAGAGTTGCGATGGCTTGCGGTCCATCATCGGACCGAGCTGCAACATATCCGCGGCCGCCTTGGTGCGCGCCTCAATATCATCCTTGGAGTGGCCGGTCATTTTGAGACCAAACCCGATGTTGTCGCGCACCGTCATGTGCGGATAGAGCGCATAGGACTGGAAGACCATGGCGACACCACGGTCTGCCGGTTCCACACGCGCCATTTCAGCACCGCCGATTTGCAACGACCCGGACGAGAATTCCTCCAGACCCGCGATCATGCGGAGAAGCGTGGACTTGCCGCAGCCGGAGGGACCGACGAAGACGGTGAATTCGCCGTCCTTGATCTCAAGGTCAACGCCCTTGATGATGTGGACATCGCCGAAACTTTTGCGCGCGTTGCGAAGCGTGACAGCAGCCATAAGCCTACCCCTTTGTTGCGCCGAGCGTGAGGCCGGCGATAAAGTGTTTTTGCATCAGGAAGAACATTGCGACCGGTGGCAGTGCGGCAACGATGGAGGCTGCGGCGATCAACTCCCACGCCACCTTCCACTGGCCTTTCAACTCATTCATGCCGGCCGTCACCGGGCGCACATCAGAGGATTGGGCCATGATGGTGGCCCAGAAGTAGTCATTCCAAATGAAGGTGAAGATGAGCACCGACAAAGCGGCGATCGCAGGCCGCATCAGCGGCATGACGATGTGCCAGAAGATTTTCCACTCGCTGACACCTTCGACACGTGCCGATTCAATGAGCGCAAAGGGCAGGCCCTTGATGAAGTTGCGCATGAACAGCGTGCAGAAGCCGGTCTGGAAGGCGACATGGAACATGACCAGTCCCATGGTGGTGTTGTACATGCCAAGCTTCAGCGTGAGATCGCGCACTGGGATTGCCAGAATCTGGAATGGCACAAAGTTGCCTGCGATGAACATGAAGAAGACCAGCAGGTTGGATTTGAATTTGTACACCGCCAACGCATAACCTGTGAGGCAGGAGAGACCCACGGCACCAATCACCGTCGGAATGGTCACCTTGAAGGAATTGAGGATGTACCAGCCGATGTTGCTGTTCTCGAACACCGCAGAGTAGTTTTCAATTCCGGCAAAACCGGAAGGCCAGCCGAAGTAGTTGCCCGCGGCAAGATCGGCCGAAGGGCGAATGGAGGTGACAGCAATGCCAATCAGCGGCAAGAGCCAGAGGATGAGCGCGATTGGCAGCAGCCATTTGTAGGCACGCTGGATCCAGGGGCTTGTTCGGGCAATCGGTGTCGGAAACATTAGCCGTTCCTTTCCTGTTGCAGCATGCGGACAATGAACATGGTGATGAAGACCAGCATGATGGCAAAGAGTACGACAGCAATGGCTGCGCCATAGCCCATGGCCACGCCATATTCGGACAGGGCCTGCTCATACATGAAGTAGGAGAGCACGCGCGATGAGCCGTAAGGGCCGCCCACGGTCATGATGGACACGAGGTCGAAGGATCGCAAGGCACCAATCACCGTCACCACAAGGGCAATGAATGTGGCGGGCCGCAGTTGCGGTATGATGATGTGCCAGAGCATGGACCAGCCTTTGGCATTGTCCATGCGCGCGGCCTCCACTTGCTCGGAGCTGATGTTGTTGAGACCCGTGAGATAGAGGATCATGCAATAGGCGATCTGCGGCCAAAGGCCCGCAGCGATGATGCCGTAGGTGGCAAAGCGCTCGTCGCCAAGAACGGCGATTTCAGTTCCCGTGAATGCTCCGATGATTTTGGGCAACAGCCCGAAATCAGGTGCATAGAACCACGAGAAAATCAGGCCAACGACCACCTGGCTGATGACGAAGGGGAAGAAGAACAGCGATTTGTACAGACGAATTCCGGTCACCGTCTGGTTCAAGAACAGTGCGACCGCCAATCCCGCAGGGATGGCCAAGAGATAGAGCACCAACCAAATGATGTTGTTCTTGAGCGAGGTGTAGAATGACTCGTCATCCAAGAGGTCAATGTAGTTTTGCGCGCCGACCCAGGTTTTGGGGCCGAGGCCATCCCACTCATAGAAGCTGATCCAGATGGACTGGAATATCGGGATAATTACATAGAGGAGGAAGATGAGAATGCCGGGGGCCAGGAACAGCCACGGGGCAAGTGTTTTCTGGTTGCGCTTCCAAAAACCGGCCTCAGTCGTTGCGGACATCACGGACCTCCCAGAAATAGGTTTTGGATTTGCAAAAATAGGGAAATACCGAACCCCGCCCCCGCCAGATCCGTGCAATCAGTAGGGATGGAGCGCACCCTCCGCGACGATGATGGAGGTCATCGCAGAAAAGAGCGCGCTCCGGGAGGAACTACTTGTAGACTTTGTCGGCAACCTTCTGGAGACGTTCCAGAATGGCGTCGATTTTCTCGGGCTTTGCCATGAATTCCTGGAAGCCTTCCATGCCGGCCTTCGCCATGTCGGCAGGCGCGTCACGGTCAAAGAATTGGGCCAGCGCATAAGCCGAGGACAATTCCTCGAAGCCGGCCTTGATGAACGGATCATCGCCCACTGTTGACTTGTTGTTCACAGGCAACTGGCCGAGGGTGGCATTCATCTTGGTCTGCGCTTCAGCAGATGCGACATAGGCGAGGAACTTCTTGGCATCCGCCTTGTTCTTGGCACCTGACGGAATGTGGAAGGTATCCGTCGGGGCCTCTTCAGCGCGTGGAATTCCTGGGGTGATTTCCGGGAACACCAGGAAGCCAAGCGTGTCGTTGGTCATGCCGCCTTCCTTGAAGGTGGCGACGGCGAAGTTGCCCATGACGTAGTTGGCAGCTTTGCCCTGAGACAGAAGGGCTGCAGCGTCCTGCCAGTCAATGGCAGCGGCGTTTGCTGACATGTAAGGAACAACCTTGGCCCATTCGGCAAATGTTGCCTTGACCTTCGGGTCCGTCCACTTCACGCGGCCAGCGGTCAAGTCCATGTGGAACTCATATCCGTTGGTGCGCATGTTGATGTAGTCGAAAATGCCGGCGCCAGGCCACAGGGCCTTTGTGCCGGTGGTCAGGCAGTCAATGCCGGCGGCCTTGAACTTTTCACAGTTGGCAACGAATTCGGCCCAGTTCTTCGGTTCAGTGGCACCAGCCTTCTTGTAGGCTTCCTTGTTGTAGTAAATGCCCCACTGATAGTAGGTGTAGGGCACGCCCCACTTCTTGCCATCGATCACCATGGAGGCGGCGGCGGATTTCAGCTGGTCATTGAGACCATTTGCTTCCCACACATCGTCGACTGGTTCGAACAGGCCCGCCTTCACAAACGGTGCCATGCGGTTGCCAGCATACCACGCGGCAACGTCCGGGGCGTCAGCCGCGAGGAAGTTGCGGATGGCAGACTTGTAGCCTTCATGGTCGAAGTTGTTCCATTTGACTTTGATGTCCGGATTGGCGGCTTCAAAGCCGGCAATCAGTTCTTCCATGGCCTTCTTCGGTGCCGGGTCAGTCTGGTCGGAATTGATGACCAGTTCCCCAGCCAAGGCTGTAGAACCTGAAAGTGCGAAGGCAAATCCAAGCCCGAAAAGGCTTTTCTTGAGCGTCATTTGTAGTCCTCCCTGGATCGCCGCCACCATGGCGGCAGAAGCTTTTCACGTGGCGTTTGTTGTTTTGCTCACCTGTTGGGATTGACCTTCACTTGTTTTTCAATAAGTATCTTCCGTAAACATGCCGTCAGCTTCCGGATTCCTAAGCACAATGGCAAAACTTACAACCCGCGCCCCGAATTACAGGGATGAAAGTGTTCCGGCCCATCCGGAGATGGACCGTGGATATCCCGTGGTCATTTTTGGTGATCACCGCTTTTGCGCCGGCAATACGCTGACGGTGCAACCCATGCCGGGACCACACATGCACAGCCAGGTTGAACTGAATTTTGTGCTGAGTGGCAGCATGACCTACTGGTTTGATGGTCGCATATTGACCCTTTCTGCCGGGCGGCTTGCCTTGTTCTGGGGCATGATCCCGCATCAGGTGACCGAGTGCGATGAAGGGACGACGTTTGTCGTGCTCTATATTCCGATGGCCGTTTTTCTTGAACTTCCGACCTTGAGCGAACTGCGCGCCGCGATATTCCGTGGTGCCGTTATTGAAGCGTTGGACATCAGGCACTACGACACGGACATGTTTTTGCGCTGGCGGGAAGATCTCCTCGAAGGAGACTCGCAACTGGAACAGATCGTCAAGGACGAGCTTACTGCCCGCGTTCGGCGCCTTGATCGTGCGGGGTGGCATGACTTGCGCGACGTTTCACCACTTTTGGGTCGGGCAACCCCTCTCGGCCACGATCATGATCGTGCCCTGAAAGTGGAGGGGATGGCCCAATTCATCGGGGAGCACGCCCTTGAGGATATTTCCGCCGGGGATGTCGCCAAGGCGGCGGACCTTCACCCCAACTACGCCATGACACTCTACAAGCGTGCCGTTGGCCTCACCATCAAGCAATCCATCACGCGGCACAGGCTCGACACCGCCCAATCCATGCTGATTGCTTCAGATCTATCTGTGGCTTCGATTGCATTTGATTGTGGCTTTGGTTCGCTCTCCAGCTTCTATTCCACTTTCGAACAGCGCTTCCGCAAGAGTCCGGTTGCCTTCCGACAAACCTATAGCCGGATCACCAAAGTGGCCTGATCTTAGAAAACCGGAAGCTATTTTCGGTCCGGATCATTGTTTTTCGCCTTCCACTTGCCGATTGTGCGTTCGATCAGGGCATCCATACAGGTTCTCAGACATGTCAGCTTCTCCACGCATTGTGTTCATCGGCGCAGGCTCTACGGTCTTCATGAAAAACATCGTGGGCGACATCCTGCAGCGCCCCGCCATCAGTGGCGCCACCATTGCGCTCATGGATATCAACCCAGAACGCCTGTCGGAATCGGAGCTTGTCGCATCGAAGCTCATCCGGACTTTGGGCGTAAAGGCACGGGTTGAAACATTCACAAACCAGCGCCAGTCCCTTAAAGGGGCCGATTTCGTCATCGTGGCATTTCAGATCGGCGGCTTTGAACCCTGCACCGTCACAGACTTCGATGTACCGAAGAAATATGGTTTGCGGCAGACGATTGCCGACACGCTCGGCGTAGGCGGCATCATGCGTGGACTTCGCACCGTGCCGCATCTCTGGCAAATCTGCGAAGACATGCTCGAGGTCTGTCCGCAGGCCTTTATGCTGCAATACGTCAATCCCATGGCGATCAATACATGGGCCATTTCCGCAAAATACCCGCAGATTCGGCAGGTGGGCCTCTGTCATTCCGTGCAAGGCACGGCTGCGGAACTGGCCCACGACCTTGACATTCCGTTGGATGACATCCGCTATCGCGCAGCAGGCATCAATCACATGGCCTTCTATCTTCAGTTCGAGCACAGACAGAAGGACGGGAGCCATATTGACCTCTACCCGACACTTCTCAAGGGCTACGAAGAAGGACGCTTCCCCAAACCCTCAACTTGGAATCCGCGTTGCCCCAACAAGGTGCGCTATGAAATGCTGAAGCGCCTCGGATATTTTGTCACCGAGAGTTCCGAGCACTTTGCCGAGTACACGCCCTACTTCATCAAGGATGGCCGCGAAGACCTGATCGAAAAGTTCGGCATTCCGCTTGATGAATACCCCAAACGCTGCATCGAACAGGTGGCGCGATGGAAGGATGAGGCGGAGGCTTTTCGCTCGGCGGATAAAATTGTGGTCAAACGTTCCAAGGAATACGCTTCAAGTATCATCAATTCGGTGTGGACCGGCGAACCTTCGGTCATCTATGGCAATCTCCGCAACAATGGCTGCATCACATCATTGCCGGAGGCCTGTGCGGCAGAAATGCCCTGTCTCGTGGATGACCGAGGCATTCAACCCACGCTTATCGGCGATCTTCCCACTCAACTCACGGCGCTGATCCGTACCAACATCAATGTCCAGGAACTGACAGTTCAGGCGCTACTGACGGAAAACCGGGAGCACGTCTATCACGCCGCAATGATGGATCCCCACACCGCAGCCGAACTGGATTTGCAGCAGATCTGGCATCTCGTTGATGACCTCATTGCGGCCCATGGCGCATGGCTTCCGGAGTGGTTGCGAAACCGAGCTCTTCCATGACCAACTTTGCAGCCATCCGGGAAGAAGGAATTGTGGAAGCGAGCAGTTTAATGCGGTCGAATTCCTCTGGCTGCCGTGCAAGCGCGCTTCTCAGCGCCTGCCCGAAGGCCATGCGGAGTTCCGTGCCGATATTGATTTTTTTCACTCGTGTCTCGCTGGCAAGTTTGCGCCGCATGGGTGAGGCAATGCCGCTGCCACCGTGAAGTACCAGAGGAACAGTGGTGACGGCTTCAATTGCACGCAACGAGTCGATGTTGATTTCGGCCGATTTTTCCGTCTGCAAGTGCCGATTGCCGATGGATATGGCCAGCGCGTCCACGGCTGTTTCACGCTCAAACAGCGCGGCCTCCTCGGCAGATGTATGTGACGATACTGCACCGTTGGCGTAGCCCACAACACCAACTTCCCCCTCCACCGAAACACCTGACGATCGTGCCATTTCGACGGTGCGTGCCGTCAGGGCAATGTTTTCATTGAGAGGCAGCATCGATCCGTCGATCATGACTGAACTGAAGCCATGGTCGATGCCTCCGCGGCACTCGTCAACTGTGCGGGCGTGGTCGATATGGCAGACCACGGGCACAGTGGCTTGTTCAGCAAGGTGGCGAAACATTTTGCCCAGAATGGGCATGGGCGTGTGTTTGCGGCACCCCGGACCCGCCTGTAGAATAACGGGAAGTCTTGCTTCTTCTGCGGCTTCAACATAGGCCCTGGCGTCCTCCCACCCCAAGACAACAAGTCCTGCCACGGCATACCGGCCTGCCATTGCTGGCAGCAACACGTCATTGAGATTGGCAACTGTCATTTGAATTTGGCGATCATGTCTTTG
>JANPDD010000279.1:0-3639 GCA_031431295.1 Hyphomicrobiales bacterium | reverse complement strand
TGCCAATTTCTTCGTCGCCAACGATGACTCGGATCTCTCCGCCGCCTTTGAATCGATCAAGCTTGCAATTGCCACTGAAATCTATCTGAAGAAGTAGGAAGCCACCTGCCGGAGCGGAATTCGCCAAGGTAGAATTACTTTGGCGAAACAATTCCGCTCCATCATATTATTTACGGCCAACTTTTCTGACTTTTGGCGATTTTTTCAAAAGTCAGGTTGATCCAGTGACCAGACGGGGCCGCGTGGCGCTGTCTGCCACAGCCTGAACGTCCGGTTCCACATCCATGTTTTCGATTTTGGCCCCGCGCTTGCTGATGCGGTCAGCCGACGTGCCGAGCTTTTCGAGGTCGCCGCTCGCCAGTTCGAAGTGGCGGCGCAAGTCAGAGGCGCGTTCCTTGAGCCTCGACACATCTTCCAGCAATCGCATGACTTCCGCCTTGATCACATGGGCCTGCTCGCGCATTGCCACATCCTTGATGATGGCCTGCATGGTTTGCACCAGCAGCATCAGCACATTGGGGGAGGCGAGGATCACCCGCAAACGATGCGCCTTCTGGATGACGTCTTCGAATTTTTCATTCAACTCGCCATAGATCGACTCCGACGGCACGAACATGATGGCGGTCTCATGGGTTTCGCCGGTCAGCAGGTATTTCTCCGCAATGTCCTTCACATGCTTCAACACATCCGACTTCAGCCGCGCCTCGGCGGCCTTGCGTGATGCATCATCGGTCGCATCGGTGAACGCGGAGTAGGCTTCCAGCGGGAATTTGGCATCGATCACCAGCTTCACCGGCGAATCCGGCAGCGAAATCAGGCAGTCTGGCCTGGTTCCGTTGGAAAGCGTTGCCTGGAATGCATAGGCCCTGGCATGCAAGCCATCACGAATGATGCTTTCCATGCGGCCCTGGCCAAAGGCGCCGCGCGTCTGCTTGTTGTTGAGGATGTCCTTGAGGCTGATCATCTCGCTGGAAAGTGATGTGAGATTCTTTTGGGCTGCGTCGATGACGGCCAGCCGTTCACCCAGCTGCTGCAAGGACTGGGTGGTTTTTTCCGTCTGTTCCGAAAGGCCGTGACCAACGCGGGTGCTGACGCTGTCCAGCCGCTCGTCGATGCTGCGTTGCAGGTGAATCTGGTTGCTTTGCGATTGCGCGGCAAAGCCCTGCAGCGCACCTGAAAGTTCGGCAAGGCGGAATTCCAACTCTGCGGTGCGGTGCTGTGCGTCAAGCCGCTCACTCCTGCGCCCGGACTGGGCCCGGAACGCCAGGATGACTGCCAGGACCAGCAGGAAGACCATGAGTCCTGCAGCAGCCATGCCAACGTCAATGGCGCTGAAGCTGCGGTTGCCGATGCTGATCAATGGTGCGGTGAGGTCCATCCATCACATCTAGCATGATTCGTGTTTTGTTCTATTGCTGCTGACGGCATCAATAACGACAAAGGCCCGTTCCCGCCAACTGGGCAGGAACGGGCCTCCAATCCGCTTTGAACTCGGGACGGCGACAGGAGCCCAAGGCGGACAGTTCTTACCAATGGGGGGAATAGCCAAGACGGCCGGTACTTCTGCCGTCGTTTTGCGCACTGGGTGGCGCCCGCCGATCCCCCGCTGGATCGAGGGTCAAGGTGACTTTGAATTGGGGCGCCAGAAAAGCCCGTATGCGGCTGAGCTCAGGTCATTTTCTGGCAAAATCGCGGTCAAAATCACCGGCAATTATGGCAACCGGAAAATTACCGTTTAGATTCAGACGGAGATTGTGGGCATGACGCAAAAACAGGCGCCGCCAAAGAAAATTTTTCCAACCATTGTTGCAGGTCTTGTCCCAACGTGGGGTCCACATGGCAGGTGAATTCACATGCGATCTGCGAAATCACGCTTCAAGGAACGAATCGGTTGCACGAATCAGGGCATCGAGAGTGCCGGGTTCCGTCGCGGTGTGACCTGCGTCCGGGATGATTTCGAATATTGCTTCAGGCCAGGCGCGGTGCAACGCAAATGCTGTGTCCATTGGTGTCACCACGTCATAACGGCCATGAATGATGACGGCAGGGATGTGGCGCAGGCGATGGGCGTTGCGGATCAGCCATCCATCTTCCTGAAAGAATCCCCTGTTGATGAAGTAGTGGCATTCGATTGAGGCAAAGGCCAAGGCAAAGCGTTCTTCGGCAAATGCCGCCTCCCGTGCGGGATCCGGCAACAGGGAGAGGGTGGTTGCTTCCCATTGCGACCAGGCTTTGGCACAGGAAATTTTCTCCACTTCATCCGCACCCGTCAGCCGTCGGTAGTAGGCGGCAACCATGTCATTGCGCTCTTCTGGCGGGATGGGTGCCAGATACGCCTGCCAGGCGTCGGGGAAAAGCATGGAGGCACCCTCTTGGTAGAACCAGTCGATTTCACACGTGCGCAAAGTGAAAATGCCCCGCAGGACAAGTTCGGAAACGGCTTCCGGATGCGTGAGGGCATAGGACAAGGCGAGTGTCGATCCCCAGGATCCGCCAAACACCTGCCAGCGTGTGATGCCGAGATGGGTTCTCAGCTTTTCAATGTCGGCCACCAAATCCCACGTGGTATTGTCGGCGAGCGATGCGTGTGGCGTGGAATTGCCGCAGCCGCGTTGGTCATAGGTGATGATGCGGTAGCGTCCAGGGTTGTGAAAGCGCCGTTGCAGTGGCGAACTGCCGCCTCCGGGTCCACCATGCAACACAAGCACGGGCTTGCCCTTGGGGTTGCCGCTTTCCTCGAAATAGAGCTCATGAATGTCGCCGACCCGCAACCGCCCCCGTCTGGTGGGTTCGATTGCCGGATAGAGCGCAAGGCCCTTGCTTTGAGTTTCTGTCATGATGCGGCGCATACAGGATTTGTTGCATTGACGCGAGGACATGAGTGTCGAGTCAAAGATCGAGGGCCGGTTTCGCCCTATGGGGCACCTCGCAGCTTTGACCTATCTCTGCGTACAAATTCATACTAGCGCAACGGACGATCAAATCGGAACGGTTTGAGAGAGGAAAGTTGCGCCAATTGATTGAATTCACAAGCATCGATGCTGCGGTCAATTGATGTTTCTGATTCCAATTGACCGCACGATGCTCTAAAGAGCCCAGCGCTGCCAGCCGGCGGGCTGGCCGCATAACACTCAAATCTCGACCTATGGGGGACCATGACATGTGGAACGAACTCAAGAATTTTGCTTTCAAGGGCAATGCCTTTGACCTCGCTGTTGGCGTCATACTCGGTATCGCCTTCGGCAAGATCGTCGATTCAATCGTCGGCGACCTGATCATGCCTGTCGTCGGTGCGGTCACTGGCGGTCTCGACTTTTCCAACTACTTTGCCGGATTGAACTCAACCGTCACGGCAACCTCACTGACAGCCGCAAGAGAACAGGGTGCGGTATTCGCCTACGGCAATTTTCTCACCGTGCTGGTCAACTTCGCGATCCTTGCCTTCATCCTGTTCCAGATGGTGAAGATCTCGAACCGCATGCGCAAGGCCGAACCAGCACCACTTCCGCCAGCTCCGACAAAGTCGGAAGCGCTGCTCTCCGAAATCCGCGACGCGCTGGTGAAGAAGAAGTAACCCGCCAACAGCAAGGCAGGCATGAAGCCCGGGTGCATTGCCCCTGGCACGGATCCCGGCGGGAT
>JANPDD010000278.1:0-9223 GCA_031431295.1 Hyphomicrobiales bacterium | reverse complement strand
AATCAAAATTTTCTTGAACACTGAATACCCCAGACTACCCCAGAAATTGTTTTGTCATCGCAGCGTTTTCCCCAGCGCTGGTCAAGTCATTCGTGAGACCATGCCCGCGCTTCAACTACCTGAGATGCGCCTGCGCCGCAGGTGGCAATTCGCCATAGTCGCGCTCGTTGAAAAACGCGGCGAGTGCCTTGGCGATTGGCACTCTTTCAAGATCATCGAAATCGCATTCGGCAATGGGTTTTCCCTTTTTCTTGCAGATCTGCGGCCCGAAATCACTTTCCTTGTCCAGGTTCTCCAGTGCGGTCAGCCACGCGTCTGCCCCGCCCCCCAAGCGCATCTTTGCGGCAACCCAGCCTGCAAGAAAGCCGTTGGCGTGCCACAGGTCAGCGTCAAGTTTGGCCATGAACTCCATACGCGCCAGGTCACGCTTCAGAAGTGGCCTGAAAGCAGCCATGTCCGAAACGTCAACGAGGGCATTGCCGCGCAGTTGCTTGATCCGAATGGGCGCAATAGAACCTGCATATGAATCAAAGGCATACAGGAAATCATTATCAACTTGCATGAGTTCATGGGCACCGTCACCATCGGAATCCTCATAGCTGAAACCTCCGCCATCAAGCACACCTGTATCAACGAGCGTCCAGCCCACCGCACCCTTGGCCTGCGATGCAATCCAGGTCTGGGTGCAGCAATGGGCGCCGCCAGTGAACCGCGTGAAAACCACCTGCGGTGCCTCCGTTTTGGGATCAAGTTTCAGCAAACCCGCTTCAGCGCCAAACGAGGAATACTCATCCGGCGTGGAAAAACTGAAAACCGTCTGCCCCTCTACAGTTCCCACGGCGTGGGTCGGCCCCGGCTTTGCGGCATCACCACCCATACTGACGCCGATTGTCAGTTCACCCACGGAAAATTGTGCCGGCTTCCCTGCTTCATAGGCGACAAGCACCCGCGCTTCCTCAAGCGGTTTTTCTTCCCACACAGTCTCAAGATACTTTTCTCCCCTGGACAGAAAAGAATCCGCAGGGATCTCGCCGACGCCAGGATGGGCTTTCAGCACGGCTTGCACGCTTGCCTCACCATAGGGACCAAGAATGACCGCAAACCATCCGGACTGCGTACTGGCAACCTTGGCGCGCTCGCTTGCATAAAGCCCCGCTATGCCGATGGCTGTGTCAGGATCCTGGGTGGAGGCGATGGCAAGCCAGCGCTCCTTTCCGGCGAGTGTGAGATTGCCTGCAGATGCACCGGTCCGCAAAACCCCGAACGCCAACACGATGGCCAAGCCTGCCCCCGCAAATCTCGAATATCGCCACATGGCAAACACTATGCTGGAGCCAGGGATGCGGCTCAAGGGGTGGTTTGCCCTTTTGACCAGCCTCGGTTAAAGGCCGCCCATGAACGCACATGTGCCCAAGGTCGGCCTGGTCCAGTTGGGCTGCCCGAAAAACCTCGTCGACAGCGAACGCATCCTCACCCAGTTGCGGGCCGAAGGCTATTTGATCGCCCCTGGATATGACAAGGCCGACGTCGTAATCGTCAACACCTGCGGGTTTCTCGACAGCGCCAAGGCCGAAAGCCTGGCCGCCATTGGCGAGGCCATGGAGGAGAATGGCCGTGTTATCGTCACCGGGTGTTATGGTGTTGAAGCAGAAGCGATCAGGAATGCCCACCCCTCTGTCCTCGCCATTACCGGGCCGCACCAGTACGAAGCGGTCGTCAAGGCAGTGCATGACGCGGTACCGCCCGTTCATGACCCCATGATGGATCTATTGCCACCCCAGGGCTTGCACCTGACGCCCCGCCACTATGCCTATCTGAAAATTTCCGAAGGCTGCAACAACCGCTGCAGCTTTTGCATCATACCTTCAATCCGCGGCGATCTCGTGTCTCGCCCCGCCGCCGCCGTTCTTTACGAAGCGGAGCGCCTGGTCAAAGCCGGCGTCAAGGAACTCCTGGTGATCTCGCAGGATACGTCGGCCTATGGTGTCGACATCAAATATGCCCCATCCAAGTATCGCGGCCGCGACGTCCGGGCCAGGTTCTACGATATGGCAAAAGAGCTCGGCGAACTCGGCGCCTGGGTTCGCTTGCACTATGTCTATCCCTACCCCCATGTCGACGACGTGATCCCGCTCATGGCCGAGGGCAAGATACTTCCCTATCTTGACATACCCTTCCAGCATGCCTCGCCCCAGGTGCTGAAGAACATGCGCCGCCCCGCCAACCAGGAAAAAGTGTTGGAGCGCTTGGCCAAATGGCGCTCGATCTGCCCCGACATCGCTGTCCGCTCAACCTTCATCGTCGGCTTTCCCGGTGAAACCGACCAGGATTTTGAATACCTGTTGCAGTGGCTGAAAGAGGCACGGCTGGAACGGGTGGGCTGCTTCAAATACGAGCCTGTGTCCGGTGCCAAATCCAATGACCTCGGCCTCAGCCAGGTTCCGGATGAAGTGAAGGCCGAGCGCTATGCCCGATTGATGGAAACCCAGCAGGTCATTTCAATCGACGTGCTGCAGGGAAAAGTCGGCAGTGAAATCAATGTTTTGGTGGATGAAATTGACATTGAGAATGAGGAAGCCGTGGCACGTTCACCCTGGGACGCGCCGGAAATTGACGGCAATGTCTTCATTCCTGGCGCCACAGACCTGAAAGCCGGCGACCTGGTGAAAGTGCGTATCGTTGAGGCAGAGGAGTATGACCTCATTGCTGAACGGATCTAGAAATCCCGCTTCTCGGCGAAGAAGCCATAAAGGCTGGTGAGCAGGGTTACCGCCACGATTGTTCCAAACCAATTGACCAGAAGCTGAATGCCAACCACAAATACTGAGAGAATGCCCAAGCTGGTGGCGCCGCCCGCCGCCCCGGCCAGAAAGATGATCAGGGCAAGCCCGAGCACCAGAAGAAAAAAATTCAGGGCAACGCCGACGAGCTGCCAGTGGTTTCCGCGGGTGTCCTCCCAGGCATTGCGCAAGCCATAATCCCGGCGTTCCAGCGCGATTGCCGGCAGTTTGACGCTCAAGCGATAAAACGATGAAAGCGAAACCAGCAGGGCGGCGAGATAAAGCGGCACTGCGATAGCCAGACCGGCGTTGCCGAGGTAGAAAATTGCCGCTGCCGTCAAAAATGCCACAGGCAGAAAACACAAACCGACAATGGCGATGATCAGCAACGTGTTCCCGAAGTAGCGCCAGACAGTGTTGTCCGCCCTGAGGCGCGCTGCGCCATGTGGCCTTTCATCACGCAGAATGTAACGGTGCCAATTCACCGCAATGGAAGAGAAAGCAAACATCGACAAGAGGCCAACCAGCAGTGAGGCAACAGCAGCGGTTGCCGTCATTTGATCCGGAGCGCCGCTTGCGGGGCGGGCAATGACGCTGGCAGCGAGATCAACAGGCAACAGCACCAGCATCCACGGCCAGCTGATAAACCAGGCAAAGCCGATGTTGCTGCGGGTGCTCCGCAGGACGTGCGACAGGGCCAGTGTGACGGGAAGTTTCCGCATGAAATTCTCTTCGCTTGCTACAATCCGTTCGTCTTGTAGACCAGCTCGAGCGGAATTTGGAGCAAAACGAAAAGAAAATCAGAGCGCAGAAACTTGCGCGCCAATCATGGGGTCTTCAAACGACAGGCGGATGCTTGCGCCTTCCGCGTCCTGCGACTGTATGATGGTCACCCGGCGCTCCGACAGGCTTTCGGACGCAACGACGACCGCCACAACCCCGGGGATTTGTGCCAAGCTCGCCCCCTCATGGGTCACGTGATAGCCCTGCGCGCGAAAATGCTCGGCAAGCCACGCCATTTCCGCGTCACCATCTGAGGGCAGATTCATCAACACATTGCCGCGGGCCGCCTCTTCACCCAGTTCCCCGGTATATTCGATGCTGGTCACAAACTCGCTCTCGGGCAGCTGAAGCCAGGCCGGCACGCGCAGTTCCACGAGGTCAGACTGAAAACCAGGTGCTGCGTTCTGAACCGTTCCTGCCCCGAGGAATGAATAGAGGCCGAGCACGGCGCCCAATGCGAATGCAAGTTTCATGTCATCTCTCCCGACTTGGGGCAGAGACTATGTGATGAGAATCAATTTCCAGTTCAGGACGATGCTAAAATCTTATGCAATCCCGGGGCTGTCGAACCCTGGCTAAAGCGGAATATTATCGTGCTTTTTCCAAGGGTTATCAAGTTTTTTTGCCTTCAGCATGTCCAGTGCCCGCGCCACCCGGCGCCGCGTTGAGTGTGGCATGATGACATCATCAAGAAAGCCGCGCTCGGCTGCCACAAACGGATTGGCAAAGCGCGCTTCGTAGTCCTTCACGCGCGAGGCGATCTTGTCCTTGTCCGGCAATTCTGCGCGATACAGAATTTCAACCGCACCCTTGGAGCCCATGACCGCGATCTCTGCCGTGGGCCAGGCGTAGTTCAAATCGCCCCGCAGGTGCTTGGACGCCATCACCACATAGGCCCCGCCATAGGCCTTGCGGGTGATCACCGTGATCTTCGGCACCGTGGCCTCGGCATAGGCAAACAGCAGCTTTGCACCATGCTTGATCAGGCCGCCATATTCCTGCGCCGTGCCAGGCAGAAATCCAGGCACATCCACAAATGTGATGATGGGGATGTTGAAGCAATCGCAAAAACGCACAAAGCGCGCGCCTTAGCGCACCGCATCCGAGTAGAGAACCCCTGCCAACACCATCGGCTGGTTTGCGACAATGCCAACGGTGCGGCCCTTGATGCGCGCAAAGCCGGTGACAATGTTTCGTGCATGCGCTTCTTGAATCTCGAAGAAATCGCCGCCATCCGCCACCTTGATGACGAGTTCCTTGATGTCATAGGGCTGGTTCGGATTGGCGGGGATGAGTGTGTCAAGGCTTTCATCGCTTCCTTCAGCATCATCGACAGCCGGAATCACGGGAATGTCGGCCGTATTGGAGGATGGCAGAAAATCGATGAGACGCCGCATCTGCAGGATGGCCTCAACATCATTGTCAAAGCCCTTGTCTGCAACGGATGATTTCACCGTGTGGACCGAAGCCCCGCCCAGTTCCTCCGCCGACACAGTCTCATTGGTCACGGTCTTGACCACGTCGGGACCTGTCACAAACATGTAACTCGTGTCCCTGACCATGAAGATGAAATCTGTCATCGCCGGCGAATAGACATCACCGCCCGCACAGGGTCCCATGATCACCGAAATCTGGGGAATGACACCCGACGCCAACACATTGCGCTGGAACACTTCACCATAACCCGCAAGCGCATCAACCCCCTCCTGGATGCGGGCACCGCCGGCATCGAAAAGGCCGATGATGGGTGCGCGGTTGCGCAGCGCCATGTCCTGCAACTTGGTGATCTTGCGGGCATGGGATTCGGACAGAGAACCACCGAAAACCGTGAAATCCTTGGCAAACACGTAGACAACACGGCCGTTGACCGTACCCCAGCCCGTAACCACACCGTCGCCCGGAATGCGCGTCTCGGCCATGCCGAAGTCTGTGGCCCGGTGCTCGACAAACATGTCGAATTCTTCAAATGAGTTGGCATCAAGCAGGAGATCAATGCGTTCACGCGCCGTCAGCTTGCCACGGGCGTGCTGGGCGTCAGTGCGCTTCTGCCCACCGCCTGCCCGGGCCTCTGCCCTGCGTTTTTCCAGCTTGTTGAGGATTTCGTGCATGGTGTTCCTGGATTGCCTTCAATTGAGTCACCCCCTCAGTCCTTCGGACAGCTCCCCCAACAAGTTGGGGGAGCGTCGTTCTTCTGCCCTCCTCCCAGCTCTGCTGGGGGAGGTGCCCGAAGGGCGGAGGGGGTAACGCTAATCGTCAAAACTCTAGGTGGCGAAACCCCTGCGGTCAAACCAGCTTAAAGTCAAAGGACGGTGTTCCGTTTTCGAGCAGAATGGGATGGCCATGCGGTGTGGCGCGTGCTGCCCTTTCCCAGGCGACAATGCGTTCTTCGCGTTCGCGTGTGTTGAGCAGGGACTTTGCCGCTGTGATTTTTTCAAGCGCAGCGAGCCAGGATTCATAGTAGGGCCGATCCGGCACCCGTTTGATTTCCGCGCCCAGGGCCTGCGCCCATTCAGACCACGTAAAATGCCCGCTCTCATGCAGCTTCACCGTCATGGCAAAGGCTTCCGCTTCCCACGGAGCGCTGAACGGTTTTTCCGGATCAGGAGGGTTCAAGGTACGGCTCCCAGAGATCCATGCAGACTGTATCGTTGCTGTCATTGTGCCACAAATCGTTAGCCCTGAAGCGAACAGAGTAAACCCAGGCGGAGGCACTCCTGTCGCCGCGCGCCGAGGCATCGGCAAAGGCGAAGTTCCCGCGCACAGCACCAACCACACCGGTCTTGCCCGTGGCATAGGTGGGGAGCCGCGTGTGTCCACCGTGTGTCTGGGGCACGGCCCTGATTTTGTCGCCAACAGCGAAATTCGCTGGCTTCATGGCTGGCCGGGTGTAGGGAGAGCCTCCGGCCAACACCGCAGGCACATCCGCCGCCTCAAGTTTCTTGCCGGACACTTTTTTGGCAGGGCTTTCAGAGCGGCCCGTCGCCAGTTCGGCCAGGGAAACAATCCCCCTTTCCTTCAGCAACTCGGCCATTGCCGCCAACCAAATCTCGTAATAGCTGAGTGTCCAATAGGCGACAGCAGGCAGACTCTCACGTTTGGCGCGGGTCTGGTCCAGCGACCATTCACCGATGGCACCGTTCGCCAGGACAACGCCCAAAGCACGCTTTTCCCAGGAGCTGTGGAAAATGGGTTCGTTCGGCTCCGGCACCACTGGCCCAAAGCCATCAACGCCGCCCAAATCATGCGGTCCCCTCATGCCGCCGCCAATCCGGTGCCGATCATCGAGTCTCGGGTAACGAGAGCGGCGAGTTCATCTTCGGAAAGCATTGCAGTTCCAGCGGGCCGCACTGGGATGACGAGGTAGCGAATTTCAGCCGTTGAGTCCCAAACGCGCACTTCCTGGTCCTTTGGCAGCTCGACACCGAATTCCTTGAGCACGTCACGCGGCACTTTCACGGCGCGGCTGCGATAGGGTGGCGACTTGTACCACACGGGCGGCAGGCCCAGCACGGACCACGGGTAGCAGGAACACAGCGTACACACGACCATGTTATGGAGTTCCCGCGTGTTGAAAAGCGCCACCATGTGTTCGCCTTGGCGGCCGGCGTAGCCAAGAGAGGCAATGGCCGCAGAGGCGTCACGCTTCAACCAGTCAGCAAACGAAGGATCAGTCCAGGCCCGGGCCACGACACGCGCACCGTTGCGCGGACCGATTTTTGTTTCATAGGTTTCGATGATGGCATCAATGGCGGCGGAATCGACATAACCCTTTTCCACCAGCAGTGACTCAAGGGCTTTGACCCGCAATTCAATGGGTGAAAGTTCCGAGCCTTCGTGATGGTCGTGATCGACGTGTGCCATGGGAAACTCCTGTCGAATTTCTAGCCCACTGCAATGAAAATGGAAATCAGATTGATGCGGCCAGCGCTGCCCCGGCAGTCAGGGTTTCCGGAGCAAATCCAGGATTTGCAACAACGCGTCATAGTCCAGGCGGCGGCCAGCCCGTCGCGCCTTGGCCTCGTCATCCTCACCCCATTCCGCGATCTGGTAGTCTTCATCCACATGGGCGGCCAACCAGGCAGCCTCACCTGAAATGGCGCCCTCCAAAAGCATGAGCGAGAGCAGTGCTGAACCAGTAAGTGTTGTGAGGTTAGACAGCGCCGTGAAGTGGTAGGCATCCAAAACCGCAGCGACATGCCTTGCTTTGGCAATGGCCGCCGGGGATTGCGCAACATGGACGACGCCAATTGTGGCGCGGAAATCGGCACCCATACTGGCCCGCGCAAACGCCAGAACGGGATCCCAGTGCAGGGATTGCATCTGCACCAGTGCCGGTGGACGGTCAGCACGATAACACACAAGATCATTTCCAGCGTATCTCGCGATTTCATCCAAGACAGACTTCCGTTCAACCACGGCACGGTCAATCGCCGCATTGGCGTATCTGGTAACGGGCATGGCACCAGGATTGATGAACTTGTCCTGCGCCTCCCACTCCCGCGCCACGGCTTCCGCAAGTCCCCGCGTCGGCAGCCGCATGACAGCCTTCATCGGAGTCTTTGCTACGCGGCCATCCAACAGAATTGTGTTGTCGTCGCTGATGGATACCAACTTGTAGAACCGCTTGCGCAAGGGCCGCTCATAGCGGTCCCTTGACAGCCGGCGCAGGCGCTCTTCGTCAGTTTCGTTCGTCGTCATCACGGTCAAACCGGTTGGCATTAAAACCGAACAGACCAAACGTCCGCAGCATGTGTTCAGGCAAGGGTGCTGTCACATCCACCGTGCCGGCGCGCGGATGGGGGAAAACCAGGCGGCGGGCATGAAGGTGAAGCTGATTGGGAACCCCGTCGGCCAAGTCCCTGTCTCCGCTGTATTTATTGTCACCCAAAATGGGTGTTCCGATATGGTCCATATGGGCGCGGAGCTGGTGCTGACGGCCAGTTTGGGGGCGCAGCGAAACCCATGCCACCACCTTGGCTTTGTCGAGCACTGCGTATTGGGTGACGGCGTTTTGCTCGTCCTCTTCCTCTCCATCGCGCGAAGCCCGCATGCGGTCGCCTTCTTCGCCCTTGGCTTTGACCAAAGCAACGTCGATCTTGCCCTGCAGGGGATGGGGCACACCTTTGACGACGGCCCAATAGGTTTTCTTCACATTGCGGGTGGCAAAAAGCTTGCCCAACGCCGCCGCGACGGCACGGCGTTTGGCGATGACAATGACACCGGACGTAT
Organism: Hyphomicrobiales bacterium; assembly: GCA_031431295.1. GTDB lineage: Bacteria > Pseudomonadota > Alphaproteobacteria > Rhizobiales > Aestuariivirgaceae > Aestuariivirga. The sequence goes on along the minus strand of JANPDD010000278.1, from coordinate 431 downwards.
CGCGGTCGAGGCGGTGCACCAGCAGCGGCCGTTCTCCCAGTTCAGCCCCCAATCCCATCAACAGCCCATCAAGATGTTGAAATGTTTTCGTGCCACCCTGCACGGCAAAGCCCGAGGGTTTGTTGAGAACATAGATATCCTTGTCCTCGTGGATGACCATGGAGTCGAAAAGCTTCCGCTCTTCCTTGGTCAGCGGCTTCGCATCGCCCTTGGGAGCATCGGCGGGGCGTTTGTCAAAGGCCAGCGGCGGAACGCGGATGTCATCGCCCTGCTTCAGTCGTGAACTGGTCTTGCATCGTCCTGCTCCCACCCGCACCTGGCCGGTGCGTGTGAGCTTGTTGAGATAGGCAAAGGTCACTTGTGGAAAGTGCGCCTTGAACCACCGGTCCAGGCGCATTCCGTCTTCCTCTGGGGAGACGGTGTGGCGTTTG
>JANPDD010000277.1:0-12730 GCA_031431295.1 Hyphomicrobiales bacterium | reverse complement strand
GGATCGTGTGACCATGTTGCAGGCACTGGAAAAAATACTGACATCACTGGAACGCCAGCCCCAGCTTGTCGCCATTGTCGGCAAGCTCGTCCCCAACACGGTGGTCAACGGTTCGGGACTGGAGGGCGCTGCCGCAATTCTGGGAAATGCCTTGGGTGCCGCAAGACCATAGCGCATCGGACGAGCAAATGAACCCATTTGCGATAGGAAAGATGCGCCAACCTATTGATTTGGCGCGCAATGCTTTTCGTCAGTTGATTCCAACTGACGGCACGGCGCGTCACCCCCAACGTCGTCTTCATGATGGGCTCAAGACTGTTGTTGGGAGGAGACGGAACGGTTGACCCAATTCCGCAGTGTGCATGGATATGGCAGAACAACAGCGCTGTGTCAAGCACTATTTTCCTGCAATAGGAACTCTGTGAAAATCCAGGGTTAGCCCTTCCAGCCGTTCATGCGGGCATTGTTCTTGGCCGCTGCCGGAGACGAGAAGGCTTCGGTTGATTTACCCACCTGCTTTTTGTTGGCAGGCGAGAAACAACGCCAGCGGCTGCCACCGCTCTTGTCCTTGTAGAATTCCCACGTGTCGGTGGACGTGTCGCGGGTTGCGTTGGCTTCGCAATCCTTCTTCGCCTTGTAGCCTTCGGAGGAAGCACCGACGATTTCGCCGTTTGTGGCCGTGCGGCGCCAGCGGAATTCGCCGCGCTTGTCCTTGTAAATATCGACTGTGTAGTCCGGCATGGCCTGTCTCCTGTGCTGCGTTGCCCCTGCATTACACGGTCTACCGGTTTGGACGCGCTGTAAAGCTGCCGCCTGCAACAATCCTGTGGAAATCAGTCGGCGGTTCCGTCAGGGGCCTTGGCAATGCCCACCAGGGCCGGGCGCAGGCAGCGCTCACCCACGGCATAGCCGGACTGGACTTCCTGCATCACGGTACCCGGCGGCTTTTCTGCCGTTGGCACCTCGAACATGGCCTGGTGCAGGTTGGGGTCGAATTTCTGGCCCACGGTTTCCAGCCTGCGGATGTTGTGGCGCTGGAAAACGGAGAGCAGTTCGCGCTCGGTCAATTCAATGCCGTCAAGAAACTTTTTCATGATGTCATCGATCACGTCGCGCTCTTCGGCGGGCACGGCAGCAAGCGTACGCGAGAGCGAATCCGCCACGCTCAACAGGTCGCGGGCAAAATTTGACGCGGCATAGAGCGTGGCTTCCGCCTTTTCGCGCTCAGTGCGCTTCCTGAGGTTATCCATTTCGGCGGCAAGCCGCAGCATGCGGTCCCTGGTCGCGGCGACCTCTTCCTGCAGGCTGGCGATTTCAATCTCGCGGGGATCGATATCCGCTTCGGACAAAATCTGGTCTGCCACAGCTTCCAGGGTCTCAGGCAAGGGCGGTGTTTCGGCCTTTTGGGTCGTCTCGTTCATGGCAATTCCACGTCTGCTTGGGATTTGGCCTGCATATCGGCGGTGGCGGTGGAAAAATCAAGAAGCGAGTGCTTATCGCGCTTTCCGGCCGCATGGAATCATGCGGTCGAAAAGAATTCGCACCAAATCAATATTATGCAGCAAATTCCGGCCAAGTCTGCAACTTGGCCGGAATTTGCTGCAGGCGCGATCTCAGGATCAGGAAATGAGCCGCCCCACCACCTTGGCCGTGTAGTCCACCATCGGGATAATCCGGGCATAGTTCAGACGCGTCGGTCCGATGATGCCCAAAACGCCGACAATCTTCTCCTGCTCGTTTTTCAACGGTGCCGCCACCAGCGAAGAGCCTGACAGGGAAAACAGCCGGTTTTCAGAGCCGATGAAAATCCTGACCCCATCGGCATTTTCGGCAAGGCCCAAAAGGTCCGCGAGGTCACGCTTGTTCTCAATGTCTTCGAAAAGCCGGCGCATCCGGTCCAGGTCGGCGATGGCGGCAGGATTTTCGAGGAGATTGGCCTGTCCTTTGACAATCAGCGAACGCTGGTCGCTCACGCCGTCGCCCGCCCACACTGCGAGGCCATCCTGCACCAGCCGCGCTGAAACCAAATCAAGCTCTCCCCGCAATTTCTGCATTTCCGTCTGGATGAGCCCCTGCACCTCCAAAAGGCTGCGGCCCTGGGCGGCGGCAGAGAGATAATTGGTGGCGCGGATGAAGGCAGAGGCGGGCAGGCCCGGGGGCACGTCAATCACCCGGTTTTCAACTGACCCATCTTCACCCACCAGAATGACAAGGGCGCGGCCGGGCGCAAGGTTGACGAATTCTATGTGTTTGAGCCTGGTGTTGAGCTTGGGCGTCAGCACCACGCCGGCACATTGGGAAAGCCCTGAGAGCAGCAGCGTTGCCTCGCCCAGCACATCCTCAACGCGGCGTTGGCGGTTTGAGGCCTTGATCTGGGCATCAATGCGGGACTTCTCGCCTTCGCTGATGGCACCCACTTCAAGGAGTGAATCGACAAAAAAGCGCAGACCAATTTCCGTTGGCACACGGCCTGCCGACGTATGCGGCGAATGGATGAGGCCCGCCTCCTCCAGGTCAGTCATGACATTGCGGATCGATGCCGGTGAAAGCGATTGCGGCAGAGCCTTGGAAATGGTGCGCGAACCCACCGGGTCACCGGTTTCGAGATAGGTGTCCACTAGCCTGCGGAAAATCTCACGGCTGCGCTGGTCGAGGGCGGCAATGCCTGCAAGTCTCTCGTCAACAGGTTTGGGGGGGATCAGGGTCATGGACCATAGATAGAAAGCGGGTTGGCGAAGGTCAATCTTTGCGTCTAAACAGCGCCCAACTCAAAACAAGGAATTTTCCCATGCGCCCCTCAGGCAGACGGCCCGATCAACTCCGTCAGATTTCATTCACACGCGGCTTCACCAAACATGCCGAGGGCTCATGCCTGGTCAAATTCGGCGAGACCCATGTGCTGGTCACGGCGTCACTCGATGAAAAGGTGCCGCCGTGGCTCAAGGGTGCGGGCAAGGGCTGGGTGACGGCTGAGTACGGCATGCTGCCGCGCGCCACCCATGAGCGGACCCGGCGCGAAGCGGCAGCGGGCAAACAATCGGGCCGCACCCAGGAAATCCAGCGCCTGATCGGCAGGTCATTGCGCGCCGTCGTTGATCTCAAGCTCATGGGTGAACGGCAGATCACACTCGATTGCGATGTGCTGCAGGCCGACGGTGGCACACGCACCGCCGCTATCACCGGCGCCTGGATTGCCCTCCATGATTGCCTGAAGCTGATGCAGGTGCGTGGTATGTTCGCGAGTTCGCCCCTCAAGGACCATGTGGCCGCCATTTCCTGCGGAATCACAAAGGGTGAGGCAGTGCTTGATCTTGACTATCTTGAAGACTCTTCCGCCGAGACGGATGCGAATTTCGTGATGACGGGCTCGGGCGGCATTGTTGAAGTGCAAGGCACAGCAGAGGCTGAGCCATTTTCACCCGCAATGCTGCAGGAACTGCTTGCGCTGGCGGGTGCCGGCATCAACGAGCTTGTCGCGCTGCAGAAAACGGCCATTGCGTGACCCGCACGTTGAAGGATACAAAAGTCCTCATTGCCACGCACAATACTGGCAAGTTCGAGGAGTTTCGGGAGATCTTGGCACCTTTCGCAACCGAGGTCGTGAGTGCGGGCGAGCTTGGCCTCATGGAACCCGCCGAGACTGAAACAACATTCGAGGGCAATGCACGGCTGAAAGCGAAGGCGGCGATGGGGGCTTCCGGTCTCATCTGCATCGCCGATGATTCCGGCCTCTGTGTCGATGCACTGAATGGGGCTCCCGGTGTTTACACCGCTGATTGGTCCGGACCCTCAAGAGACTGGGGGATGGCCATGCGCAATGTCGAGGAGAGGCTTCAGGCCGCAGGTGCCACGACCTCCGGCCAGCGCACGGCACAATTCATGTGCACACTGTGTGTCCTGTGGCCTGACGGTGTTGAGAAAATCTACCTGGGCAGTGCGCCGGGACATTTGACCTGGCCGCCGCGTGGCACGCTCGGTCATGGCTATGATCCGGTCTTCGTGCCGGAAGGCGAAACCTTGACTTTTGCCGAAATGAGCCATGACCGGAAGAACACGCTGTCGCACCGGGCGCGGGCCGTGGCGCTGATGGCCAAGGACCTGTTGTGAGTGCTGCCGAAGCCTTCGGTGTTTATGTCCATTGGCCGTTCTGCAAGGCCAAGTGTCCCTATTGTGATTTCAACAGCCATGTGCGCCACACGCGCGTTGATGAAATGTCCTTCGCGCAGGCTCTGGTGCGGGAGTTGGCGTGGCAGCGCCAGAGCACACCGGGCCGGACCGTCTCTTCAATATTTTTCGGCGGTGGCACGCCCTCACTGATGCCGCCCGCCGCCGTTGCCCATGCGCTTGATGGCATCGCGGCGTTGTGGCCCGTGTCGCCGGAAGCCGAAATCACACTCGAGGCAAACCCCACAAGCGTCGAAGCCGAAAATTTCCGGGGCTATCATACAGCAGGTGTGAATCGTGTCTCGGTTGGTGTGCAATCGCTTGTGCCTGCCGATCTCGCGGCGCTGGGGCGGCAGCACACGCCCGATGAGGCTTTGGCCGCCTTCCGCCTCGCTGCAAGGATTTTCCCGCGCGTGTCCTTCGATCTCATCTACGCCCGGCCCGGCCAGACCTGCGAGTCATGGAAATCTGAACTTGAGATTGCCCTCAAGGAACAGCAGGGCCACATGTCTCTTTACCAGCTCACGATTGAGCCGGAGACCCGCTATGCGGATTTGTACGCAGCCGGCAAACTTGCGATTCCGGAGGATGATCTTGCCGCCGATCTCTACGACATCACGCAGGAGCTGACGGAGAGACATGGCCTTGGCAGCTACGAGATTTCGAACCATGCAGCGTCCGGGCATGAAAGCCTGCACAACCTCACTTACTGGCGCTATGGCGAATATGTGGGCGCAGGCCCCGGCGCCCACAGCCGCCTGAAAGACGGCAACCTGCGCCATGCAATCATCTGCGAGAAACATCCCGAAACCTGGCGGTCACTGGTGCAGGAGCATGGCCATGGCATCAGCAGCGCGGAAATTGTTGCGCCCAGGGACCAGGCCCGCGAATACATGCTGATGGGCTTGCGGATTTCCGAGGGCATTGACGCAACGGAATTTGAGAGACTTGCAGGCCAGCCCGTTGACCTCGGCAAGATTGCGAGCCTCGCCGAACTCGGCCTCATCGCCCAGAGGGGCCACAGGATTTCGGCCACACCGGCGGGCCGCCGCATCCTCAATGCCGTGATTGCGGAACTGGTGGATTAATCCTTTGCCAATCCTTCGAGCAGCAGCGCCACGGCTTCGCTGCAACAATGATGGGTACGGCCAGAAATTGGAGCGGGCGATGGGAATCGAACCCACGACATCTTGCTTGGGAAGCAAGAGTTCTACCACTGAACTACGCCCGCTTGGCTTGCAACTCTACCCGAGGCTTCTGCTGACGTCAAAAGGCTTGAAGTGCTTGGAAAGCTTCAAGCCCTGTTTCTGGTAGTTTGAGCCGAGTTGGCCATAGACCAGCGTCGGCTTTTCGGTGAGCGGTTCATAGACCAGGCGGCCGATGATCTGGCCATCTTCCAGAATGAACGGCACTTCATGGCTGCGCACTTCGAGAACAGCGCGGGCGCCTTCGCCATTCCCTGTCGCATGGCCAAAACCCGGGTCAAAGAAGCCGGCATAGTGAACCCGGAATTCACCCACCAGCGGATTATAGGGCACCATTTCGGCCGCGTGGGTTGGCGGCACCCGCACAGCTTCCTTCGAGGCGAGAATATAAAACTGGTCCGGATCAAGGATGAGCGAGCCTCGCTGCCAGATGGGCTCCCAATAATCGAGCACGTCGAGTGTACCCTTCTTGTCCACATCAACGAGGGCCGAATGGCGCTTGGCCCTGAAACCCACCGGGCCACCCTCGTTCATCGGCGAGAGATCGACTGTCAGCGCCAGACCGCCAGCAATATTCACCTCACCTTTGGCAATCAGCGGTTCAACGGCATGGAGTGCGTGAATCAACGCATCGCTTGCCAGCGATGGTCCGGAGCGAAAACGGATCTGCGACAGCCTTGAACCTTCGCGGGCGAGGATGGGAAAGGTGCGGGGGCTGATTTCCGCATAGAGCGGACCGTCGTAGCCATCCGGCACCTTGTCAAACTCCTGGGCCCGATCGGCAATGACGCGGGTGAAAACATCGAGGCGGCCGGTTGAACTTTTTGGATTGGCAGCAGCAGCCACACCCTGGGGCAGCGCCAGGGATTCCTGCAGCGGCACAATATAGACACAGCCCGTTTCGAGCACAGCACCTTCTTTCAGGTCTATGCGATGGAGTGAAACGCTCTCGAGCTTCTCCGCAACGGTAAGCCGGGGTCCTGGAAGAAAAGAAGCCCGCACCCGCCAGGCCACCGCGCCAAGGCGGAGATCGAGGCTGGCGGGCTGGATCTGTTCATGGTCAAGCGGGCGCGCCAGCCGGATCTGGCCCCTGTCGCAGAACTCCGCTATCACGTGGGCCGGCAAGATTCCCCTTGGTAGGATCGGGGGCAGGGTCACGTTCCTGGTTTTGGCCATGGAAGGCCTTTTGGCTGCAACAGCCCTTGCCATGCAAGCCCGGCGGATTGGCCCGGCAATTTGTCAGTGGAAAACTCCCAGCAATCACCTAAATTGCGGAGCCATGTATGAAGCCATCAGCCACAAATTCCGGGTCACGGTGCAACCGCAGTTTCTGTCCGGGCAATCGCAGCCTGATGCCAGAAAGTTCGTCTGGGCCTACACCATCACCATCGAGAACCTGGGCCGGATCGCGGCCACATTGCTTACACGGCACTGGGTCATTACGGATGGCAACGGCCAGAAGCAGGAGGTCAAGGGAGATGGTGTGGTGGGCGAACAACCGACGCTGGCACCGGGCCAGAGTTTTCAATACACGTCCGGCTGCCCGCTCCCAACACCATCCGGCATGATGGTCGGTGTCTATGAAATGCAGGCGGAAAATGGCCAGCGCTTTGCCATCGACATTCCGGCCTTCTCGCTCGACAGCCCGTTCGACAAGCGCATCCTGAATTAGGCCATCATGCCGTTGCAAACTTCCGAAGAGATCCTCGCGGCACTTGTGGGCTTTGACACCACCAGCCGCGAAAGCAACCTGCCCCTGATTGAATGGGTGGAGACCTACCTCGACAGCCACGGAATCCCGCATCTCAGGGTGGACCACGAGGCGGGAAGGAAGACCAACCTTTACGCCACGATCGGGCCTGATGTCGCAGGTGGCGTGGTGCTTTCAGGACATTCTGATGTGGTGCCGGTCGATGGCCAAGCCTGGGGAAGCGATCCTTTCCTGCTGACCGAGAGGAACGGGCTGCTCTTTGGCCGGGGGGCGGCGGACATGAAGGGCTTCCTTGCCGTCTGTCTGGCCATGGTGCCGCACTTCAAGGCGACGGCATTGCGCGTTCCGATCCATTTGGCATTCTCTTGTGATGAGGAAGTGGGCTGCGTCGGCGTCGTGCCGCTGGTGGCGCACATACGCGAACACCTGAAGCGGCCGGCTATGGTGATCGTTGGCGAACCCACATCCATGCAGGTGGTCAACGCCCACAAAAGTGCCGTGCGCTTTGGCACCGTGGTGACAGGCAGTGAATCACACTCGGCACTGACCGACAAAGGCGTCAACGCCATCATGGTCGCCGCCGACATCATCGCCGAAATCAGCGCCATCCGGGAAGAGCTCATCGCCACTGGTGACCCCACCGGACGCTTTGATCCACCTTACTCCACCGTTCATGTGGGCGTGATCAGCGGCGGCACGGCCAACAACATCGTGCCGCGCCACTGCGGGTTCTCCTGGGAGCAACGACTGCTGCCGGGCGTTGACAGCGACATACTGCAAAAACGCATCGAAGCACTTTCACAACGGCTGGAAATGCCGATGAAGGTGATCGCCGCCGATTCTGGCATTCGCACCCACAGGGCGACTGACGTGCCAGGCCTGACACCGGAAAAGGGGTCAGCAGCAGAAGCCCTGGCGCTTTATTGCACCGGGGCCAACTCAACCCACACGGCGTCCTATTGCACGGAGGCCGGGCGCTTCCAGGCCATCGGCATTCCCACAGTGGTCTGCGGGCCAGGCTCGATCAAACAGGCCCACAGGCCCGATGAATTCATCGCCATGGCGCAATTGCGCAAATGCGAGGCCTTCATGGCGAAGCTGGCGCTCAGCTGTCGCTGAGACATTGAAACCCGTGGTGACAATCCCCAAGTTTATCTGGTTCGGGGAGGATGTCATGCCCATCATCATGTTTATCTTGAATGTCGTGTGGTTCATCACAGGTGGTGTGATTGCGGGCCTTGCCTGGATTCTGGCCGGTGTGATCATGGCGATCACCATCATCGGGCTGCCATGGGCGCGCTCGTGTTTCATGCTGGCGCGCTTTTCCTTCTGGCCCTTCGGCTATGACATCATTGCCCGCGACCAGCTGCACGGGGAACATGACCTTGGCACAGGTGCGCTTGGCACAGTTGGCAACGTCATCTGGTTTGTGCTTGCGGGCTGGTGGCTTGCCATCATGCACATCTCTGCCGCCATTGCCTATGCCATCACCATCATCGGCATTCCCTTTGCCTGGCAACATGTGAAGCTGGCGATTGCCTCACTGTTCCCGGTTGGAAAAAGCGTGGTCAGCATCGACACGCTATGGGCACCCATGCGGTCAACGCGGACAGGCCCGATCAAGCAAATTGCGAAGGCGTGAAGCCGTAGCGGGTTGAGCAGAACTCACAGGTGACATTGATTTCACCATTCTCGACCATGTCGGCCCGATCAGCGGGGGTGAAATTCCGCAGCATCGCGTGGACCGTTTCCTGCGAGCAGGTGCAGTGGCGGGCGAGTGACGTGGCTGGATAAACCGTCACGCCGTCTTCATGATAGAGACGGTACAGCAGGTCCTCCGCCGTCAGCGTCGGGTCAAGCAGCTCATGGTCTTCGACCGTATCAAGGATCAGGCGGGCCTTCACCCAGTCATCGTTTTCAAAGACCAGTTCCCCGTGGCCTTCCGGCACATCGCCTGATGTTGCCGGGAGCGCGGACATGCCGCCTTCGCGCGGCAGGTGCTGCACCAGAATGGCGCCGGCGCGCCAGTGGGAAGCCTTGTCGCCCTTCAGCGACAATGGGCCGGAAGCCAGACGCAGCCGGGTGGGGATTTGCTCCGACTGTTGAAAATAGGTGTGGGCGGCATCCGCCAGTGTTGCTGCGCCCAGCGGCACAATGCCCTGGTAGCGCTCCATGTCAGTGCCCTGGTCAACAGTCATGGCGAGATAGCCATTTCCCAGCAGGGCTTTTTCGCCGCTCGCTTGCGGCACAAGCGCCTTGTCGAAACGGGCCTTGTCAAAGCGGGCCCTGTCAAAGCGGGCCGTGCCGCGCACGCCATTGGGCGAAAGGAAATCGGCAACCAGCATGGACACCGGACCATCGGTCTTGGTCTGAAGAATGAACTTGCCGTCAAACTTCAAGACCGTGCCGAGCAGCGCCGTCAAGGCCACCGACTGGGCCAGCAAGGCCGAAACCGGCGGCGGATAATCATGGCGCGACAGGATATCATCGATCACCGGTCCCAGCCTGACGACGCGGCCCCGGATGCCCAGCGGCTTCACCTCAAAGGGGAGAACCAAATCTGAATTCATTGCGCGCCAAAGCAGGACAGCAATATTGCCTTCTGGGCGTGGACCCGGTTTTCGGCTTCATCGAAGACCACGGAATGTGGCCCGTCCATGACCTCGTCCGCCACCTCTTCATTGCGATGGGCAGGAAGGCAATGCATGAATACTGCATCTTTGGCGGCATGCTTCATCAATGCGGCATTCACTTGATAGGCACGCAACAGGTTGTGGCGGTTTTCCACATCAGTGTCGTGCATGGACACCCAGGCGTCGGTAATCACGCAGTCGGCCTGGTGCACGGCCTCTTCGGGCGACGTCACAACACTGACATCAGCTTTCATCTGCTTTGCCCAGTTCAGCACTTCGCTGCGGGGACGCAGCTCAGGCGGGCAACCGATTGTGAGGGAGCCACCGAGCACGCCGATGGCTTCGATCCATGAGGCGCAGACATTGTTGGCATCGCCGACCCAGGCCACGCGCTTGGTGTCGATGGCGCCACTGTGTTCCTCCAGTGTCATGACATCGGCCATGACCTGCGTTGGATGGGTGAGGTTGGTGAGGCCGTTGATCACGGGCACTGTTGCGGCTGCCGCCAATTCCAACAAGGTTTCATGGTCCTTGGCGCGCAGCATGATGCCGTCAACGTAACGCGAGATGACACGTGCCGTGTCAGAAATGCTTTCGCCTCGGCCCAATTGCATATCACCGCCGGAAACGGCGAAGACCTCACCGCCCAATTGGCGAACAGCCATTTCAAAGGAAAAGCGCGTGCGGGTGGATGGCCGCTCGAAAATCAGCGCAATGGCCTTGCCCTTCAACGGCTGGTCAAGATCCACTTCGCCCTTGGCCAAGCCCGCCCTCGCCGTCTTGCGCTTGCGGGCAGCATCCAGAATGGCTCGCAACTGGTTGCGCTTGAAATCCTTGAAGTCGAGAAAATGCGCCATGCTCAGTTATTCACCTCCAACCGGATACAGGCCCTGTCCAGTTTCAACACGGCTTCATCGACGTCCTTTGTCGTAATAATAAGAGGCGGCAGGAGGCGCACGACATTGTCACCGGCGCCAATGGTGAGAAGTTTTTCTGCCAAAGCAGCAGACTGCAGCGCCGTGTTGGGCACCTTGCACTTGATGCCAATCATGAGGCCGTGGCCCCGCACATCGTCAATAACGGCAGGGTGGGTATCTTTCAGGGCAGCCAGTTTTTGTTTCAGATACAAGGCCGTATCGCTGACTTTGGAGAGGAAGCCTTCGGCCAGCACAATATCCATGACGGCGCTGCCGACGGCTGTGGCGAGCGGGTTGCCGCCAAAGGTTGTGCCATGCGTGCCAGGCGTCATGCCCTTTGCCGCATTTTCAGTTGCGAGGCAGGCCCCCAGCGGAAAACCGCCGCCGATGCCTTTTGCCACTGCCATGATATCGGGTGTGATGCCCGCCCATTCATGGGCGAAAAGTTTGCCGGTGCGGCCCACGCCACACTGCACCTCGTCCAAAATCAGGAGAAGGCCGTGCCTGTCGCAGAGCTCACGCAAGCCTTTGAGGCACTGCGGCGGCACCGGGCGAATGCCGCCCTCGCCTTGCACGGGTTCAATCAATATCCCGGCAGTCTCCGGTGTAACGGCCGCTTCCAGCGCCTTGTGGTCGCCAAAGGGAACTTGCACAAATCCGCCCATGCGCGGCGCAAAGCCCTCCAGGTATTTTTCCTGGCCGCCCGCTGAAAGGGTGGCAAGCGTGCGCCCGTGGAACGCGCCTTCAAAGGTGATGATGGTGTTGCGCTCTGGCGCACCGCTCACAAAATGAAAACGCCGCGCCATCTTGATCCCGCATTCCAGGGCCTCCGCCCCCGAGTTGCAGAAGAACACCGTGTCGGCAAAACTGTTTGCGATCAATGTAGCGGCCAGCTTCTCCTGGCCTGGCATCTGGTAGATGTTGGAGGTGTGCCAGATCTTCTGCGCCTGATCGGTCAGGGCCTTGACGAGATGCGGATGGGCATGGCCGCAGCTTGTGACGGCAACGCCACCGCCAAAATCAAGATAGGCCGTGCCGTCTTCCGTGAAGACGCGCGCTCCTTCACCGCGCACAAAAGCAACGGGTGCGCGGTTGTAGATGGGAAGGACGGGAGCAATCATGGTCATTTCCAAAAGCAAAACGCCGGTCGGGTGAGACCGGCGGGACACACGCAAGTTATAATGTGAGGTTTCCCACCGGTCAATTGCACCACTTTGTGCACATGAGTCAAAACAGCGCATGGACGAAAGCCACATTCGCTGATTAACTTCCCGTTAACCATGTTGCGGGCGTCCAAAGCTGGGGAAAACCCCATGAAAGACAGAGCGCGATGTTGCGGGATTGCTACCCGCCATAGTAGTTAATGGGTCACAAGCTACGAAATGTAGCGTTCCAAGTCAGGCGTAAAGTTTTGAGCGTGGGGTTCTTTCGAATTCCGCGGCAAGAGAAGGATTCAAATTTTGAGCGAACTCGTGCAAGCAGCGGCCAGCACTGACAAGATGCCTTGGACCGAGGAACGCGTCGAACTTCTCAAGAAGCTTTGGACAGAAGGCCTGAGCGCCAGCCAGATCGCGGCGCGCCTTGCCATGGGCGTGACGCGCAATGCGGTGATCGGAAAAGTCCACCGCCTCAATCTTTCGGGGCGTCAGCCGGCGCAGCGCAGTTCCATGCCGCGTGCTACCCGCAAAGGACCGCGTGAACCCAGCGCGCCCGGCATTCGCCCGACCGGCACACCATCAATGCCGACAGCAGGAGCAAACGCGCTCAAGGCCTATGCACAGCCGCAATCACGGCCTCTTGTCGCACCGCTTCCCGAGCCCAAGCCCCTGCGGCTTGTCGATCTGCCGAAAGACGGCCGCATCACCATTCTCCATCTGTCGGAGAAGACTTGCAAATGGCCGATCGGTGATCCCACCCACGATGATTTTTGCTTCTGCGGCCATGGTCCTCGCGATGGTTCACCCTATTGCGAGTATCACGCCCGTATCGCCTATCAACCGGCACAAGACCGGCGCATGCGCAGGGCCGGCTGAACCTCCCGCAGCCACGTCTTCTGCTCTGGCGTACCTCAAATCCCCTGCTTCGGGCCTGGCAACAGCC